>MFHO01000023.1:0-21912 GCA_001778635.1 Candidatus Giovannonibacteria bacterium RIFCSPHIGHO2_02_FULL_45_13 | reverse complement strand
GCGCAATACCCAGCCAACCGTTGAACCCGTATTTTGCACTGCACACCTCTACGCGGCCGTTGGTCGCTTTACATGTGCGTGGTTTAGTTTTTCCCGCTTTAATTACTGTATCAAGCGCGCTGGACACGCTCCAGTCGCCAGACGTTGTTGCCAGATATGAATCCCACGCCGCAGAAACATTGTCACCCAGTTCAAGCGTAAAAGGATTTGCTGTGCGGCCCCAGTGATAACCGCCCCATGAGTGATCGGCGACAGCTATTGACGCTAATACCCCCAAGGACAAGACAATGCCAGCTCTCGTTAATACTTTTTTATACGACATAAAAAATAAAGCTAAATATAAACTAATAAATAAGATATTCGACTTTACTGCAATGTTAGCATATTGCTTTTGTAAAAGCAAGGGTGTAACATAAAATTATCCACAGAGCAAGAATCAACAATCAAATAACGGCGCGGGAAGTAAGAGTTATAGACCAAAACGGCCAGAATCTGGGCGTTTTGTCTGTTGAAGAAGCGCTAAGGCAAGCGCGCGAGGCAGGCCTGGATCTTATAGAAATCTCTCCTACCGCGCAGCCGCCTGTTGCTAAAATAATGGACCGCGGCAAATATTTTTATGAGCAGGAAAAAAAGCGGCGGCAGGCGGCCAAAAAACAAAAAGACGTTGAGCTAAAGAGCGTTCGGATAGGCATAGGCACATCTCTCCATGATTTAGAGATTCGCGCCGAGCAGGCAGAAGAATTTCTAAAAGCCGGCGACAAGGTTAAGGTAGATCTCTTTTTGCGGGGCAGAGAAAAATATTTGGATAAAAAATTTTTGCAAGACAGAATTGAGCGTTTTCTTGCCATTATCCCGCACGGATTCGAAAAAGAAGAGATTAAAAAGGGGCCGCGCGGATTGAGCTTGACTATAACATATAAAAAATAGTAATATAATACAAATAAGATTTGTAAATTAGTATTAAATTATGGCTAAATCAAATAAATCAATACTAAAACGCCTGAAAATTACAAAAACCGGGAAAATACTGCGGGGTGGTTCTGGCATCAATCATTTTCAAGCGAAAAAAAGCCGCGGAAAGCAGCTGGCTAAAAAGCGCGCTTCGGATTTGAGCCGAATCCAAAAGCGCATGGTTATTTCTTATTTAAAACACTAAAATGTCCAGAGTAAAACGGGGGAAAATCGCGTTAAAAAGACGAAGAAATGTTCTGCGCCAAGTTAAGGGTTTTAGATGGCAAAGAAAATCAAAAGAGCGCGCGGCCAAAGAAGCGCTTCTTCACGCCGGCCGCCATGCCTTTGGCGACCGCAGAAAAAAGAAAAGGAATTTCCGCGCGCTCTGGAACATAAAAATAAACGCCGCCGCGCGCGAGAATGGCCTTTCGTACAGTAAACTTATTTTTCAATTAAAAAAGGCCGGAATTGGCCTCAACCGCAAAATGCTCGCGGAACTCGCCGAAAAACATCCGGAGGTGTTTAAGAAAATTCTTACGGAAATAAAAAACTAAAAAAATAAAGGACCCGCGGGGAAAATCCCAAGGGCCCAAAAATCAAAATTCTACTGCGGGAGAAAGCCGGAAGCCGAGGCATAGCGGGAATAGACGATGCCGACAACATTGAAGGAGTACAGGTTAAGCCTATTGCAGCTGAAGTAGAAACAAGGAGCGCAATCAAAATGGCCATCGGCGTTGTAAGAATACTCGTCTCCCGGAAGATTAATGAACAAATCATTTTCCGATTGCAAGCGTTCCGGATGGCTCAAAAGCATTGAGCCGGCAGCGAATATGCCAAGACCGAACTCGTGCGGCAAATAAACGACGCGCACTCTTCTCACGGAGCGGCAGGGCCTTGCGTGCAACATTCCGAACTGCGCCCAAACAAGCAGATAGTCGCTTTTTTGTTGCGCATGGAGCATGTCAAAGGCCGTTTCTGACAGCATTGACTGCAGCAGATATTCCGCCCCCAACTTACCTTGAAGCTCATTGTTAAACCGGAGCTCCGAGGCAATCGCGGCAAGAATGCGCTCTACTGCCTCGCCGTAATTTTTCGCGATTTTTCTCCAGTACGGCACAACGAAGGGAAATGGCCCTTCGGCGCCAATTGGCTTTTCAGGCAACTCTTTGGAGTTGACCAACACGGCTTTTGTTTCCAGTTCCTTAAAATGCCTGGCAAACGGAATCAACTGCTCTAACACCGGCTTTGAGCCGGCGTATGCGGCCGGATATCCTCGTTGCGACTCAACCTCTTCATTGGCGAAAAATGGAGAGGTCGACAGTGAAATGGCAGCTGCGTGTTGCCATTTTGGTTTTAGAATAATCCTCAACCGGCGACTTAGCTCGCCTTTTTGGCCTACCCAATAGTCAAGCTCTTCTTTGGGCAAGTTCAGCAGAGCCTTCAATACTGGCGAGAACACCTCGCTGGTTCTTCCGGCTACTTCTTTTAGGAACGTCTCATGAGTAGTCATGAGCATTTCCTCCTTTCTTTTTTCAAATTGTCCCGAGAAAAGTCGGGAGCGCGAGCTTAAGGCCAATCCTTAAGTTTCTGGACCGATGTTAGCAAATCGGCGCATGTCTGTCAATATGGATAATTTGCAACTTTCCAGCTATAACTAGAATGTTGCAAATTTGCTTTTGGTGCAAAACTAATAAAAATCGGCGGTTAGCGCCTAAAAAATATTGAGATGAAAAAGAGGGCGCTGAAAGCTAGATATCAAGCATCTAATCAAAAAATCCTAGCCGAAGCTAGGATTTTTTGACGCGGTGGGCAGTGGACTTGCACCACACTCGCCGAAGCGAGCCATTTGGGTTTCAACCAACGACTCAACTTTTGAGCTTTACCCACCAATCCCACCGCAATGATGATTATGATGTGCTTGAAAATAAAAACAATCCCGAAATTACTTTCGAGACTGCTTTCAGCCCACTTCAGAATGTGGCGCCGTTGGTTGAAACCCTTAGTGCCATTATAGCAAGCCCATAAATCGTGTCAATGGCATGTGCGAATATCTGAATATCGGCATCTTGCTAAACCGCAAAATGCTCGCCGAACTCGCCGAAAAACATCCGGAGGTTTTTAAAAAAATTCTCCAAGAAATTTCAAAATAAAAAACACAGGGAATTTTTCCCCTGTGTCGCGCGGATTACTCAAGCACAAAAATAAGACGTTTCTACTTATTCGTATCTAAATTCCAAGTCTAATTTTTCGGTCAAGTTATCTCCGCTGTATATAGCATGCCCACATTCCGTACATTCGTACCTTTCGGTGCCGCTCATGTAAGCCCCGGAAATGCCGTGCGCCATATCAGCTATATGCTTAAAGGGCATTTCCTTTTTGCAATTTTTGCAAGGCAAAAGCGCCCTGTGTTTGCTGTCGTATTTGACTTCCGGCAATACAGAAAATATTTTCAGTTTTCCCTTCAATTCTTTTTGTAAAGCGCTTATCCCATCTTCCGTCCTTTCCATCCGCTGATATGCGGGATCATTAGGATTATCTCGATATAAGCGGAATTCGCTTCTTACTTCTTGGAGCAAATCCAAAACCGCCTTGTTGAGCTTAAAATTTAAAACCAAACACTCACCTATCGCTTTCTTATCAGATTGTTCCACGCCGATCTCCTTTCCGCCTTATTTAAGTCTATTTAATACCTATCACAAAGCGCGAGGCCATGTCAAATAGTTGTGGCGTAATTTGCAACTTTTCAGCTATAGCTAGAATATTGCAAATTTATTTTTTACAGAAAATCACCTCCTAAAAAATATTGAGATGAAAAATAGCGCGCCGGCGAAGAGGACGAATGCCGGGCCGGGGGGAAAGCCGTAAAATTTTGAGATAAAAATACCCAAAACTGCCCCCAAAATTCCAAAGACCGCGGAGATGGCCAAATACTGGTTCATGCTCCGCGCGATGTTTCGTGACGCCGCTGCCGGAATAATAATTATTGAGCCCATAAGAAGCGCGCCCGTGAATTTTATGCCCACCGCCACTGCCAGTGCGAAAATCATAAGAAACAAAAACTCAAGAATGTGCGGTTTGTACCCGGCGGAGAGCGCGAGGTCGGAAGAGATCAGAGACAGAGTGAATTTTTTGTAGAAAACCAAAAGCAAAATTATAATCGCAAGCGAAATTAAGGAAGCAAGCCAAAAATCAAACTGGCTGATATTGGCAATATCGCCGAAAAGCGCTTCTAATATGTCTTCTTTCGGAGTAAGCAAGGCGCCGATCGCAAGCGCTAGCGTAAACATTACGCCGACTAAGGTGTCCACCGGGAGCTTGGTTTTATGCTCAACGGCCCAAATGATAATTGTGCCGAAAATCAGAAATGCCAACGCGCCGGCAAAAATATTTAAATTAAATAAAATTCCTAAAGCCACGCCCGGCAAAGCCACGTGCGAAAGCGCGTCTCCAACCAAAGCCATGCGGCGAAGCAAAGCCAAGGATCCCAGCATTCCTCCGGCGGCCGCAATCAAAGAGGCGGCTATAAAAATTTGTAATTCAGGAGTGAGCATGCTGGTAAAATTTTCTGTCTTTGCCGTAGAGTCTGGCAAGCTCGCTTGGCGTCAAAACTTCGTCAGGAACGCCAAAGCAGATCTGCTCGCGGTTTAAACAAAGCACCTTATTAGCGTAGCGGTATACAACCGTAAGATCGTGCGAAATTAAAATCAAGCCAAGATTATGTTCTTCTTGAAGCTTGTGTAAAAGTTCGTACACCGTCTTTTGGCCGGCCATATCCACACTCGCAGTCGGCTCGTCAAACAGAAGCAAATCCGGATGTCCAATTATCGCCCAAGCAATAAGGACTCTTTGAAGCTCGCCCGATGAAAGCTCCCCGATTCTTTTGCCCAAAAAGCTTGGCGCCAAGTCAACTGCCCCAAGCGTTTTTTCCGGCGCCGCATGGTCTCTTAAAGTCAAAAACTCTTTGACGGTGATCGGAAGGTCTCTCTCCAAATCTATTTTTTGCGGAACATACCCGATTTTTGTGCCTTTTGGCATTTTGATATCGCCATTATAACCAACCGCGCCTAAAATCGCGCGAAAAAGCGTGGTTTTGCCGGATCCGTTCGGACCGATTACCGCAAGCGCTTCCCCGCGCTCTAAAGAAAAAGAGATGTTGTCTAGCGCAACATCGCGATCATAAACAACTTTTAAATTTTTGACTTCTAAGACATTCATGATCTCAAATACATTATACGCTAAAATTCTAAAGAGATATAGATTAAGGCCTTGTTTGTCGCAAGGTTCTTTTGCTAAAATAAAGCCATGGCAGAAGCGTTTTTAAATCCGGATGGGGTGATTGAGGCGTGGGATGTGAGGCCGGGGGATAAGGTCGCGGATTTCGGCTGCGGGGCGGGTTTTTTTTCCGTGCCTTTGGGTAGCCGTGTAGGTTCAAACGGCAAAATCTACGCTCTAGATATCCGCCCGGAAGCTTTGGAGGCCACTAGAGCAAAAGTAAAGCTTTTTCACATTTTTAATATTGAACCGAGTCGCGCCGATTTGGAGCTTCCTCGCGGATCCGGCCTGCGCGACGGGAGCGTTGATAAAGTTTTGATATCCAACATCCTTTTTCAGGCGGAAAACAAAAAAGCCGTGGCTGATGAAGCTTACCGCATTTTGAAAGCTGGCGGAAGTGTTATGGTTGTGGAATGGGAAGAAGGCGGTCCGACTGCGGGCGGGCCATCGTTGGAATACCGCGTCGGCAAAGACGAGGCAAAAAAAATTCTTGAATCCGCCGGCTTTTCTTTTTTTAAAGAATTTTCCGCCGGCAGCAATCATTATGGGATGATATTTTCCAAAAAATAAGGAGTGGAACGACTATATTTTTTGCGAACCCCGCACCATTTTTACAAAGAGTCAATTTTTCAAAAAACATGGCAGGAAACATCGAAAAGAAAATTTACATTGCGAACCGCACAAAAAATTGGTGCGGGGTGCTCAATTTTATTTATTCGCTAACGCTCATATAAAATTGGCATGAACAAACTCCAAATCGTAATAATCGGCATCGCCATATTGCTCACTGTCATCGCGGTTTTGATATTCACGGGAGTTTTGCCGGGTTTAAAATCGGACACTGGGCGCGGCGCAAAGCTGAATGTGTGGGGATTTGCCGATGAATCGGTGCTTACTGCTTTGGCTTCAGAGTTCGCGGCTTCCAAACAAAATTTTGAGATAAGATTTTTTAAAAAAGACATTCAAAATTTTGAGAGCGACCTTCTGAACGTTTTGGCAAGCAATGGGGCGGATGTGCCAGACATAGTAATTTTCCCGTCCGATTACTTAAAGAAGCACAAAGGTAAGCTCGCCGCGGCCCCGCCGATTTTTATTACAGAGCGGGAAATCAAGCAGCAATATGTTGAAGCGGCCTCCGCCTTTATTGCAGAAAGGAATCAAGTTTTGGGAATCCCTTTGTACGCTGACGCGCTTCTTCTTTTTTGGAACGTTGATATTTTCACAAAAAATTTGATTACGCTTCCACCAAAAACATGGGACGATTTTTTGGCTTTCGCTAAAAAACTTACGCAAAAAGACAATGTCGGAAATATAGTCATTTCGGGAGCGGCGATGGGCCGCGGCGGAAATATCAAAAACGCTCCGCTTATCTTAACAACAATGTTTTTACAAAGCGGCGAGAGCATTGTAAAAGAAAACGGGGAAGTCGCGCTTGGTTCCCCGGTTAGCGTCGGCGATACCACTTTGCGGCCCGCTGAATCTTCTTTGCGGTTTATGACCGATTTCGCCAATCCACAAAAAACTTCGCAAAGCTGGTCGGCCGCCCTTCCAGAAGCCGAGGAAATGTTTATCGGCGGGAAACTGGCTATGTATTTGGGAAAAATAAGCGAATATAATGAAATTAAGAGTCGGAATCCGCATCTTAATTTTGCAGTAGCATTGTTGCCGCAACTCGCGGTAAGACCTGTAACCGGGGGAATTCTTTATGCGCTGACCGTGCCGCGGGCGTCAACCAATCAGCAATCTGCTTGGGAGTTCATAAAATTTTTAACCAGCGCGGAAAATTCTGCCGCTTACGCGGATAAAACCGGCAATGTGTCGCTCCAGCGCGGCGTTTTGCCTAATTACCAAAAAGAATCCGTACGCTCTGTATTTGCAGAATCCGTTTTGGCGCTGAAGCTCTGGCTGAATCCAGATCCTTTCTCTTCCAATCAAATTTTCAGAGATTTAATAGAAGACGTGGTTTTAGGCCGAGCCACGTTGCGGGACGCGCTGGAGAAAGCCGCTACGCGGCTCGGAGAACTAAAATGAGCAAAACTAAGCAAAATAAAATTCTAGGGTTAAGGAATTTTATTTTGCTTAGTTTCGCGATATTAATAACAACCGTCGCCTTTCCAGCTTACGCTCTACCGCTTGTCCCGTGCGGCACGGAGTTCGTGCCATGCACGCCGTGCCACTTATTTACTTTGGCTGATCGCATTATTGATTTTGTTTTGAAAGGTCTGGCGCTCCCGATTTTGGTAATCGCGCTTTTGGCTGGAGGAATAGTTTGGGTAACGGCGTCCGGCAATCCGGCGCAGATAGAAAAGGGCAGAAAAATTTTGACGTCCAGCCTTGTCGGCATTTTTATCGCTTTTGGCGCGTGGCTTATCGTTGACACAATCATAGTCACATTGGGCGCCAAAAACGCAGAATTCAAAGTAGGCCAGAATGCCACAATCGGCTGGGCTTGGAATTCAATTGACGAATGCCCGGCTCCGATTGTAACACCGCCGACCACCGGCGATGGCGGCGGAATAAAGGTGACACCTTTAGCTGGCACGTTTCAAACAGAGGCGGAAGCAAGGGCGTATTTTAAAAATCTAGGTTTTACTGATTCAGATTTGAAACAACTGTGTCCTCCGGGACAAACACAAGATTGCTTAAACCTAGTTGGCTTGCCGAAATACGTAGCCGATAGATTGTGGACGCTTCAAACTGCTTGCGGAAACGAAAATTGTCAATTTAGAATATCCAGCGGTACCGAAGGCGGACACCAAACGCATGGCGTTGGACAGCCTGTTGTTGACATAGTGCCAAAAAATTTGCAACAAAGCACTTTAAATAAATTGAAATTGTTGGCAAATGACAATAACATAGGTTACGGAGTCGCGCGCTGCGAAGCGCAGGGAGGAGCATCGGTAAATAATTGCGCTGTGCCGCCGGCTAACCATATTCATGTTTCTTTCCCGCCGAAATAAGTTATAATAACCCTATGCTTATCAATAAAATCAAGTCACTGCTTTTTACGGCAATTTATGCTATAATAAGGCCGGAGGCGGTTTTTGCGGATATGTACACGTTGCAAAATCCGATTAACGCGGGTTCTTTCGCAGAAGTAGTCCAGAAAATAGCCCAGCTTATGACGCAGATCGGTCTCCCGATAGCCGCCATTTTTCTTGTCTGGTCTGGGTTTTTGTTCGTATCGGCAAGAGGGGACGAAAAGAAATTAGAAACGGCAAAATCCGCATTTTATTGGACTGTAATTGGCACCGCGCTTATTGTTGGGGCATATGCAATAGCAACAGCCATAGTCAATTTTGCGCAGCAATTGTAAACCCCCACACCAACTTATGTTTTATGTTTATGTGTTAAGGAGTAAGATTGATAGAGAACATTATATTGGCTCAACGAACGATTTGCGCAAGAGATTGGCAGAACATAACCACGGAAAAGTATTTTCCACCAAGCTAAGCAAACCATTTGAACTTATTTACTATGAAGCATATAGAGTAGAGAAAGATGCGCGAAGTAGAGAACACAATCTTAAACTAAGGTCGAGAGCCTTCGCGCAATTACGGGCTAGATTACGCGCATCTTTAGAAACATAAGTTAGTGTAGGGGTAAAATTAATAAAGGTCGATTAAAAAATTAAAAATTAAAGATTAAAAATAAAAAACATGAATAAAACATTAACAAAAATTACAATCGGCGCAGCTTCATTGTTTCCGCTTTTTGCTTTTGCCACGACCGTAGAAACCATATTGCAGCAAACAAGACAAATTTTAAACTCAGTAATACCTATATTGATGGTGCTGGCCACGATAGTCTTTTTGTGGGGCGTCATTCGGTATGTTACGGCCAGCGGAGAAGAAGACAAAATTGCTGAAGGCAGAAGGTTTATAATTTTCGGGCTGATCGGCCTTTTTATTATGGTGGCAATTTGGGGAGTCGTGCAGGCGTTGGTCCAGCAGTATGGACTAACTTCTGGCGGGGCGATCCCATCAGGACCGGGCTATCGAACGCCGTAATAATTATAATTACCCAGAATGCAGATAGCCCAAGCCAAAACAGTTGGCGAAATAATAAGCGTTGTTGAAACGTCTATTCTTGTGCCTATTATAAGTTTGCTTTCGGCCGCGGCCGCGCTTCTCTTTTTGTGGGGGGTGGTTGAGTTTATTGCCGGCGCCGCAAGCGAAGAGGCGCGCACAACCGGCAAAAGGCATATGATCTGGGGAATTTTGGGGCTTGTCATAATTGGAGGCGCTTGGGCAATTATTGCGGTTTTAAAAAACTTCTTTGCTAACATTCTCTAGAATAATACAAAATATCGAGGGTGTGCTAAACAAGCTTGTTGGGCTTCTTTTTGTTGTGGCGACTGTCGTCTTTTTGTGGGGAGTGATACAATATGTGATTGCCGGAGGCGACGAGAAAAAACTGGAGCAGAGCAGAAGCTTTATCATCTACGGGCTTATTGGACTTTTTGTGATGGTTGCAATGTGGGGGATAGTAAGGGCCGTTTGCAGCACCCTTTTCAGCGGCTGCTGATTCTAATTTTATGCCGGAGGAGGGAGTCGAACCCTCACGCCACTAGGGCACACGATCTTAAGTCGTGCGTGTCTGCCAGTTCCACCACTCCGGCATGCTTGTGCGGCCAGGGGGAATCGGACCCCCATCTCGTCCTTGGCAAGGACGCATTCTGCCACTAAACCATGGCCGCGTGCTAAATTTTAAATTTCCAACTTTCAAATTGGGCAGGGTGGGATTTGAACCCACAACCCTTTCGGGATACGGTTCTAAGCCGTACGCGTATTCCGGTTCCGCCACCTGCCCAAACAAAATTTTAGGCGCCGGAGGGAATTGAACCCTCGTATAGCGGTTTTGCAGACCGCCGCGTTAGCCACTTCGCCACGGCGCCATGTTACTCATTTTTAACTTTTTCAAGCAATTTTTCAAGGCTTATTTCTTTGGCTGTGTCTGAAAGGACAAAATGAATTTGGGGAATAAACTGTCTGCGGGATTTAGAGGCGATGTGCCTCCGGACATTTTTTTCCAGTTTTTTTATCCGCGGAAAAATTTCTTTTGCGGCGCTTTCCGGAAAAACAGAAATAAAAATTTCCGCTTTATCAGACCGTTCGCGCGCGGACACTTCTCCAATGGACACAAAAACTCCTTTTTCGCGCTGGACATTGCGTTGCAAAAATCCGGCGATCTCTCTTTTTAAAAATGATTCAAATCTTTCTTTCAAAAAAGATCGAGCTCGTCTTTTTCCGCTAATGATATTTTGGCGTTGACCAACGCGCCAAATTCAGTCCCTTTTTGTATTTCCGCGACATTGAGTTTTCCTTGCTGGAGATTTTCTATTTTTCCATTCCCTATTTTTTTCCCGCGCCTTATAATATCAAAGTCCGCTCCGCGTTTTAAAATGCCGTCCAAAATTTCTCCTCCAACGATCTGCCCTTTTTGGGATGTTTTATTCGGAAAAATTTTTAAAATCGTGGCGCGTCCGATAATGTTTGTTGTAATCTCCTTTGGGGCCAGCGCATCCAATTTGTTTTTAAGAAAGTCGGCAACTTCATAAATAATTTGAAACTCTGCTATTTCCGTCCCCATTCTGCCAGCCAGTTCTCTTGCTGGAGCAGAAACATAAACTTTAAAAGCAATAATCACCGGATTCGCGGAGGAAGCTGCCATTTTAACATCGTCTTCCGACACATCGCCCGCCTCCGCGCGCAGAATTTTTATGTCAAGCCGGTCGTTTTTAAGTTTTGCCATTTCGTGCTCTATTGCTTCCGCTGACCCCAAGACATCGGATTTAATGACGATGCCCAAAGAAACATCGCCCTCTTTAAAACCAGGTTTTGAATCCCCCAAAAAACCTGGTTTTTCCCCGGGCGATGTTGAGGAGCGAGGCGCTAGTTTTTCTTTGCGCGCGGCTTCCATTGCCTCTTTCTGCGAGAAAAACGTCCTAAACTCGCCGCCGACTACTGGTAATTTATCAAACCCCACAACTACGGCTGGTTGAGAGGGGCCGGCAGAATCTATCGCTTCTCCTTTGAAATTTTCCAAAATTTTAATTTTGGCAACAGCATCGCCAGCAACAATATATTCGCCCTTTTTTAACCTTCCGTTCGTCGCCAAAATGGTGGATGTGATACCGCGCTTGGCATCAAGCCTAGACTCTATAATCACGCCTGAAGCAAAAGTGTTCGGATTTGCCGTAATGTTTTCTAAATCCGCCAACAGCAAAATTGTTTCCAGAAGTTTTTTCACTCCAACGCCCTGTTTCGCGGAAATTTCAACGTATGGCACGATCCCGCCGCGTCCCTCCAAAAAAACTTCAAGCTCCGCAAGCTCGTTTTTGACGCGCTCCGGATCTGCCGATGGTTTATCAATTTTATTGATAGCCACCGCAAACGGAATTGCGGCCGCTTTGATAACTTCTAACGCCTCTTTAGTCTGCGGTTTTACTCCGTCATCGGCAGCCACAACCAACACGGCGATATCTGCAACTTTTGCCCCGCGGGATCGCATTTTCCCGAATGCCTCGTGGCCCGGAGTATCCAAAAATGTCAGCCCCTTGCCGTTGTGGTCAACCTCATATGCGCCGATGTGTTGAGTAATTCCACCCGATTCCCGCCCAGCTACTGGGCGAGGCTCGCCCCCCGGGGGGGCGGCGGATTTTCGAATATAATCCAAAAGCGTGGTTTTGCCATGGTCAATATGACCCATGACTACGACTATGGGTGGTCTATTTTGCATTTTGAATTGCGGTTTTCTCCTCTTCTGTTAATTGATATTGCGATGTGCCGCCTTGAATCGGCTTTGCATAGACTCTATTGACCTCGCGCCCGTAAAGAGAAGAAATAATCATGCCGTCATTGCGATCATTCAAAAGCGCTAAAGCGAAACTCTGATCTCCTCCGGCGTCAGAAAAAGGATTATACCTTACCAAACCGATCTTCCTGATATTTTTTGGGAGAGCGCTCTCCAGCGAAATTATTCTGTTGCTCAACTCCTCAGTCGCTTTAGTTGAAAACGACTGGTTTTCTCTAAGCTCCAAAAGCACGCGTTCTAAATCAACGCCGCTGGTCGGAGAACCTCCGAAAATCTTTCTAAAATTTTTCCGCAACATAAAAACAAAGATCAAAATGGCCAAATCTAAAACCAAAAGTCCCAGAAAAAAATAAATGCCGTATTGATTAAATAAATCAATCAACTGTGCCATGCTAGAATCCTAGCACAGTTTTTTCAGTTTCGGAAGCGGGAGGATTCGAACCTCCGATACCCTTGCGGGTATACCGGTTTTCGAGACCGGCGCCTTCAACCGCTCAGCCACGCTTCCATATTATCTATTCAAAATATCGCGATACTGCTGTTTTAGCAATCGCCTGCCTTCAGTCGTTTTTAAAAATTTTTCTCTTCGTTCGGCGTCTGATTTAAGTAGATAAGCCTCGTAAGCAAACAGTTTCACGGGTCTATAATTTTTTGTTGATTCTACGTTTCCAGAATTATGCTCTTGCATTCTTCTTTCTAAATCGCTTGTTATTCCTTTATATATGTCTCCGTTAGATAGTTTTAAAAAATAAACATAGTGCATTGTGGTTTAACGTCTGATTATAAATTAATGATTCGCCCAGTCATCCGACTGGGCGCCAGGTCGGATGACCTGGCGAACCTCCGATACCCTTGCGGGTATACCGGTTTTCGAGACCGGCGCCTTCAACCGCTCAGCCACGCTTCCAAAATTTTTATTACTTTGCTTCCATGCGGCGTATTTTTAGAATCGTCTCGTATTCACTGCCGTCCGGATTTATAATATCCGCCGTGATCATTTCTTCAACCGTTGCGCGCAAATTCGGCTTGTCTTTTGATTGAACAGTGTAAAATTCCGATTTTAAGAGATGCGTTTCCCGGCCGCCTTCTTTTTTGATTATAAATTCATTGCTGCTTTCTTCCAATTCAAATTGATGGCCGTCACTTTTTAGTTTCGCGGCCGTTTTTGCAACTCTTTTTCTGATATCTTCGAGCGCTTTCCGCCTTTCCTTTTCAGCTTCTTCGGCTTCTTCAACGGTAACCGTTGCGATTCTCTCTGGCTTATACATATTTTTATTTTGTTCCATATCCGCCCAGTAGGAATTGAACCTACAACCTTGTCCTTAAGAGGGACCTGCTCTGCCAGTTGAGCTATGGGCGGTTTACTTCAACATTATACCGCATTTCTCAAAAAAATCAACCACTTTTGCGCAACCGGCTTCTTCTTGTGACGTTTAATGAACAGAGTTGAAATAAAAATGGCCAGAAAAAAACCTTGGGTGCACGTGATTGGCACGGGAACTATCGGCGAGCCGTTTATATACCTGCTGGTTGAGCAAGCCAAAGAACTCGGTTTTGCCGCGGTGTCTTTTCATAAACGAACGCCGTTAATCGAAGAGGTTGGCAAAGCAAAAGAAATGGTGAGAGCTGGAGCAATTTTTGCCGCGGATGAGGACAAAATTCCGCAATTTAAAGAATTGGGTTTGGAACCTGTGTTGACTCACCAAGAGGCCCGAGAAAAAGCGGATGTGATTATTGACTGCACGCCCGCCGGTAACAGAAACAAGGAAGAATACTATCTTGAGCTTAGCAAAAAGTATCCCCAAAAAGGATTTGTTGCGCAAGGTAGCGAGGAAGATTTCGGTGTTCCGTATGTCTGGACGGTAAACGACGCAGCGCTTTCCGGAAGATTTATTCAAACTGTGAGCTGCAACACTCACCAGCTTGTCTGCCCGATTAATACTTTGGTAATTAAACACGAAGGAATCGAAAATTTAAAATCCGGAAAGTTTTTTATAGCGCGGCGCGGGAGCGATATCAGCGAAGACAAATTAAATCCGGGCGTGGAAGCGGAGCCTTTCAAGACAAAATACAAAGAACACGGCGCTCATCAAGGCTATGACGCAGCGCGAGTTTTTAAAACGCTCTTTCCTGACAAATTACATATCCCCATACACAGCCAAATTATAAAAGTCCCAACGCAATACATGCACACAATGCTCTTTGATATCGAGGTTAAATCGCCTGTTCATTATCAAGAAGCCCTAGCGCGTCTTGAATCAAATCCTTTAATCGTATTTACCCATCTCAAGTCAAGCAACAGGGTTTTCGATAGAGCCAGAAACGCAAGCAAGGTGCGCGGAAGAATTTTAAACCAAACCGTATTTTACAAACCCTCGCTGGATGTTTCTGAAGACGGCACGCATATCCGTGGAACATGTTTTACTCCTCAAGATGGCAATGCGCTGCTTTCATCGGTGGCCGCGGCATTATGGCTTTTGGATCCGGCGACATACAAAGAAAAGATGAAGGTGTTTGATAAATTTCTGTTTACGGAAGTCTAAAAAAACAACCCCGCCCCGAGATCATCGGAGCGGGATTTTTTTAAACCGACCTTTTATTGCTTTAAAAATTTTTAAAATTTTCGCGCTTCAGCGACTGCCGCTCCAGCGCCCGCTACGATACTTCTGATACTCCTAAGCAGTTTAACGGCAAGGGCGAAGCTTACAATGCCGGCTATTGAAATTAAAACCAAAACCGACGGCTCAACGCTGTTTAGGGCGGAAATGATGAATTTTGACATTCCCAAAAAACCGGAGTGGGCGGCCACTGTCAAATTTGAAAAAATCTGGGCGACGAAGAATCGCTCGGCCGTTACTGTCATCGCGATATAGAAAGAAACAACGCTCCCGGCTACCATTGGCAAACCGCGCCTTATGAACCAAATGGCGTAAACCCGCCTCATTATTCGCTTTTTTAGCTTGTTTTCCATCTTATATTTATGCTTCTTTAGCCATTATATCCTTTATAACCTTACGCGCGCGGAAAAGTTTCATCTTCAAGGCCCCTATTGAAATCCGGTGTTTTTTTGCGATTTCCGCGTATGGTCGGTCATCAACATAATGCGCTCTCAAAAGCTCCGCTGCTTCCGAGGGCATTTTTTCTATGGTTTCTCGCACATGTTCAATTGTTCCATCCCTGTCCAATGTGTCCTCCATCGCGAAAAGCGCTTCGGCGTCTTCGTTGTTAGCTAAGATTTCATCAAGGTATCCAACATCGCCAAAAGACTTTTTGAGTTTTCGGTAGTGGGTGAGGGAGGTGTTTACCAAAATGCGCCAAGCCCAGCTTTTAAATTCAATACCTGGCTGTTTTTTGAATTTTTTCGCGTTAAGATAAATTTTGGTGAAAGTTTCCTGCACAATATCCTCCGCTTCTTCTTTTGAGTGGACTATTCCTTGCGCCTTTCTTACAAACGGCGTTTGGTATTTATCAATCAACATCGAAAAGAGCGCCGGGTTGGCCACCGATTTTTTTAATATGACTTCATCCGGCATCTCCGCCGGATCTTTCGCATTCAAATAACCCATTTTTAAAGGATAACACAACGATAAAACTTCGGTAGCTTGACATAAAAAAAATTGATGGTGTTTAGCCATCAACTAACATTTTGCGGCGCTAAGATCTTGGTTTCTGCGTTTTCGGTCTTTTTCATAAAGATATTCTTTGATGGCAGATGGCACCAACTCCGATGGTATACTTGCAGCTTTTCCGCACGCCGGACACAAGAAATTAAAAACATAATCGTTGCCGCCCATGCCATCCCAATCAACTCCAAGTCTTACATCTTCCTGCGCAACAGAACTCCGAGAGCCGCAATGCGAACAATTTATTTTTTTCTGAAATCCTTTGCGAAGCAACTTCGCCATACTCTCACCTCCTTTCTTTTCCTGCTAAAAACTTTAAGGCGTCTATTTGTTCGTCGTAAAACCAGTGTTTCATTCCAAGTCTGCGATACCATGGTATTCCAGTCGGACGCACCTTAACGCTTTTGGAGTTACCACCCATGAAAAAATCAACTTTTTCAATAACTCCAGTGTTGCCATCTGGCAGCTCAACCATATCGCCCTCATGCACCGTAAACCGATACGGCATCACTTTTAATTCGCCCATAGCAAGTTCCGATCTTCTACAAAAACTCTAGCAAATCGTTACAATATTGCCAGTGGGTAGAATTGCGCAAAAAATTTGCAATCTGTACGCTATAGCTGGCAAACGGCAATTTTTTATTTAAATCTAAATTTTCTCTGAATCTTTTTATATATTTTTATAGTATTGCGTTTGGACCTACCGGGAATCGGACCCGGACCTCATCCATGCCATGGATGCGTAATGCCATTTTACTATAGGCCCTCTATGTTTTTACCATCATATTCTCTTTTTTAAATATCACCAAGAGGCCGAGCATGAAGAGCGCGGTTGAGGTTATCGCGGAAATTATGCAGTAGACGCAGATCGCCCCGATGACAAAAAGCTGGAGGTAGACGAACCACAAAGACGCTAAAAATCCGGCGATTGTAAGGTGCGCGGCGGCAAGCAAAAACCGTTTCCCGCCAGTGTCCAAATATAAAACGACTAAAACGAAAACAGTAAGATAATAAAAAGCGCCGGAAAGCGCAACCGGCACGCCGGCGATTGTTGCGTATTGGCTGGTTAAAACCTTTTCGCACCCTTCAAAAATAGAGCATGCGACCGGCGTGCCCAAATAATGTTTTGCCGAAATATACGCGGAGTCCAAAAAACCGATCAGGCTAAGCGCCAGAAAGAACAGCGTTTTTAAATTCTTCATAGTTTTGTGAGTTTTGTATTCGCTTGCCGTTTAAGAAAAATGTCGGAGTGGAGTCAACGCCGGCTCTCAAGCCGCTTTGATAATCGCTCTCAACTTTTTCATTGATTTCTTTTGAGCCAACATCTTCTTTGAATTTTGCCATGTCAAGCGAAAGCGCCTCCGCGTATTTTATAAACAACTCCTCTGCGTTTTTTTGGTCAGACCAAATTTTTTGATTTTCAAAAATCAGATCGTGCATCTCCCAAAATTTCCCCTGCCTGCCCGCGGCTTCCGCGGCCCAAGCCGCCGGCTCCGCGTTTTGGTGCTGTTTTAGAGGAAAATGGCGATAAACAAATGAAATTTTATCTCCGAGTTCTTCACTTAACTTGTTAACCAGCGGATAGTAGATGGCGCAAGCCGGGCATTGAAAATCGCTGTATTCAATTAAAACAATTTGGGCATTTTTATTTCCTTTCCACCAATCTTGTTCTGATACCGCATCTAGCGCGGAGGCGGTGCTGTTATTCCCCGCCGGCAAGGTGGCGAATTTTACAGCGCCGAAAATCGCTCCGCCAAGAACTAAAGCAACCGAGCCCCACAAAGCAATGCGGCGCACGGTTTTATTTTTCTTCAGTCGCGCGAACTCCGCGGCTTTTTCTTGCCTTTTTAATTCCCTCCGATCCTTTTTGTTTAAATTTTGATTTTCCATAGACGAAATTTTAATTTTTACCAGTTGAGCCGAATCCGCCCCTTGTTTTGTTTCCCAAATCTTCCACTTCTTCCCATTCTGCTTTGTCGTATTTTTTAAAAACGCCCTGCACAAGCCGTTCGCCCTGTTTTACTTTCACCGGTTCGTCCGTAAAATTGTAAAGCGCGGCGTGGTATTCGTCTTCATTTCCGGAAAAATCGCGGTCAATAATACCGACTCCGTTCGCAAGCATTAGCCCCTTTTTATGAAGAGAGGATCTTGCGGCAAGCATTACCATATATCCATCTGGTGGTTCAAGCGCGACATTTAACGGCACGAAAACAACTTGTTTTGGTAAAATAGTTGCGGAAATTCTCGCAGATAAATCAAATGCAACAGCGCCGCCGGTTTTATATTCCGGCAATGGCAGCGATTTGTCTATTCTTTTTATCCTGACGCGCATTTTTTAAATTTTACTCAATGCTTGCGATAAATCATAAATCAAATCCTGTGGATGTTCGCGGCCGATTGAAAGCCGGATCATGCCGTCCGGAATTCCGGCCCTCGCGCGCTCTTTTTGAGTAAGCTGGCCGTGCGTTGTGGTTGCCGGGTGGATGACTAAGGACCTTGCCTCTCCGATATTCGGCGCATGCCAGAATAATTTTAAGTTTTCCAAAATAGTCTTTGCGCTTCTTGTCCCTCCTTTTACTTCAAACGCCATAAGGCCGCCAAATCCCTTCGGCATCAATTTTTTATTAAGCCTTGATTTTATGCCAACGCTTGGATAATAAACTTTTTTTATTTTCGGATGCCGAGCTAAATATTTGGCAACAAGCAAGGTGTTGCGGCAATGTTCAGCCATTCGTCCGAAAAGCGATTCAATGTGGTAGCAAAGCACAACGGCATTGTCCGGTGAGATACAAGGGCCGGTGTCTCTGAACCAAACTAATCTTAAGTCATCAATCAATTTTTGACCGCCTAAAATCGCGCCGCCAATCACTTCGCCGTCTCCCATGTATTTTGAAAGAGAATGGACAACAACGTCCGCACCTAAGTTTAGCGGCTGCAAAAGCGCCGGTGTTGCCAAGGTGCTGTCTACTATTAATGGAATGTTGTGAAGATGGGCCAATCGAGCTAATGCCTCCACGTCAAAAACGTCAATCGCCGGATTAGACGGAGTTTCAATATAAAACAATTTCGTGTTCGGCCTTATTGCTTTTTCCCACAATTTTAAATCAAACGGATTTTCTACCAGCTTCACCGCAATGCCAAGTTTCGGCAAATTTTCGCGAAAAAGATGAAAAACACCGCCGTAAAGCCTGTTTGAAGAAACAATATGCCCGCCCGGAGCGGCGAAGTGCAAAGAAAGCAATGTAATGGCAGACATTCCTGAAGATGTTGCCAGAGCCGCTTCTGCTCCCTCAAGCGCGGCGAGCCGGCGCTCAAGTTTGTCAACGCTTGGGTTATTTATGCGCGTATAAATAAATCCGCGCTCCTCGCCGGCAAAAAGTTTTTTCGCGCGCTCAAATGAGCCGAGCGGGAAAGCGGTTGCGCGGTAAAGCCCAGGCCTTAAATCCGTATCTTTTTCCGACCCACCGCCGTGAATCTCCAGCGTTTTCAGCTTCAATTTCCATGGCTTTTCGGCAACAGCTTTCTTTTGCGCAGGTTTCATTTTAACAATTTTTCTCTTCCTCGCCATTAACTCAAAAATACTCCGCCTAGCGAAAAATGACAAGCCGCAAAATAAATGATATAAAAGATGGAGTATTCCCCTCGTAGTTCAATGGACAGAACAGTCCCGTCCTAAGGGATAGATAGAGGTCCGATTCCTCTCGAGGGGACAAAATTATGCTGGGTGTGTTATATTAAACGATATGGTTGACTATCAAGAACAAATTATAAAAGTTATTGAAAAAACACTGCCGGCGGTGGTGAGCATTGCGGCGTCCAAAAATGTGGAGCTGGTGGAGGAGGATTTGATGAAAATGGGGATGGACCCGCGAATGTTTGAGGAGCGGCTTTTCGGCGAAGCGGACGAGAAAGGCAATGTGTCTGTTGCCGGCGGCTCCGGATTTATTGTGGATTCGTCGGGAATCGTGCTTGCAAATAAGCACGTAATTCAAGATAAAGAAGCAGCATACAAAGTTATAATCGGGCGTGATAAATATGATGTTGAAATTGTAGACCGCGACCCGCTTTCTGATATAGCAATTTTAAAAATTGTTGGCCACGACGGAGGATTTCCGGTCATTAAGCTTGGAACGTCAAAAAATCTAAAGTTGGGAACCTGTGTTATAGCGATTGGAAATGCTTTGGGAGAGTTTCAAAATTCTGTCTCAACCGGCATAGTTTCCGGTCTTTCGCGGTTTCTTTCGGCGATCACGGATATGGAGGGGCATCAGCAGCGTTTGCGAGGTTTGATACAGACGGACGCGGCCATAAATCCCGGAAATTCTGGAGGGCCGCTAATAAATCTCGACGGCGAGGCAATAGGCATCAACGCCGCCATAGTTTTCGGCGCGCAAAACATAGGCTTTGCGATCCCAATTGATCAAGCAAGGAAAGATTTGGAAGAGATTAAAAAATATGGGCATATCCGCTCGCCATTTTTAGGAGTCAGATATGTTATTTTAAACAAAGTTGCCGCGAATCATTTTAGAATCCCAGTGGATCACGGCGCGCTGATTGTCCGCGAAAGGCTGCCCGGAGGGCTTGCGGCAAGCCCGGCGGTGCTGCCTGGGAGTGCGGCGGCAGAAGCGGGCATAAAAGAGCACGACATAATTTTGGCCGCCAATGACAAGATTATAACCGAGAAAGAGACTTTGGAAGACATTTTGTCCGAATGTAAAATAGGCGACAACTTAAAACTTAAAGTTTTACGGAAAGGAAAAGAAGTTGATTGCGACATCAAACTCGAAGACCGCGCCAAGTTTAGCTAGACCCCCAAAAGTTCTTTTAGGCGCGGCTGATCAAAACCAATGACGATTTTGCCGTCTATGTCTATTACCGGAACCCCCATTTGTCCGGTTTTTTGGATCATCTCGTCTCTGCCTTTGGCGTCCGACGCAACATTGTGTTCTTCGTAAGAAATTTTATTATCCTCAAAAAACTTTTTGGCCATTTTGCAGTAAACGCACCACGGGGTTGAATAAATTGAAACTTTTTTTGCCATATTTCTATAGTATAATGTAAGTATGATTTTGCTGCAAGAAATAAACGTGCGGGGGTGTGTGGATTGCAAGCGGTTTGAAAAATGGTGGGAGAGCGCCAAGGCGGGTTTCCAGAATGTAACACTGGAACAAATCGACGCCACAAGCCCGAAAGGCCAGGAAATTGTGTTAAAACACAGCATTATGGCTTCTCCCGGGATCATTGTAAATGGCGAGCTTTTTTCTGCAGGAGGAGTAAATACTGGCGCGCTAACGCAAAAATTAAAAGAACTTGGCGGCTAACTTCTATTTTTGTTAAAATGTGCACATGGAACAAAATAAAAAATTAGATACGGCGCTTCTGGTTTTACGGATCGGCCTAGCGATCGTGTTTTTGCTTTTTGGTTTTCAAAAATTATCCAGTCCGTCGCAAACCACGGCGGAAATTCAGCTTATTTTAAACTTTATGCCTTTAGCCGGAGCGGCCGCAATCAATTTTTACTTGGGGCTTCTTGAAATTATTGTGGCTCTTTCTCTAATCATTGGCATACGCGTTAAACTTTCTGGCCTCATTGCCGCATTACTCACAGCTAGTTTTTTGGGATCGTTCTTAATTAAATTCGGCCTATCCATAAATCCCGACCTTTACCGCGACGTCGGGCTTACGGCCATCGGCATTGCTCTAGCCATCTTGGGCGCCGGAAAATATTCGTGGGTTGGAAAGTAAAAAGCGCCCGAGGCGGGCGCCGATGCTATAAAGGGGTTTTTACACACAATTGACCACGTTGCCCAAAAAACAAACACCTCATTTTTTGTATTAAGCCGCCACGCTGTCTTGACATTTTTGCTAAAAAGAGTATAATTATGGCAGACCAATAAGGAGGTTTTATGAACAAAACGTTGAAATCCGAACTCGGTGCGGCTCTTAAAGAACGCATTGAAAACCATAAAGCGCGACACCAAACAGTAGAAACGATTAATGAAAAAGGAAGGGCGTGCTTAAAGTGCAATGAGCCGATAGCCGTGGGTGCTTTGTATATCCATTGCACCGAAGAAGATGCTTATGAGGGCTGCAGGTGCGAAATATATTTTTGCAATATGCAACACCACGATGAATGCATAGATTCCGGCAAGCCTTTTGACTACGGTGTGGCCGCAGAAATCGCCCGCACACTAGGCACAGAAGCCGGAGTAATATCTTTTACAAAATGGCTGGTGTCCAGCGTGGAAGG
>MFHO01000022.1:1300-6000 GCA_001778635.1 Candidatus Giovannonibacteria bacterium RIFCSPHIGHO2_02_FULL_45_13 | reverse complement strand
AATTGAATAAATCTGAATAATATCATCCCAGCTGGTATTCCATAGAGCAGTCTCAACCTCTGCCACCAATTGCGGCGACAACGCGGAGTTACGCAATATTTTTAAAGCAGGGTCTAAGGCGCTTTTAGGAACAGTTAACGTATCGCATATACACATATCAAGATCAAAAATGATTCCTTTTATCATGTCGTCAACGAATTTTCTTTCGCTATCTTAGCATAAGCCATAGCGCTTTGTTTAATTTTGCGTTCCATAGTCTGATAATCCATTTCAACCAACCCAAACCTCGGCCAAAAACCTTTGTCCCACTCGAAATTATCCAAAAGCGACCAATAAAAATATCCGCGGACATCTGCGCCTTCCGAAATTGCTTTATGAACCCATATCAAGTGTTCTTTAATAAATTTTTCGCGGTGGACATCCCTCGCATCCGCCACGCCGTTTTCAGTAATATAAACCGGTTTATTATATTTTTTTAAATCTTTCAAAACATGATAAATCCCCTCGGGATAAATTTCCCAACCCATGTCGCTGATTTCTTTATTTTCATTTTGATTTAATTTAAAGCCTTTTATGCGGTTATGAAAATAATAATTTAGCCCGATGAAATCCTGATGGTGTCTTATTTTATTTAAAAACCAATTATTCCAGACGTAATTTAAAATTGGCGCAGGCCAGCCTTCAAAATAAGAATTATTTTTGGTAATTCCTACTTGGGTGTCGGACACCCAAGTGGAATGAATTATGGTGTAAACTTTTTTATGCGCCTCTGCCAAATTTCGATAAACTTTCAAAAATTTAAAAAATAATTTTTTCTGCGGCCTGCCTACCGGCGAAGCAGGAGGCCATTTACCGCGCAGATAACTATTCATTGTATAAATCTCCGGCTCGTTTATCGTAATCCAAAACTTAACATTTTTGACCGATCGGACTATTTTGTTCACATATTGCGCGAAGTCGTCTATTGTTTTTTTATTTTCCCAGCCGCCTTGTTTAGTAACCCAGATTGGCAGTGTCCAATGCCACAATGTCACAAATGGCTCAATCCCTCGCTCGCGCAAGTCGTCAATCACATCCTGATAGTGCGCGATTTCTTTTTCGTTGAATTTCCCCTCCTCCGGTTCAATGCGCGACCATTCTATGGAAAAGCGATGCGCGTTGTGGCCAAGTCGTTTGGCGATATCAAAATCTTCTCTAAAACGATTATAATGGTCACACGCGCGGCCAGATTCTTCGTGGCCAGTTGTTTTCTCCCACCCCGTCCAATCATTATGATTCCAACCCTCAACTTGGTGCGCAGCAGTTGCCGCCCCCCACAAAAAATTTTTTGGAAAAATTTGTAGCATTCGAATCAGATTTGTTGATTTGTATTAAATAATGCTTTGGCATTGTCCCACATTTCAGGCTTCCCGTGTTTTTCCTTCATCCAATACCACCATTCCGCGCCCCAAAAATAAGCTTTGGGAAATCCGGAGCGCTCGGCGTAATCAATTATCTCATTAAAAATTTCCGGATTCATTTTCTTATTTTGCCATTCCACTGGAATGTTTTTTAAAGATTCCGACGCCCATGGCTCGGCTTGGAGCTCTGATATGAAAATTTGCTTTCCCAAAACACGCTCCGCCCACCACGCTTTTATTCTAAAATAATAAGCCGGAATCAGCGAGTAGCGGATATCGCCAAGAAATCGGTTGTTTATGTATCTATATAATGTAGTCCCGAAAATGTCCGATTTCGCGGCAAGATACGGCCATGCGAACCCTAGTTCTCCGGAATCGGTCAGAATAATCGGCTTATCGCTCAACGATTTTACTAATTTAATTTCTTGATTTAGCAAAGAAATTGGCGTTGTGCCGCATTCACCAAACGGAAACAGCGGCTCATTTTCTATTTGCCAAGCAATGATGGCGGGGTTGGAGCGGTAGTGTTTGACTACTTCTTCAACATAATGAAGAAGAAACCCCACCCCTTTGCCCCCTCCCCTAAGGGGAGGGGGAGTATTTTCTCCTCCCCCTTTGAGGGAGGTGCGCTGGAAAACGCCGCCCTCCTCGAAGTCCGACTTCGAGATCCCAAAGAAGTCGGACTTCTTCCCGGGCGGTGTTGAAAAGCGCGCCCATTCCGGCTCGTGGCATTCCGGCCATCTTGGGACTTTTCTTCCTACCACCAAAATAATTTTCGCTCCGCGTTTCTCTGCCTCCGCGACTTGCCAATCCAAATCTTCAAAACCAAATCGCCCCTCTTCTGGCTCAATCTTGTCCCAATAAGCGATTAGACGCAAATTTTTTACTTTTAAGTCGTCTAGAATCGCCAAATAATTTTGCTTCCAGCCTGCCCCAACCTTTGCGTCGGGGCCGCCATTCAATTCGTCTGAAAACTTTTGCGAAAAAGTGACGCCGTAAGAAAGTTTTTGTTGTTTCGGAATAGTCAAGCTCACCGCCAAGACTAAAACCAGCGTTGCCGCTGCTAAAATCAGAATGACTTTTGTCAGCGATTTCACAAAAGGTGTCACCTTTTTACTTTAAATTCGCTTTCTATCTCACCGTAGTATGCCGCGGCCTCCTCAAGTACATCGCAAAATTGCGGTAAATCGTGACGGAATAAAGCATAGGCGTCTTTATCAAGAATATCGCTTTCCGGACGCCTTTTACCAAAGTAATCAGGCAAACTTGAAAACATATAGCCGCGAAGTTGCCGCTCCAACGCTATCATATTGCGCACTTTACCTTTCTTCCATCCACGCTCAAAAATCTCGGCGGGATTAAGATGCACATATTGTACCACTCGGCGCAAATACCTGTCGTCGTCGATATGTTTTGAACGAAATGGCTTTACCATTAAGTTGCCAATGCGACGGTATTTTCTATCAAAGTACATTGTGTAGGCAGTGCCGAGTTTGCGCATAAAAATAGTAATGCCACCTTCCTGCTTCTCTTGTACTACTAAGTGTGGATGGTTTTTCATAAGACAGTAAGCTCCAATGACAACTAGAGTTTCTGGCCGCGGCAGAGTGAAGATGTCTTTGTGCGATATGTTTTTGGCTTTAATCAATTCAAAATTGACCGGCTCAATGCTGTTGGCAAGGTAGAGCAGCGCCTGGAATCGTTGAAAGTCGCTCTCGGCAACAAAGATGTTTTGTTTATCAATGCCCTGACTGTAAAGGTGGTACCACTCGTTAGGAGCAAAAGGAATACGACGATATGCCATAGTGATAATCTAACACGCAAGAATAAAAAGCAAAAGGCAAAAGGTGTCACCTTCTGCCTTTTAAAGGTGACACCTTTTGCCTTTTTACCTTTTAATGCATGTCAACCACATTCACGGTTCTCGTGGCGGTCGCGGTGTTTCCGGCACTGTCGGTTGCGGTGTAAAGAATCGTGTGCGTGCCAGCGGTTGAGGTATCAAGCGTAAGCCCATCCCCTTGCGAAAGCGCCGGGCCGCTTGCCTCGCCGCCAGGCGGGCCGTCAAGCGATGCGGTATATCCAAGATTTTGGTCAATATTATCAGTTACTGTCACACCCAGATCGGCGTATGCGCCGCCGACGTTAATAGTTGATGGGTTGTTGCCATTGATGGTGATGACGGGCGGTTCGACGTCGTTTACAGTGAGCGGAGTTGAACTGCTCACCGCAAGCGGTTCGACGTCGTTTATAGTGAACGGAGTTGAACTGCTCACCGCAAGCGGTTCAGTGTCCGCCGGCGGAGTTGAGGAAGCCGGACTTCCACTTGGAAGTCCGGCTTCCAAGTTTGTCCCGCACGCTCCGGATTCAGATTTCAAAATCCCGTTTTCGGAAAAGACGCAGACCGGCCCTCCCGTGGCTCTGTCATAAATCGTAATGCCCTGCGGGCCGGTTACGGTGAGTTTCTGGGTTTCAATCTCCTGAACAATCAGCTTCCCGTTCTCATCTATACTCCAGAGTCCGGAGGCGGAAAGAATCCTCCGGACGTTTTCAATATCTTTTCCGTCCATGTCTAAAGCGTAAGAAGATTTGATTTTTCCGCTGGCCTGGTCCACTATCCAACCCCCGCTCTCCCCTGCCGCAATTTCAGAATCCAGTTTTGAATAACCAAGATTCACAAAAACCAGAATCTTTGGAGTGGAAGTGCCGAAATCCTGCGTACCGTCATAAGATTCGAGCGCGATTCCTAAAGTCGTTCCCGAAGTCGTAGCCTTCATCCCCACTCCTGCCACCGAAGAAGAAGTTATTTTGTCTCCAATTCCAATCGCTCCGCCTTCCAAATTGACTTTGACCGGCACGCGGCCGGAGAGCGCGATGGGCAATTTCTTTTCATTGATAAAGTCTTTTCCGTCGTCAAACCCTCCCAGATAAAAACCTGGTTTGGTGGAAACGGCTCCTAAAATAAAGCTTTCTGTGGAGGTGGCTTTTGAAACAAAGACAGGATTTTGATAGTCCAGAGTCACAATGTCCCCCTCTTCCAAAGTTGCGTCCTTGGTCGGATAACTTTCCGCAAGGTCAAGGGTGTTGGAAAGAACCGCCACTGAATAAATGGTGCCATCGGTTCGGGCGGCGTTGGCGCAGGTTGGCGAAGTGTCATCAACGCAAAGAGCTCCGATGATGTTCAGCTTCGCCCCGGGCGTCGTCGTTCCGATGCCGACGTTGCCTGCACCGGTAATTCGCATATTTTCTGTTCCTACGAGTGCGTTATTAGACGTAATGAATGCTAAATCTCCGGTAACGCCG
>MFHO01000022.1:0-1287 GCA_001778635.1 Candidatus Giovannonibacteria bacterium RIFCSPHIGHO2_02_FULL_45_13 | reverse complement strand
CCATAAAATAACCCATGATCGACGACCCGATTGCGGCTGTGCCGTCCGAATCTCTCGTTCGCCACTCAAGTCTGAAATTATTGCCAGCAGTTTGATCGTTGTTGGTAAATCCTGCCCTTCCGGTAGTCGAAACATCCCTTTGCCCATTCAGCGTTAACATATCACTTTCAACCACCGCAAAAAGCTTACCATTCGAAGTCGTCGTCCCGATGCTGACATTGCCGCTCGCATTTACTACAAACGCAGTATCATCAGTGAGCGTGCCGTCATCATTGATGCGAAGCGCATACCCGCTGCCGCCGTGGTTTATAAGAAGCCCCTGAACATCGGTTGCGTTGCCGCCGGTTTGCAAATCGTCTATCCTAATCGCCGGATTATTTACAACCGCCGCCATATTGACATAGAGCGCCGCCCGCTCAGGATTGCCCGCTCCGTTGTTGTAAGTAATGTTGAGAGTATCCGCGTTGTTTGTCGCTTGATATACATCAAGTGCCGCATCCGGCGTCGTCGTCCCAATGCCTAAATTGCCAGTGAAGAATGAGGATTCTGAAGATGTCGCACGGATCCATCCGAAGGTTGGAGTTGTCGAACCGTAGAAATTATGTACCGTACCTGCCGCTGGAGAAACAATGCTGATTAAGTCGTTTGAAGCAAAAGTCTGCGTTCCTCCGGTAAGGCTATTGAGAGAAGTGATGCCTCCACCACCCCCTCCAACACATGTCCCGTCTATTGCAAAACAGCCGTTTAAAATGTTTATCCCATAACCGTAAGTTGAAGTGGCTGTAGCGGAAAGATTTATCGGACCAGTACCAGTGTTGCCTATTGAGAGTAAGCTCCCAGGTGTCGTTGTCCCTATTCCAAGGTTCCCTGTGTCCGCAAATCTTCCTGCTTCTGTAAGGAGTCCTGATCTCAAGGTAGAGAAAAGCAAGTCCCCTTTTCCTGTATTGAAGTTCTGGGTAAGAAGGGAGGTGATGGCGGAGGTTGTTGTAGCTCCCAAGCTTCCTACGGCTCCGGTGGATTGGAACGCGACTCTGACTGCCGTCGTAGTGGCTGAAGCAAGGTTTGAAACTGTCAATGGAGTAGTGGTGGCTGAAGCAAGAGTTGAGGTTGCCGCAACTGCTCCGAATGTCGGAGAGGTTGTTGCGGAAAGTGTGAAAGTGTATGAGTTGCCTGATTGCGAGATTGCAAGGTCGGCATATCCCGTGTTGCTGTTGACTGCGGAGGCGGAACTTAAGCAGTTAGAGCAAGTGAGAGTCCTTGTGTTTTGGTTCCATCCCAAAGGAGAAG
>MFHO01000021.1:7947-8581 GCA_001778635.1 Candidatus Giovannonibacteria bacterium RIFCSPHIGHO2_02_FULL_45_13 | reverse complement strand
CCCCCATGACAAGGAGAACGATAATCCCAATGGCCCATTTTGATTGCAGAAATCTCGGTAGTTTGTTGAACAATCTTGCCATGAATACGCGCAGTATATGACAATTTTAACCAAAATGGAAGGACTGGCGAAAGCGGAAGGAAAAAAAGACGGACCGATCGGTTGCGTCAGTTGCTGTTTATTTGTTAAGCTAAAATCATGAATGATCGGACACAAAAGATTACAGTTTCGCTCGCACATTCATGGGCGGGCATATTCAGTTTTGTAGTTGGAGTTGTGTTTGTCGGTATCCTGGTATGGTCTTTGACCGCGCCAAACCTTGAAGACTTTTTTCTGGCACATTTTGGCGATATTCTCGTAGTCTCTTTCGTATGTTTGGCGATAAGCCTTGCCAGCGCCTTGGTCGCAATCTATGGCTTGCTCTCCAAATCAAAAAGACTATTTTCGCTTGCGGGACTCATTCTTTGCCTTGCCAGCTTTCTCTATTTTACAAATATTGTCTTGCAAATCTTTGGTGATTAACAAGATGTTTCACCGATGCCCGCAGCCGGCCCAGTAACACGGCCGGCGCTTGCCCTCTATGAGCTCGTCGCGTGTTTTCTTGATATGGAGCTTCCTTGTTTCCGGCTTCTTG
>MFHO01000021.1:6452-7939 GCA_001778635.1 Candidatus Giovannonibacteria bacterium RIFCSPHIGHO2_02_FULL_45_13 | reverse complement strand
AATCCAGCAAAGCCACTCATTGCGCGCCAGCGGCGTAATGTCCTCCCATACTGCGAGCGCCTTCGGCGTTGAAGCCAGGGCTTTCTGTAAATCCGCTGGCACGCTATGCACCACCCCGGTTGAGATTTTTTTATCGGTCATGTATTGGTACTATACAAGAAATAAAAGGGATCAGTACCTTTTATTCCAAGTTATAATTACCAACCAAATATAGATGCCTTCAGCGTATTGCGGGTTATTGAGCCAAAGTATCCAGACGCTGGTTTGATACTATATTTCTCCTGAAGTTTTGTCACTGCATCACGAGTAATCCGGCCAAAATAGCCGGTAACCAAATCGGCCGAATAGCCAACTTCACTTACCAAGAGGGCCTGGAGTTGTTGTACGTCATTGCCGGACGAACCAACGGTTAAGTTGCGGGAGAACATAGCGAGGTTACTTGATTGATTCGACTTCGTGACTGCGATTGGTAGCACGCCAACATTCGCGAAACGAATGTCCCGCTGACCATACGGGTCAGTGGCAAAGTTTGCGATATGAGCATAAGCAATCCCCACGGCCCCGCCATCAAGCAACACGGCTTCTCCCCCGAATGGAGTGTTATCCAATATTTTTTGTGGTTGGGACCATAATCCTGTGTCAAGTTGGTAGGAATAATAAGTGCTGAAGCCAATACGGCCGAATACGACTGGTTTACCGTTGACCTCAATAAGATTCACGGCGCCATGATTAGAACCGAAACCGGAAATACTGGCCACGCGAGTCCATGTTTGTCCGTCGGAAGATTTCATGATAACAGTGTCATGCGGGGTAGAAACAAGGTTGTAAGCAAGCCAAAGTGTCCCTTCGGTCGTTTGAAGAAGAGATGAATCATTTGAATAAACGGTTCCATTTGTAACATTTACCGGCGTCTCCCAAGTAATGAGATCCCGCGATCTTGTTATTAATGTGTCCTGCGTCTGAACAGCTGTGTTGCTGGAATCAATTGCCACATGATAGCTTGCGTAATAATAGCCATCCTTAGCCTGAATGATGCCCCCAACACTATTATTAATCGCTGTCGGTGATATTTTTGCTTTATAAGACCATGAGATTCCGTCCGGAGAAATCCATGTATGAATAGTTCCGCTTGATAAAGCCATAAGCACAAGCTGACCACTTGTATTTTCAATCACGTCAACATCATCCCATGTGCTAACGGCAAGCTGTGGCAAAGACCACGTGGAGCCGCCGTTATGCGAAACCGCTCCGCGCGAGACCGCGAGGCCGTTTCCGCCGGAATTAAATACTGAAACTATATCGCCATTTGCTCGCCGAACAACTGCGGGTTCTTGATCGGAACAATTGTCATAAGTAATATATCCTGCCGGCCGTGGAGTTGAAGTCTCGCAGGGCGAAAGTGATGGGACGGACGTCGGTGCGGGGGTAGGTACAGCGGAAACGTTCGGAATCGGAGTTGCGCTCGGAATCGAAGTCTGGGTTGTAGT
>MFHO01000021.1:0-6435 GCA_001778635.1 Candidatus Giovannonibacteria bacterium RIFCSPHIGHO2_02_FULL_45_13 | reverse complement strand
GTCCGGCAATGTTGTCGGTATAGTCCATTTATAATATCCGCCCACATTAGGTATGACGTCCGTAATCATGCCCTCGGATCCATGGTAGGTGTCGTTCCCTTTTCCAAGTTTAATATATATTTTTGAAACGTTGGTTGAGTTCCATTTGATCATCTGTGTCGTGCCTTTTTGGAGAACCTCTCCGCCATTCGGATAGAGAACGGTAATATTAATCGGGGAAACGGTTGGCGTTGATGTCGGGACGGTAGTAACTCCGGAACATATTCCTACGCTATCCCCATGATCAAGATGAGCTTTCAATGCGGAAGCGTCAATGGTTATATCTTGTAATTTGCTTGGTGTCCCCGGCGGATAGTGGCAGATGACAACCTTGCCTTCTTCTTTTAGCGGAACATTCCCTTTTATTTTTGTCTCTGTGGCTACAGTTTCTTGCGCTTTTGTTCTCTCGTATTTCGGCACTTCTTTGATTGTATTGAGTGCGTTTCCTTTCGGATACCAACCGAATTCCTTGTTATTGATACAAAATATCTTCTTAAAGAATTCGGGATCATCTTTAACGGCTTGTTCTCCGCTCGAATTAACCCAGTGGAGCTTACCGACATCTTCGCCTTCTATATCCACGCCGTAAACTTTTTGGTCATTATCTTCACAATTGCGGAAGAGGCCGGAAGTAATGAAAGAATCCCTCACCTCTGTTGTTACTAATTTAACATTAATAAACCCGCCCAAGTGGCCATAAAATTTGAATATCTCGGGATTTAAAAATACACGCTTATAACCATTTTCATTGACAATGTACACGTCCGGATCATCAGAGAATATGGCGCTTATCAGATCTCCATCTTTGAGCCCATAATCAGAGAGTTTTACAGCACTTGCCTTATTTATATTGTAAAAAAAGAACGACCCTATCGCCAAGGCAATAACCGCAAAAAAGATGATTTTTTTCATATGCCTTTAATTATACCCCTATTCACCCCAATCAAGAACCGAAGTTATGAACTATCGTCTTAGGGAGAGTAATAATACCTATTTCTCTAATACCAATGCTCCGCCCTTAAGTCCCCGAATAGGAATGGGTACATTATCCAAACTTATATCCCACTTTAAATCTTTATACTTCATACTCTCTTGGGCAAGTTTCAGTTTATAAATATCCATGGGCACGGAGAAGTAGCCATCAGCTTGAATAGGGGTTTCGGTTGTTATGTCTTCCATATCATAAACAAAAATGCCAAGCCCAGGAGAACGCAAAGCATCGTAAGCACTTTTTATGGCACCCCATTGCTTTGATGGTTCGATAAACTTAAGGACAACGTGACCGAACGTTATATCAAACGGAGCATTGGGAATTGGGGTGGTAATGTCGTGTTGCACCACATTTTCCTCACCATCTAGATGTTCGGTGGTTATATCAAAAGTAATCTGCTCCACGGGTTTTTGAAACAGCTTTTCAAATATGGCTTTATGTCTTTTTACAAACCGCTTATCAGCACAACCAAGAACAGCAACCCTGACCACTTTAAATCCGGGTTTGTAATTAGTTTCCGATAAAATCTTTTTTAGCTCCAACTCTTTAACCAAAATTCTCCTATCGGTTTCTTCTTCAGAACGTCCCAAATGTTTTTTATGATAGTCAGAAATAGACATACTCCAATTCAACCACAAAATCACAAGTCCCTCAATGGGACTTGTGATGAAAATATCCTGCTCTGCCTGATGAGTGCTGTTAGAACTTATTTTATTTCTTTGGAGTGTATTTGAAATTTATATTGCGTTGTTCGGCAGGAAGCCTATAGCCGTCAGTTTCGAAAGGATAAGCAAGTACCCCGTTGGGAAAGGTCGCATCGGGGCTATAGCTTTTCCAATAAAAGAATGAGCCGGGCTGAACAAGGTGAAGATGTACGTTCCCTTTTTTAATATTAGGATTTACTGACGCATTCGGTACATCGAAGTAGAAGTCAGCAAAAGAGTGGGTGCCGACATTGCCCGGCGCCGGTACGGTGCCGGCAAATCCAATCAGTTCGCCGCGTTTTACCTTGTATCCGATTAGAGCACCGTATGAAGTTGCATTGCCCGTGGGTGAAACAGTATAGTTCGCATTCCAAAATATTTGTAATCCCTGGGCTGGCGGCGCCAAAAGATCGTTGCTTGCCCTTTGAATATGTCCGGTCAATAGAGGTGAAGTTAATAGGTGATATACGGTCATATATGTTCCCGGCCAATCAGGGCTTACAGACTTGAAGAATAATTTCACATCATCGGAATGGGCAGATGTTTCTCCCGACACAATCCGAGTGCTGGTATCTCGAAAGCCAACCAGCACCATATCGAACGGGGCAAGTACAGGTGAGCCGGCTTTATAAGCTTCAAAGCTCATTCCGGGTTTATACTGATAAGGTTCCCAGCCCGGATGACCGCCAATTTTTGGACCCAGTGTAATTATGTCGGGGTCAGCACCTGTACCGTATAACTCTGTATGGGTATTAATGCCAACCATGCTGGGCGGCGGGGAGGTAATTGCAGATGCGCTCGTATCGGGCACAGCAAAAACAGGTTGCGAGTTATTAATTTGTCCGGCTTCCTGTTGTGCTTCTTCTTGTTGTTGTGTGGTTCCAGTTAATGATTGTTCAACCTTTGTATCTTTCTGCAATAAAATATAGCCTCCTCCGGCCAATACAATAATGATTGCCCCGAATCCCAGTAATAAAATTTTATTCTTAAGTAAAGCCATCATTGATTATTATATCATTAAAACAAAATTGCCTTAATAATTAAGGCGAGGAAATGGGTGCTCGACAAACAAAACAGCTTTAGAACAGTATATAAAGAGCTTTCATATATGGTCTTGGTCTTATAGCCCCTGAAACTGTCATATCACAAATTCAGCAGTTGTTCGCAAGAGTGGGGTGACATATCGGGTAGGGACTCCATAGCCTCCATTGCCAGTAAGAATGTATTATATCTTCATCAGTAACGCCAAGTCCCAAGTTCATTCCTCTTTTTCTTTCATTCATGTTTGCTTTTGAATTATCTCTGTATTTAGCGATGCCCACAACCGGCCCAACAACACGGGCGGCGCATCCCTTCGAAAAGCTTCGTGCGAGTCCGCTAAGAAGGAATTTTAATACCGATGGATTCAAATGCTGACCCCACTGTACTTCCTGTGGTAAGGAGATTGGAAAACCTTTGAATATCTTCCATTGATACATTCAAAAGCAATTTGCTTATAGCCCGTTCTTCCAACTGCTCATCATTTAACTTGGGCAACCCATTTTTAAGTAGTTCTGAAAGAAAAACTAGACCCAATAAACGATCGGGTACATCGCCACGCTTTACTAGGACACGAGCTGCTTCACTAAAATAAGAATGTAGGTGTATCCCACCAATGAACTCCCTTGATACAGATCCTCCCTCCTCCTTGGTCTTGTATGCTTCATAGATGCCCGTGTGTTCAGATCCTATGATAGTCAACACCCGATAAACACCTTTATCTTTTTTCACTCCTTTTGATTTTGCACGAATTTCTTTACCCATATGCTCATCCCGTATTCGCAATGCTCTCGTGAATGAAGAAAGTGATTCTTTCAGACGCTGAAATGCCCGAGGTATATTTCCGTGAGAAAATGCAAAAAAACCTTCTTCAAAAAGTTCCGAATATAATTGCCACTCAGCCATAAAATTTTCTTCCTCCGTTGATGATTTTGCAACATCAGGAAGTATGATTATCTTTTTTTTGTTGTATATAGCTTCAAGCAAGAGGGTGAAGTACTCTCTACTTCTAGGTCGATCTCCAGGAAATACTAAAGAAATAGTAGGTTCAAGTTCTCCATTAGACACTCTCTGTAGATTTTCCTCAATTTCCGGTGTATGACCAATCAGTTCAAGTGCAACTATGTCGGCTTCTTCGACAAGCCGAACGAGTTTTGCTCGTTTTTTTTCGGTGGCATAGTCGTGTTGTACGAAAAAAAACTTATATCGAAACGACGGTTTAGATTCTATTTCTGTTGGTTGTTCATGATCACCACGCTCCATAGTGACAATAGTACTTTATTCTATGGAAACATTCTAGGCGGGGGAAGGCTGATTTCAACGATGCACGCAACCGGCCCAGCAACACGGTCGGCGCATGCCGCCTTTAAGCTTGGAGAGGGCTTTTTGGATGCGGATATTTCTCGTTTCCGCCTTCTTGCCGGATATCACCCAGCAAATCCACTCATTGCGCGCCAGCGGCGTGATGTCTTCCCACAACGCCTGGGTTTTGGGATTCGATGCAAGGGCTTGTTTGAGATCTAGTGGTAAGATGTGCATCATGCTTTAGGCTCTGCTTCTTTTTCATATAAGTTTTTTAGCCAATTTTTGATAGTCGAAAGTCGTGTATAACGAGTAAGAGAGAAGTATAATCTTTTGGGTATAATGCTAATTTCTTCTTGAAGCTGGTGATCCTGTAGCACCATCGTGCCCCACACGGATTCTTCAGTCTTCGTTACAACGGAGGTCCAACTATATTTGTAATAGCACAGATCAGCAATCAAAATAGCACGACCACCCACATCTCCGTATACCATTCTTTCAATTATTATTTTCCGATTTTGAACAAAATTCGGCAAAAACAAACGAATATCATCCAGTAAACCGGAACCACCAACATATCTACGAAACTGAAGATTATACTGCTTTGCAAGTTCGCGAAAAGCACGAGTGCGCTTCGCATCTGGGTACCATACGGCAATCACGATGCCAACAACTATCAGGAGCATGACGAATAATTCTAGTGCCATAGTTTCAATCTTACGCGCCAACCATGACCTTGAATCCCGCATAGGAGAATCGCTTCATATCAAACGGCATATCTTTCATTGCATCTTCGCCGTACTTTTTTTCAAAATAGGCCATCACTTTTTTGTTGACTGCATCGCGATGCGCGCGAGACTTGTAAACAATAAACGAAAACCACACTGCTTCGCCAGGCTTAGTCTTTGCCATAACGGGAAACGTAAACTTCACATGTTGTGGTTTCGCGTCATCAATGATGCATTCCTTATAATCCAGCGCCCCGAACTTCATCCAAACCACCTTGGCGTCCTGCGCCATCTTCTTATACTTCGCAGTATTCTTCTTCGGTACCGGTATCACGAACCCATCTACATAGTTTCCTTTTTTCATAATGGATATATTATTATTTTACTATTACGATAGTATCAAAATTACGCGAAGAAAACAAAAAGTATAGCGTTACTTCTTGTATTCCAAAATATCCCCAGGCTGGCATTCCAACGCTTTGCAGATTGCTTCCAACGTTGAGAGACGAATTGCTTTTGCCTTTCCGTTTTTCAAGATGGAGATGTTAGCCATCGTGATGCCGACTTTGTCAGCGAGTTCAGTAACGCTCATTTTCCGTTTCGCCAACATGACATCGATGTTGATAATGATGGCCATATTGGTCTTACTATACTGTTAAGTCGTTCTCGGATTTTATATCTATGGCGCTTTGCAAAAGTTTCTCAAAGACAGCCGCGGCGGTGGCGATTACGATAGAAATAAAAGTAGCCACCATAGCCACGGCAATAAAGCCAGCCGGATCGTCATCTTGAGCATGAAAAATCCTTATGTGTTGATAAGTTTAAAGCCCCCAATGCTCATGCTGGAATAAAAAACAACCCTTTTAGGTTACGTTTCTGCTCCGAACTGTGGATGCAGGATGGAGCAACCGAAATAAATTCTATTGTATATAACCAGCTTGCTGAAAAAATTCTTTTCCGCCAGCAGCTTGGTCAATACTTGGTAGTTCTTCTTTAGTAAACCAGTGCAGTTCAACAAGGTCATCCCCAGGTAATACATTAAGTTCAGCAGCTGGTTTATTCAAATGAACTTCAAATCGATGAAATTCCATTTTACACCAAACTTTTTCACCGCTATCTAGAACTTTGGGAGATGCGCCTTTGCCAATAAAGGGGATTGGAACCAGATTTTCTTCTGTAAGATTGAGGCCTTTTACCTCTTGATTTGCTTCCCGCACTGCTGTCTGTTGTAATGTTTCTCCCTCTTCAGTGCCGCCACCTGGGATGTGCCAACTATTTAAATAAACTCCGCCCTTGGCTGGATCCTTTTTGCCCATCAGTAATTTGCCATCTTTACTAAAAATAACAACTGAAGCAATCGTGCGCTCTATTTCTCTTAGCTTATCTTTATTCTCGAGTGAGAAAGATTGTTTCACTTCTTTTTGCATAACTATATTGAATCATCTTTAGGCTCGCCAGTCCACACTGGGATAAAATAAAACACTAGGATTTTTCTAGTGTTTTATCATTGCCCCACCGGGTCCATGGTGTTAGAACTTACTCTTTATCAATGCGTTGAGGCTCAAACGTCTTTGTCCATTTAAAAGATATTTCATCGGCGCTGGCATATCCTCGGGCTTTCAATTCTGGAATG
>MFHO01000020.1:3751-28538 GCA_001778635.1 Candidatus Giovannonibacteria bacterium RIFCSPHIGHO2_02_FULL_45_13 | reverse complement strand
AAAATGTGACAAAAAGGAGGTTATTAAATGACGAGCACGGTAAAAAGAAAGGTTGAAAAACTTGAAAAGGCGGTTGAATTGGAATTGAATTATCTTCTTAAACAGCCGACTTGCCCGGAGCAGATTAAGGGCGTTTTTGAAAATAGCTTTGATAAAGTAGTTTCAGAATTGATGGACGCAGAACTTGTGGGCAATATTCCTGCGATTCCCATTATTACCGTGCCATACTTGGGCATCTACGGGCTCGCCCAAATGGTGAGGCGCAACGATGACGTTTGTCGAGTTCGTTTAATTCCGGAACAAATCGCCGATACAAAAGAGTCAAGAGCGCCATTCGGTTTGTCTTGGGCGATTGACGTTGAAGACGGAACCAAAACCCTTGGGAAACGATTTGACCTTGCCGAAAAAGAAATCATAGAAGCCAACCGTCTGTCTTTAACTACTGTAGGAATACTTAATCTTGGCAGGGGCGACGTTCTATCCCGACATAATGTTGTTGCCACCGGCTCTCGCCACGGCGACGACAGGGTCGCGGATTTGTGGCTCAGCGAGGGCAGGCCGGAGCTCTACTGGCACTGGGCGGACGGCTCGCTTGCGAGGTGGGGCTCGGCCTCTTGCGGTAGATATTTAGGGCTTTGAGCCTTGTGAACTAGAAACTTTTATCTCTTGTGCTTTGATTTCCGAATTTTTAGAGCAGTTGCCCAAGGCGACTGCTTTTTGTTTGGTCCAACTTTCCGCGATCGCGGAAAGTTGGATCAGTCATACATTACTGGTATATTTTGAAACAACGAAAAACCGAGCTTATTTGCTCGGCTCAAGTCTTTGTCCGGTTTTTTGATAGTAAAAATCGCGCCAGGCTTTTTTGTAGGATTCGTCAAAAATAATGTACTTTGCGTCTTTGCCGGACGTCCCGCACATTATCAGTGGCTTTTGTTTACACACATCCTCATCTGCATGTGTTTTGATGCCAACAAAATGCCCCAATTCATGCGAGAGAATATTGGCTCGTTTTATCTCTGAATCGCGATTAATGACTGATTGTATGTTTCCGACAATAATCGTATCGTCTGAAATCAACTGTCCGCCTATGATTTCTGTAGCAACCCTGCCTTTCAATGCTCCGCACCCAATGGATACGGGCCCAAAGTACAAAGATCCTCTATCTGTTTCGTAAACTTCGTAACAATGCACAAGCGGAAGAGACGAGAAAATGATCCGCAAGTCGATTTCTTTCGATTTCGGCGGCAATGTCGGTAGCACAAGATATCTGAAAAGAACTAGATCGAGAGATTTCGGAGTATTTTTGTCGCTATAAACCTGGGAATCCAGCCGCGCTAATGATGTTATTGCGGCAGTTTTGAATTTGACGGCGTCATGTCGCCTGAAAATTTCAATATTAATATCGGCTTCCGCCGTTGATATTAATTTGGTTGCAACATCAACCTGTTCGGAATTTTTTTGTTCTGATAAGTAATATGTTTCAATGTTTAAAATAGCGGCAAACAGCAGGAAGAACATAGCGCTACCCCCTTTCGTAAAAATCGCGCCAGGCTTTTTTATAGGATGCAGTGAAATAGATTTTGCCTGGGTATTTTTTTTCGCACATTACGTTTATATCTAAACTCAACGGATCTAGTGTACAATTCTCATGTTCCAAATTCAGCCAATGTCCTAATTCGTGCAGAAGCGACTGGTGCGGCTCCTCGCTTTGCATGAATTTAGATGCTGCCACTTTATTTCCTTTGGCAAAAACCCAGCCAGCCAATTTCATTTTATTTGAATCAATATCGAAATAGGCTATCTCTTCGGCAAAAAGAACCAAATAGATATCAATATTTTTTTGGAGTTTTTGTCTTTCTAACATCGGCCAGACCCTATCTGCGTTTACTGCGGAAGAAATATTTTTGTCGCTATACATTGGCCATTGGTTTTCATGCCAGTATTCAATAAAAACCGGATTAAGTTGAATTGCTTGTTGCCCGCCGAAAACCTGATTGTTAATTTCTTTTTCTGCTTCGCGGAGCATGTTTTTTACTTTGCCTTTGATGTCTTGCGTTACAATCTCTTTTTCCACTGATTCATATTTTTCAGGAAAAGTGTAATAAACTCCGATATTAAGCTGAACTGCCAGCAATAAATCAATCATTTCAATGTTTGTCTCTGCCTTGTGTATAGCGCGCTTGACTTGTTTTTGCAAGAGAGTATGATGGCAATATAAGAGGCCTCGGGGCCTTTTAAAAATGGCTTGGTATAACACAAATCAACGTTAGTATTATGTTTAATAAATTCACAACCTATCTTAAAGAAACGAAGCTTGAGATGAAAAAGGTGAACTGGCCGACGCGGCCGGAGACTTCGCGCTATACCATTACGGTGATCGCTGTTTCTTTGGGCGTGGCCGCGATTTTAGGCGCGTTTGATTTTATTTTTACAAGCCTTTTGCAGCTGTTTATATAATACAAATCAACAAATGATATTCGAATGCAACAAATCACAAATTCGTTATTCGTATTATTCGCATAAAATTCGTAGATTAGTATTATATTATGGCTAAACAAACATCGGAATTCGGGAAAAATTGGTACGCGGTGCATACTTACTCCGGCTACGAAGATGCGGTTGCAAGAAACCTGCGCCAGCGCATTGAGTCTTTGGGCATGGAGGGCCAGATTTTCCAGGTCATTGTGCCTAAAGAAAAAAAGATAAAAATAAAAGGCGGCAAGCGCAGGATTGTGGAAGAAGAAATTTATCCGGGGTATGTTTTAGTGGAAATGATTGTTACCGATGCTTCTTGGTATGTAGTCAGGAACACGCCGCGGGTAACTGGCTTTGTGGGTTCCGGTACGACGCCCGTGCCTTTGGCCAAAGAAGAGATTGATTCGCTTTTCCAAAGGATGGGGAAAGATGAGCCGGTGCACCGGATTGATTTGAGAGCCGGGGATCCCGTGCGGATTACGGACGGGCCGTTTAAAGATTTTGAAGGCAAGGTGCACGAAATAGACGAAGCGCGCGGAAAAATAAAAGTGTTTGTGTCCGTCTTCGGCCGCGAGACGCCGGTCGAGCTGGACTTTTTACAAGTAAAGAAATTATAGCTACATAATACAAATCTGCGAATATTATTCGAATGCTACAAATATGCGAATGCAACAAATGGATAAGGTCTTATATCCAGAACTATCGTATAAAGTTTGCGGCTTGTGCTTTAAAATACATAACGATTTGGGCCAATTTAGAAGCGAGAAATCATATGCGGACGCTTTGGAAGAGGTGTTAAAACTGGCCGGAATATCTTATCGGCGAGAACAATCATTGGGCGCATCGTTTGCGGGAGAAAACGACAGAAGAAATATTCCAGATTTTATTATCGAAGACAAAATTGTCGTGGATTTAAAAGCCAAAAGAATAGTTTCAAAAGAAGATTATTATCAGATGAAAAGATATTTAGTGGCTAGCGATAAAAAACTAGGACTCATTGTAAATTTTAGGCAAAAGTATCTAAGCCCCAAACGCATTCTTAATTAATATTTGTGTAATTGTATTATTTGTGTAAGATTTGTAGATTAGTATTATTTCAATGGCAAAAGCAATCAAAACAATAATTAAAATACAAGCGCCGGCTGGTAAGGCGACTCCGGCTCCGCCGATCGGGCCGGCTTTGGGCCAGCACGGAGTCAATATCGGAGAATTTGTAAGCAAGTTTAACGCGGCAACTGCACAGATGGGGGATGATATTATTCCGGCGGAAATTACAATATACCAAGACCGGACTTTTGATTTTAAATTAAAAACTCCGCCGGCTTCCGATTTGATTAAAAAAGCCGCTGGCATTGAAAAAGGCGCCGGAAATTCAAAGACTGCAAAAGCCGGCAAAATCTCGCGCGCGCAGCTGCGGCAAATCGCGGAACGAAAGCTTGAGGATTTAAATGCCAACGACGTTGAAGCCGCAATGAAAATTATTGAGGGTACCGCAAGAAATATGGGAATTGAGGTTGCGAATTGATAAGCACGCACATTTACTGCGCCCATGAGGGATCGGACCTCAGGCCTTTCGCATGTCAAGCGAACGCTCTACCACTGAGCTATGGGCGCATTGAATTCATTCTACAACTCTGCTATGATTTAGCAAGAATTTTGGGGTTGAAAAATGAATCGGAAACACGGAATGAATCAGAAACATGGTCCGAACTGGGTTTGGTTGGCGGTTGGTTTGATGATAGCCGTTGTAATGTGGCTTCCGGTTTGGTTTGCGCTGACTGCGATGTTTGTCATTTTGTTTAGTTGGTTTGCGCGCCAACTTAGTGGAAGCCTTGGCGGCAAAATAGATGAAGTTATGTCTTTCGGGAAAAGCCGCGCGAAATTGCTCCGGGAAGACGGCGCGCGCGTAACTTTTGAAGATGTGGCCGGAGTGGAAGAAGCAAAAGAGGAGCTCCTGGAAGTCATTGAGTTTTTAAGAGATCCGAGCAAATTTACGAAGCTTGGCGGGAGATTGCCAAAGGGCTGTTTACTTATCGGTCCTCCGGGCACCGGCAAGACTTTGCTTGCCCGCGCTGTCGCCGGAGAAGCTGATGTCCCATTTCTAAGCATCGTAGGGTCTGGTTTTGTTGAGATGTTTGTTGGAGTTGGCGCAAGTCGCGTGCGCGATATGTTCGCGGAAGCAAAAGCGCACGCACCATGCATCATTTTTATAGATGAATTAGACGCGATAGGAAAAAGCCGTAGCGCATTATCTAGCCATGGTGAACAAGAGCAAACTCTAAACCAGCTTCTTGCAGAAATGGACGGATTTGAAACAGACCAAGGAGTCATCATCATGGCGGCTACCAACAGACCGGAAGTGCTGGATCCGGCATTGTTGCGCGCAGGCAGGTTCGATCGGCATATTATTGTGCCGCTCCCTGATGTCAACGGCAGAAAAGCAATTTTAGAGGTGCATGCGCGAAAAATCCAGTTGTCAGATGGCGTGAATCTTGAAGTTGTGGCGCGCAGTACCCCTGGCTGTTCCGGGGCGGATCTGGCAAGCATACTGAATGAAGCCGCGCTTTTTGCGGCAAGGCGCCAAAAGAAAGCAGTTGATTCTTCAGATCTGGAGATGGCAACAGACAAAGTGATTATGGGAATGGAGCGAAAGTCTCTGGTTCTTTCCGCGGAGACAAAAAGAACCACTGCTTATCATGAAGCCGGACATGCGCTGGTAGCTAAATTCACTGAAGGCGCTGACCCTGTGCATAAAGTATCAATAATTCCGCGCGGCATGGCGCTTGGCGTGACGCAGCAGTTGCCTATAGATGATAAGCAAGCTTATACAAAGGCTTATCTTGAAGGCCAATTAGCGATTCTTTTCGGCGGCAGAGAGGCCGAAAAGGTTTTTTTAAACCAAATGAGTACCGGCGCGGCCAATGATATTGAAAAAGCAAGCGAAATTGCACAGCGCATGGTGGAGGAATGGGGTATGTCTGACGCAGTTGGCCCCATAAAATGGAGCAGCGCATTCAGACATTCGTTTTTGGGAACGCAGATTCCTGAACGCGTAAAAAATTACTCCGAAGAAACTGCGCGAAAGATTGATGAGGAAGTAAAACGTATTGTTTCTGAAGCGCGAAACCGAGCAGAAAACATCTTAAAAGAACGCAAGCAAGAGGCAATGTTGATTGCAGAAAAATTGCTTGAAAAAGAAACTTTAGATGGCGCGGAGATAGACGAAATTATAAAGACTATAAAGGGATAAGAGCGCTTATCCCTTTTTATTATTATTTTTCTTTAACGCGTTTTTTGATTTGACGATTTCATCAATAATGCCGTATTTTCTGGCCTCCTCCGGATCCATATAAAAATTTCGGTCGGCGTCGCGCTCAATATGCGAAAGCGGCTGCCCAGTGTGGTGCGCCAAGATTTTATTTATTTTTTCTTTTACGTGCACAATGTGTTTTGCGTCAATCGCGATATCTGAAGCCTGTCCCTCGGAAGCTCCCAAAACCTGGTGAATCATTACTTCTGCGTTTGGCAGCGCGTAGCGCTTGCCTTTTGCTCCGCCTGCGAGCAAAATCGCGGCTCCCGAAGCGGCAAATCCAACGCACAAAGTGGCCACATCGGGCTTGATATGCTGCATCGTGTCGTAAACGGCCAAGGTCGCGGATACCGATCCGCCCGGCGAATTTACATAAAGAAATATGTCCTTTTTCGGATCTTGTAATTCCAAAAATAAAAGCTGTGCGATGACGGTATTGGCCACAGGGTCAATAATTGGGCCTCCCAAAAAAACAATACGGTCCTTAAGAAGGCGCGAGTAGATGTCGTAGGCTCTTTCTCCGAATTGCTCTTTTTCAATCACCGTGGGTATAAGATAAGTATTGTATATTTCGTCTTCCAGCATATAATAAAGTCTAGCAGCGTCGCTTTTATTGTGCAAGATGTTAGATAAAGCCCATAAGTAATATGGGCTTTCTTTTTTTGTTGGACATGATATGATCGTCATATGAATCAAGTAGTAACAATTCCTAACCCCAAGTCTCTCGAGAGAGAAAGGGAGCTGGTTTTAATTCCTAAGAAAGAATACGAAGCATTTAACGCCTTAAAAAGAGCCATCCAAATCCGAAAAGGTGAGGAATGGTTTTGGACTCCTGAATGGCAAAAGAAAGAATTTGAAGCAGATATGGCTATCCGCACCGGAAAAATAAGCGGACCATTTTCTAATTCTAAGAAACTTCTTTTGTTTCTTAAGAAAAAACGATAATTGATCTAAATTTTGTGAGCTTGCTTTTTACCGAGCCATTCAAAAGGGATTACGGCGAGTTGCCTGCTAAAATTCAGCAAGCTCTGGATAAAGCATTAAAACTTTTGATGAGTAACGCGCGGCATCCATCGCTCCGAGCCAGAAAATTGCCCGGAACAGAAATTTGGTACGCCAGAATTACACGCGATTACCGTTTTACTTTTCAGCACGCTGGCGATTCGGTCATTTTACGTCGCACTGGCACACACGATATTCTTAAGCGCGAAAGAAAAATATGAAAGACAAAGAAATTGAGCGGTTAATAAAGTTGGAAGAAAAACGGCAAAATGGCGTTATCAATTTGATCGCGTCTGAAAATTATGTTTCGCGCGATGTTCTTATGGCGCTTGGGTCGGTTTTCACGAATAAATATTCAGAAGGATATCCCGGAAAAAGATATTATGGCGGAAATGAAATTGTTGATAAAGTTGAGAATTTGGCGAAAGAGCGGGCGCTAAAACTTTTCGGACTTTCAAAAAATAAATGGAGCGTGAATGTGCAACCATATTCTGGGTCGCCGGCGAATCTCGCGATTTATCTGGCGCTTGTGCCGATAGGACAAAAAATCATGGGAATGTCGCTTTCTATGGGCGGGCATCTGACGCACGGGCATAAAGTTTCGGCAACAGGAAAACTTTGGAAGTGGATTCATTTCGGTGTTTCTAAAAAAACAGAACTTTTGGATTACTATGAAATCCGCAGAATTGCCCGCTGCGAGAAACCGAAAATGATAGTCGCCGGATTTACTGCTTATCCGCGAGTCATTGATTTTAAAAAATTAAGAAAAATTTGCGATGAAGTTGGTGCAATTTTTATGGTTGATATGTCGCACTTCGCGGGATTAGTTGCCGGCGGAGCGTATCCGTCGCCTTTCCCGCATGCGGATGTAGTTATGACAACGACTCACAAAACACTTTGCGGGCCGAGGGCAGCGATAATTTTTTCAAGAAAAATTAAGCTTCATGCTTCAAGCTTCATGCTCCACGATTTAATTGATCGCGCGGTTTTTCCGGGGCTTCAAGGGGGGCCGCATATCAACCAGATCGCGGCGATCGCTGTTTGTTTAAAAGAAGCCGCTACTCCGGCGTTTAAAAAATATGCAAAGCAAGTTGTGAAAAACGCGAAGGTTTTAGCAAAAGAACTTCAGAAAAAAGGCTGGCGGATTGTTTCTGGCGGCACGGATTCACACTTGTTTCTGGTGGACACGTGGGCGCGCGGCATTTCCGGCAAAACAGCGCAAGAGCTTCTGGAAGCCGAAAAAATTATTGTCAACAAAAATACCATTCCATTTGACACCCGCTCTCCTTTTGACCCTTCCGGAATCCGCATTGGCACAGCGGCTGTGACCACCCAAGGCATGAAAGAAAAAGACATGATAAAAATTGCTCAAAAAATAGATAAAATTTTAAAATCTCATGGCGGTCATTGACGGAAAAAAAATGGCGGAAGAAATAAAAGCCGAATTGAAAGCGGAGGTTTTAAGATTAAATAAAAAACTGCGGCTCGCAGTAATAAAAGTTGGCGAGGACAAAGTTACAGAGAAATTTTTGGAGCAGAAAAAGAAGTTTGGCGATGCGGTTGGGATTGATGTTAGGATTTATGATTTGCCTGCAGATATTACTACGAATAAACTTCGCGAAAAATTGGCGGAAGTCGTTCATATTAAAGAAAACGCCGGAGTTATTGTGCAGCTTCCTCTGCCAACGCATATCAACACTCAGTATATTTTGGATGGAATAATTCCAGAAAAAGATCCTGACATGCTTTCTTCAAAAAGCATCGGACTATTTTCTTCCGGCCGCGGCAAAATTTTGCCGCCGGTTGTCGCTGCGATTAAATATATTTTTGATAAAAACAAGGTTGATGTGAAAGGCAAAAAAGTCGTCGTCATCGGCGCCGGGCGTCTTGCTGGAAAACCAGTCGCTACATGGTTGATGAACCAAGGAGCGGCTCTCACGGTTATTGACGAAAATACCGAAGATCCAACCCTGCATACCATAAACGCGGATATAATCGTCTCCGGAGTCGGCGAACCGGGCTTGATCAAGTCAGATATAGTAAAAGACGGCGTTATAGTAATTGACGTAGGTACGTCGGAGTCAAACGGCAAACTCTCTGGAGATGTTGATCAAGCTGTTGCAGAAAAAGCCTCGCTTTTCACGCCAGTCCCGGGCGGTGTCGGGCCTCTTACGGTCGCTATGCTTTTTAAGAATCTAAAAGTCTTGTCAATGCGCGGGCGAGTTTTTGGCGGGGATTATGGCGGATGAAAGGACCATTATCTAAAAGATCAGCTAAAATGTATTTTGGAAGATACTTAACCCCCAACCCCTCCCTTCCCCCTTCGTAAGGGGGAAGGGAATTTTCTTTAGCCCCCCTCCTTACGAAGGAGGGGGTTGGGGGAGGTTTGGGTGGTTCAATAAATTCTGCTCCTTCTTTTCTATATCTCGCGAGAATTTTCGGGTGTGGTTTTTTATTGTTAAAAATTGCGAAATCTAAAACGCCGCGGCCCAAATATTTTTCAATTTTCTGCGCAAAGTCTTCTGCTTTAAATCCGTTGGTTTCTCCATACTTTGTCATTAAATTGCACACAAACACTTTTTTGGCGCGCGATTTTTTAATTGCCTCCGGAAGCCCCTTGACCAAGAGATTTGGAATCAGGCTTGTGTAAAGATCGCCGGGGCCGATAACTATTAGGTCGGCGGTCAATACAGCCTTTTTAGCTTCCGGATTAACGCGCGCCGCAGGATTTAACCAAATCTCGGAGATCCTCGCTCTAATTTTTGAGCGCGGAATGTCTATATTCGTTTCACCATTAATGATTTTGCCGTCCGCCAAACGCGCGCAAAGCCGGACATTATCCAATGTTACCGGCAACACTTTGCCTTTTATGTTGAGCACCCGCGAAGCTTCGTCCACTGCCAGAGCGAAGTTTCCTTTAACTTGCTCAAGCGCGCTTAAAAAAATGTTCCCGAAATTATGACCGGCCAGATCGCCTTTTAAAAAACGGTAGTTAAAAAGATCGCGCAGCGTATCGCTGGCGGAGAGCGCAACAAGCGCTCTTCTTATATCGCCGGGCGGCAGAACTCCGTATTGGTCGCGCAGCGCGCCGGTTGACCCGCCGTCGTCCGCCATGGAAACTATGGCGGTTAAATGCAGATGATAATCTTTAAGAGCAGAAAGTACCGTAAAAGTCCCGGTGCCTCCGCCGATGACTACAACATTTTTCGTCTTGCTTTTTTTTGTTGGACGCATATAACTATATTAGAACAAGATTTGAAAAAAGGAGTAACAATGGTCAAGCGTTTATGGTGGGCTGAATGGGAGAAATTGGTCGGTGAGGGCACATTGGTTCCGGTTTACGGAGCTAGCCCCGAAAATTGCCATATTGAAGATAGTGTGATTTTTTTCGGCACAAACATCAAAATCTACCGCAATGTGATTATCGCGGGGCGCATTACGCTTGCCGGAGAATGCGTAATTGAAGACGGCTCGCGCATTGAAGGGGACGGATACATCGGCTTCGGGTCACGGATAGGATGCAAAATAAAAGATCCAAAAATCGGGAAATTTTGCAAAATATACGGAGCAATCGTTGATTCTGTAATTTCTGACTGGTGCGAAATAGGTTCTACGGAAGGAGAAAGGCCTGCTATAAAAAGATCATTCTTGGGGCAAGGCGTTACGGCAAAGCATTTTTGCGGCGTAAGAGACGCGGAAATCGGCGCATTAACCAACATAAGCGAAAAAGTGAGCGTGGCCAATTATGATGGCGTATCAAAGCAAAAAACCAAAATTGGCGCAATGTGCATGTTGGGTATAAATGTTAATATAATGGGCGGCGTAGAAATTGGGGACGAGTGTTTTATCGCCGATGGCTCGCGCGTTGATCACAACATTCCCGACCGCACCTATTTTAATTCAGCCAAGGCTTTAAAGTATCCTCAACTCGGAGCGCATCGCGACAGTTGCGCTTGGTATCTTTTCGGAAATTATTTGAAATTGGACAGCGCGATTGGGCCTGGTGATCGCGACTATTTTTTAAAAATGCTAAAAGAAAAATTCGGATCGGACGAAGAAATTAAAATGTGGTTAACTACTCCGCTGGATCGCATGGCGGGACGGACTCCTTTGAAATGTCTGTGCAGAGATGGCTACCGCGCGGTTTATAATGTGTTTGGAGAATATGTTGATAAAATCTTCGGACACGAAATAATCACAAAACGCGGCATTAGCCGAGAAAAGAAAAAATTGCTGGAAAGCGAACTCAAAAATAACTTAGACAATCCGCATCTTTGGATGGCAACGTCTTTTTCAAACGGCATATTTGCCGGCTTTACTCCGCTTGAAATACTAAAAATGGAGGGCGAATGCATGATCCCGCTGCTGATTAAATGGTCTAAAGCGAAATCAATAATTTAACTTTTGACTGCGACTTAACAACCTTCATCAAGGTTGTTTTTATTTTGGTCGGGGTGCGGAGAATTGAACTCCGTCTTTGCGCACCCGAAGCGCACGTACTACCGGTATACTACACCCCGTTATTTCACCCAATGTTTTTTTTTAATCTTGGCGACCTCTTCTTCTTCCAAGCCGAGTTTTTTGTTGCGGCCGGCGGAGGCGAGCTTTTGGAGTTCAGAGTCCGGTAAGGCGTTCAATTTTGTAGCGCGCTTTTCTAAATATTCCGGCGCGTTTTTTTCTGGATCGTCCAAAACTTCGTCCATCAAAGCATGAATAATCAGCCCGATTTTTATGCTTTGCGGAAGCCCAGTGAGCTCCTTAATGCGATCGCCGTTTATTTTTAGCATTTTAACAGAAACGGGATCTCTCTGCAATTTTTCAACCAAAAACCGGAAATGCCGGAGTTTGTAGGGCTCCGCCTTTGGCACGCCCGAACCGATGCGGTCGCAAATACGCACGCGTATCAAATCTTCCATATCTTCCGGTCCTACGCGAGAAATCAGCCTGCGCACGGAAGATTCCGAAACCTCGTCAACGTTGTAATAAAAAAGATGGTATCTGACGAGTTTTGCGGCTTTCTCCGTAAATTCCGCGGAGTAGCGAAGGCGAGAAAGAGCTTTAGCCGCCATTCCCGCGCCTATTATTTCATGCCCGTAGAAAGTGGAGTCCGGACCGTCGCCTCGCTTGCTTCTTGGTTTTCCAATGTCATGAAAAAGCGCTGACATTCTGATGACCAAAGGCCACTTTTCTTTCGCGGCATGATCTAAGGATCTCAAATTATGCTCCCAAACCGTATAGACGTGGTGCTTATTTTGGCCGACTAGCCATCCTTCTTCAAGCTCCGGAAGAAAAAGTTTTAATATTCCGAGCTCTCGAGCCAGTTCCAAACCGGATGACGGGCGCGCGGCCATTAATGTTTTGGAAAGCTCATCGCGAATTCTTTCTTGAGCGATAACTCGCAGAAGATGCGCTTTTTCTTTAAGCGCGGCTCCGGTTTTTTCTTCAATCTTGAAATTTAATTCGGAAGCAAGTCTTACCGCGCGCATAATGCGCAGGGCGTCTTCTTCAAAGCGTTCTTTGGGATTGCCCACAGCGCGGATTAATTTTTTTTCCAAATCTTGCCGGCCGTTAAATGGATCGATCAAGCTCGCGCCCTCACCAACCACGCCCGGCGGGAAGAAACCTGGTTTTTTGGAAGTCTCAAAACCAGGTTTCGAGGAGCCGTGCGTGGTTTTCCCGGGCGCGAGATTCATTGCAATCGCATTTATTGTAAAATCCCTTCGCGCCAAATCATCCTCCAATTTGTCCGCGAATTTTATTTCATCCGGATGGCGCTTATCGGAATATTTTCCTTCCAACCTGAACGGAGTAATCTCGATGGTGCGCAGTTTTGGATCTTCTGATTTTGTAAGGACGGAAACTGTGCCGAATTTATTTTCATAAAAACTTTCCGGAAAAAGCTCTTGAATTTTTTCAGGCTTGGCATTGGTGGTAATATCCCAGTCTTGCGGTGTCCGCCCAAGCAAAAGATCGCGCACGCATCCGCCAACCGGATACGCCTTAAAACCGGCGCTTCCCAAAATCGCGACGGCTGCTCTTATTTCTTTTGGAATAGTGAAATTCATAAATCTTTTTTACGCGCCCGGAGGGATTTGAACCCCCAATACTAGTTCCGAAGACTAGCGTGATGTCCGTTTCACCACGGGCGCACTATTTACCCCCACACCAACCCCGTTGGTGTTGGGGTTTAGGCCTATTATAGCATTGTCAAAGGGGCTTGACAAGTCTACAAAAAAGGAGTATACTAGGGGTAGATTAACCCCCACACCAATTGTCCTTAGCCAGCTAACATAGCGCCAATATTGCTCTGGTGCGTTAAACTACGAGCAATTGGTGTGGGGGTAAAGCTATTGCTTCCGCCAGGACCGCGGATGGAAGTGCATAAACATGCCATTTAAAATAATCAGGCATAGCACTCACATATCTACTCCGCGGCCCTATCGGGAGCAAAAGCAAAAATTTTGAAATAAACAGTGGAGAACAACCAATAATAAGGAGGATACCATGAAGAAAGAGCCGATCGATTTTCAGGAGTTTGACGTTTCCGTAGAGGATGGAGTGGAAGCTGGAGTGAAACGCGTGCACGGCCGAAGCATTCTCAATAAGACTAAGCCGAACGCGGTGGTTTATTTTGACACCGTGGAAGACTTCGATAAAGCGCCTGACGAGCCATCGGTGTTCGACACCATCATTGATCGGCTCTATTCGTTGAAAGGCGAAGAGTTGCGAATTGTAATCAACGGCGCTGTGTGTAGCCTTCTCAACGCCATTGATTGCTTGGGCCGCGACGCCATGGAAATTTTCGCGAAGGCGTGGATTTTAGACCAGTTGGATGAGCGGGTGGATATTAACCCGCCGGGCGAAAACGATCACTGGCGGTGGTCAAAAAGATTTCCGCGGCTCAGCAAATTGGCGAATGCCAATCACGACGCTTTCGAGATTTTTCGAAAAGCGATGGCGATAACCAATCTGCCAGATCTCACTAAGCCGCAGAAAACGGCGTGTCAGATCGCCGCGGAGCGTGAAGCGGAGTTCCGATCGCTTCGCGCCGAGTTTGAGAAACGTCGCCATGCCGCCCGACTTACCCAAAACCTCCTGCCGAGAAAGCTGCTCTGATTTTCTCAAAAATCTTTAAGGACCCATCGGGTCGCCCAGCATCAAAATTGGTGCTGGGTTTTCATTTTCTGTATAATTTCTCTTTATAACCTCACCCCGCGCTACGCGCGCCCTCTCCTTCGTAAGGAGAGGGAAAATGAATTTATTTTATCTATAACGCTATTAATATTTTTTTCTACGTCTTTATTTTTAAAATGCAAGCAACTTAACCCCAAAGATTCAACGAATCTATGTTTTTCCGAATCGTAATCCTTCGTAGATTTTTCTGCATGGTAAGACCCGTCAATTTCTAGTACTAATTGCAACTCGGGGCAATAAAAATCCACGACATATCTTCCAATACTGAATTGCCGCTTAAATTTTTGGCCGCTCGCTTTTCTGTTTCTTAACGCCTGCCACAAAATATTTTCGGGAAGCGACGTGTTTCTGCGAAGTAGCTTGCGTTTTATAATTTGCGATCTTTTGTTGAAAATTTGTGTCATAGATTATGTTTATACTACGCCCCACAATTCCCCCCCTCTCCTTACGAAGGAGAGGGGCCAGGGGTGAGGTTTAATGCCGCCTCCTCCCATGAAACGCTTTGTGCACTTCTTTTAATTGTTTATCCGTAAAATGGGTGTAAATTTGCGTGGTAGAAATGTTGGCATGTCCAAGCATGACTTGGACCGAGCGGAGATCGGCCCCGTTTTGCAAAAGGTCTGTTGCGAAAGCGTGGCGCAGAACGTGCGGAGTAACCTTTTTTGTAATACCGGCCGCTATAGCGTATTTTTTTATCATTCTTTGGATTGAGCGCGGAGTCATTGGAAATAATTTTTCATCGGCGACCCCGCCCTTTTTTTCTAAATAGTTTGCCAGCGCGCTTTTGGCGCGATCGGACAAGAAAACAACCCTGATTTTTCCGCCCTTTCCGCGGACGGAAAATTCCCCTCTTTTTAAATTTATTTCATCAATTTTTAAATTACAAAGCTCCGAGATCCGGAGTCCCGTTGAAAAAAACATTTCTAAAATCGCTTTGTCACGAATCGCTCTTGGAGAATTTTTTGTTGGTGCAGCAAGTAATCTTTCTAAATCGCTTATGTCCAGCAAATCCAATTCTCTTTCGGGAAGTTTTGCCAGCTCAATTTTTTCAGCATCCAGCGACTCAATATTTCTTTTCGCCAAGTATTTTAGAAACATCCGGAGCGCAATAACGTGATAATTTTGTGTTGGCTTATTTAAATTAGCGCGGTTAAGATAAAGCCGGTATTTTCTCACCAAATCCTCAGTGATATTTTTCGGCTCAGCGATTTTGGCAAATTCAAAAAATCTCTTTAGATATCTGTCGTAATTTTCCACAGTCTTCACCGCCCGCCCCTTTTCAATTTCCAGATACTCCAAAAACTCCTTTTTTAATTTTTCCAAACTTGCCATTACTCTAATTTTAGCACATACTAATAATCATTATGACCATTGAATATTTTGCTATCGGGACATCTATTATTTCAATACTTTTCGCGCTGATTTTGCGCTCTTCGATGAAAAAGGAACCGGAAGGAGATGAGAAGATGCGTGAGATCGCGGAAGCAATCCGCGAAGGATCGCGCGCCTTTTTAAAAAGGCAGTTTAAATCAGTTTTTATAGTCGGTGCCGTAATCGCGGCGGCGCTTTGGTATTTTTTGGGAAATTTAATCGTTTTAGGATTCGCGGTTGGCGCTTTAGCCTCATCGCTCGCCGCATTTTTGGGCATGCAAACCGCTGTTATGGCCAACGTGCGCGTAACTGAAGCGGCAAAAACGGGTTTGAGCCGAGCCTTCTCTCTCGCTTTTCGCGGCGGATCCGTCACGGGATTTTTGGTTGTTGGTCTTGGTCTTTTGGTAGTTGCAGGATTTTGGTTGTGGGCACGGGATCTTGCTGCTTTAGTCGGTGTTGGATTCGGCGGCTCTTTGATTTCCGTTTTCTCGCGCTTGGGCGGAGGAATTTATACAAAAGCAGCTGACGTTGGAGCTGACTTGGTTGGAAAAACAGAAGCAGGAATTCCGGAAGACGACCCTCGAAATCCGGCGGTGATTGCAGATAATGTTGGCGACAACGTCGGGGACTGCGCCGGTATGGCCGCCGATCTTTTTGAAACATACGCTGTTACTTTGATTGCTGGAATGCTTTTGGGCGGCTCCGTTTTTGCCGGAGCGGACGCAGCAACCTTGCTTCCTTTAATTTTGGGCGCGCTTGCTATTTGGGCTTCTATAATAGGATTTTTCTTCGTGCGAATATCTGATTCTTCAAAAATTATGCTAGGACTTTATAAAGGATTGGCGGCTGCGGGAATCTTGTCCGCCGCCGGATTTTATTGGGCGATTCAGAAGCTTGTGGCAAAGCCGGGCGAGGCCGAATTTGGCGGCATGTTCGCGAATATTATAAAAATCCCTGGTTCGCCGATTTGGTATTTTTTCTCCGCTCTTGTGGGGCTCATTGTGGTTTTGGGAATTGTTCTTATTACCGAATACTACACTTCTAAAAAATTCCGCCCGGTTAAATCTATTGCTGAAAGTTCAAAATCCGGACACGGCACGAATATTATTATGGGGCTTGCCATGTCTTTGGAATCAACTGCGCTGCCGGCCGTGCTTATAGCCTTTGCTGCGTATCTTGCTTATTATTTTGCCGGGCTTTATGGAGTCGCGCTCTCCGCGGTTTCAATGCTTTCAATGGCAGGAATTATAGTCGCGATTGATTCTTTCGGCCCGATTACTGACAACGCCGGAGGTATTGCCGAGATGGCCGGCCTCCCAAAAAATGTCCGCGAGGTAACGGATCTGCTGGATGCAGTAGGCAACACGACAAAAGCTGTTACAAAAGGATATGCAATCGCTTCAGCAGGCCTTGCGGCAATGGTTCTTTTTTCTGCGTATGCGTCCGATCTGCTTTTAAAAAATATATCCGCAGTTTTTGAGCTGTCGGATCCGCTCGTTATAACCGGGTTATTTTTGGGGGCTGCGCTTCCTTATGTTTTCGGATCTTTAGCGATGAAATCGGTTGGCAAAAGCGCTGGCGCCGTGGTTTTGGAAGTAAGAAGGCAGTTTAAAGAAATACCTGGCATTATGCAAGGAACGGCAAAACCTGATTATGCGCGCGCGGTGGATATTGTGACAAGGGCGGCTCTGCGCGAAATGATATTACCGGCTATCTTGCCGATTTTTGTGACGATCATCGTAGGATTTTTTCTTGGACCGCAAGCTTTGGGCGGGCTTTTAATCGGAGTAATTATCACAGGATTTTTTATGGCAATATCAATGACTTCAGGAGGAGCCGCGTGGGACAACGCTAAAAAATTCATTGAGGAGGGCAATTATGGAGGCAAAGGGTCGGACGCGCACAAGGCCGCCGTCACCGGAGATACGGTCGGTGATCCGTACAAAGACACCGCCGGTCCCGCGATCAATCCAATGATTAAGGTGGTCAATATCGTTGCCTTGCTACTAGTGCAGTTTTTGTAAAATAAAAAATTTGACGAGATATTTTAAGGGGAATAAACTTTAAATATGCTGGAAAAAGTAACAATAGAAGATTTGGCCGGGATGGTAAGGCGCGGCTTTGACGAAGTCGGCGGTAAATTTGACGCGGTTAATGACAAGATGGATAAGGGCTTCGCACAAGTTGATAAGCGTTTTGAACAAGTTGATAAACGGTTTGAACAAGTTGCCTCGGAGCTTAGCCACATGAATGCCAGATTATCTACGGTGGAGCACGAGGTTGCCCAAATCGGAAAAGAGATGGTTTCGCGGATTGAATTCGAAGACTTAATGGGTCGCGTTAAATATCTTGAACTTAAACTCGGCGTCGAAAGCGGAAAATAAAATACTCCAAATTACAACCAAGAGAGACGCTACGGCTCATTAGGTTATTAAATGATTTTATGTTATCCTCGCTACAGAAGCCGTTTTTTTTAAATGCCGGTAAAAAAGATAGATAAACCAAAGGGCAACATTAACTACGATTTGCTTAAAAAGAAGACTGACCTAATCGGTTTTTGCACCGATTTTTATCTGCTTGTAGCAATGAAGCATATAGCCGATATGGAGTCCGAAGGCGGAAGAGCGTTTATTAAATGGCGCGAGGAGTTTGTAAAAAACATCGGCGAAGTTTACGAAGAGGTCGTTGAGGAATTGGAAAAAATTTTTCTCGCTTACTTCCCGTTAGCCGTGGCCTCGGAACTTCAAAATAAAGATGAGATTAAAACTCCGGACAAGAAAGTGGAAAAGATTGCATGGACGTTGCTTGAAGGAATCCCGGATGATGATGACAAACTTTTGCAGTATTTGGAAAAAAATGTGGCAACGTGCGAATCCGCGCTTTCATTTTTTAAGAGCGCACAGATTGCTTTCGGCAAGCTTAAATGGGAATCCGGATTCGGAGGGAAAAAGTGGGAGCAAATCGCGGACAAAGCAGCTATGCGTCTTGCCGGCAAAATTGATAAAGTCACTTTTGTTGATACGGCGTTTAACATTGAGCATCACGGAGGGCACATTTTCGACAAGCATGAAAATATCCGCTGCGACGGCCGGAGACTAAGAGCTGTGCTGGCTATCAAGCGGGATGAAACTATTTCGCGGATGGAAAAGCTTATCGGCAAAAAATACGCCTCCAGTTCCGTCAAAAAACTGTTTCAGATAGGCACAAAATTCAATTGGTGGAAAGAGGAAGCGGAATAAGCCCCGAGATGGGCTTTTCTTTTTAGCTCGATGCGCTATGTTAGAATAATGACAGAACAGCCGGAAAATGTGGGGAAACAAGACTTGACTGGTATAAGAGACGCCATAGAAGATGTTGTGAAGGAGCTTGGGGGCGCGATTACAGAGATGGAGAAAAAAAAAGAAGAAAAGCCGGCAGAGCTGCCGGTAACTCCCGCGCCAGAGTCGAAGCCGTATGAATCTTTCGGTGAGTATATGAAAGCAGAAGGGCAAGAAAAGAGGGAGAAGGCGCTGAAAGAAAAGTGGGAAGGGGAGCTTTTGCTTGCTGAAAAAGATTTAGCCGAATTTAAAGAGAAAGCCGAAAAATACGCAAAAAGCGAAGACCCCGTAGACCGCGCATCCTACGATTTGCATATCAGGCTAAAAGAAGAAGAGATTGGGCTGTTGAAGAAATTGCTCGGGCGATAAAAAACCCCCGGATGTAGTCCGGGGGTGATTTGTTTTTGGTGTCAATGGCGTATACAATGTGGTTATGAATCAAATTGATCTCGCGATATTTCTGTGGCTGAATTCGTGGGTTGGAATTAGCCAATTTTTTGATTGGGCGATTTGGTTTAGAACCGTGGCGCTATGGTATATAATGATTGGTACGCTGGTCTTATTTATACTTTTTAGTTTTTTGCCGAAGTTTAGGCAATACTTGAGGCGAAATGTTGAAATGGTTATTTTTGCTTTTGCCTCCGCGGCAGTTGCGCGCCTTGGTGTTGCAGAAATCATTCGTTTTTTTTATAATCGTCCGCGGCCGTTTGAAACTCTTGAGGGCGCAAGGCAATTAATAGAGCACTCCGGAGGCGGTTCATTTCCGTCCGGGCATGCTTCACTATCTTTTGCAGTTGCGGCAGCAGTGTATTTTTACTACCCAAAAACAAGCATTTTATTTTTTTTTGCGGCTCTATCAATCGGCGTTGGCCGCGTCGCGGCCGGCCTCCACTGGCCCTCGGATATTTTGGGCGGAGCGGCGGTTGGGATTTTAAGCGCTTGGCTACTTGAATTTTTATTTAAAAAATTTAAGATTAATAAAAGTCCCGAGAATTGAGCCCGAGTGGCGGAATTGGCATACGCGTACGACTCAAAATCGTATGTCCTTACGGACTTGTGGGTTCAACTCCCACCTCGGGCAAAAATTAAAATTTTATGGACCAAAATATACAAGAAAAAAGGAAAGAATCCGTGTTTTGGATAGAGCTTGAGAAAATCAAGCCAAATCCGTTTCAGCCGAGGCGGGAATTTGATGAAGCGGCTTTAAAAGAGCTCGCTGAATCCATCCGCGAATACGGCGTTTTGCAGCCGGTTGTTGTTACAAGAAAGGAAATCAGCGGCGCTGGGACTGGGCAGGTTTTGTCCGTGGAATACGAATTGCTCGCCGGCGAGCGGAGATTGAGAGCGGCAAGAATGGCCGGCATTCCGCATATCCCTGCTGTGATCCGCGAAGAAACAAACGACAAGGCCAAGTTGGAAATCGCGCTTATCGAAAATCTTCAGCGTGAGGATTTAAACCCGCTTGACAGAGCTCTTGCGTTTAAAAAATTGGTTGACGAGTTCGGAATGCTGCAAAGGGAAGTGGCCGCTAGAGTTGGGAAAAGCAGGGAGGTTGTGGCTAACACCTTGCGGCTTTTAACTTTGCCGGAAGAGATGCGGCAGGGAGTTGCTGTTGGCGCTATTACAGAGGGGCATACGCGGCCGCTTCTTATGCTGGCTTCCCATCCCGAAGATCAAAAAAATCTTTATACAAAAATAATGGCGGATAAACTCTCTGTAAGAGACGCGGAGCTGGCCGCCAGAAACATCGCAAAAGATCGCGCTAGAGCCGCGCTTGATCCGGAAACCAGAATGCTTCAGGAGCGCATGGAAAACGCGTTAGGCACAAGAGTAAATATTGAGCGCAGGGGGCTCAAAGGTAAAATCTCAATCGAATTTTTTTCCGAAGAGGAGCTCAAGTCAATCTCTGAGCGCATTGTCCCGCCAATGGCAATGACGGCTTAGCTCTTGGCTTCTTTTCAGCCCGAGGCTGATCCGCCTTTGGCGGATATCACAACAGCTTCTACGTTTTTGATTTGGCGAAGCGCCATGAGGATTTTGGAGTGCGGCACGCTCTTTTTTGGTTGAAAACTAATTATAATGCGATGGTGGTCGCGGGACAAGGCGCCTGATTTTGTTTCTGTAATATTGATTTTTAAATTGGAAAATGCTGAAGAGATGTCGCGCAGCAGCCCTACGCGATCTTTTGCGGTTATTATCGCCCCCAACGTTTCTTTGTTGCCCTTGGCGCGCGTGCCTTCTTTAATGCCTTCTTTTCGCAAGAAAGACCTTATGCGGTTTTTTGCCAGTGAAGTTTTGGCAAAATCAAGCCAATCAGCGGTCGGTTTTTTATTTTTTTGAGTCAAAATTTCCACTGTATCGCCGGATTTCAACTGATGTGAAAATTGCACCATTTTGCCGTTTACTTTGGCGCCTGACGCGCTATCCCCGATATCGGAATGTATATGATATGCGAAGTCAATCGGCGTTGCGCCGTCCGGAAGGTCAATCACGTCTCCTTTCGGGGTGAGCACAAAAATTCTATCTTTAAAAAAATCAATCTTTAAAGCGGAAAGCGTATCCGCCGAAGAATCGCCAATATGCTCTTTTTGCCATTCTTTCAATTGGCGCACCCAAGCAAATCTTTTGTCATCAAGTTTTTTGGCTTGTTTCCCGGACGATTCGTAAAACCAGTGCGCGGCGATGCCGCTTTCCGCTTCTTTGTCCATCTCGTCAGTCCGTATCTGAAAGTCTATCTTCTGTTTTTCCGGGCCGAAGACGGTCGTGTGCAACGATCTGTACCCGTTTGGTTTTGGAAGAGCAATATAGTCTTTTATTCTTCCGGGAAGCGGTCGCCAAAGTTGGTGGATGATGCCAAGCGCGCGGTAGCAGTCTTCGTTGTTTTTTAAAATAATTCTCATGGCGACCAAGTCCAGAATTCTGTCGAAATTCATTTCGTACTTAATCAATTTTTTCCAGATGCTAAAGAGATGTTTCGCGCGATACATTATTTTAACCGGCTGGATATTTTCTTTTTTTAATTCAAGTTCGACGATTGGTTTAAGTCTCTCTAAATATTTCTCTCTTTCTTCTCTACGATGTTTAATCTGACCCGCCAGCCATTTGTATTCGTCCGGATGCACATAAGGAAAAGCAAGGTCTTCAAGCCTCGCTTTCGTTTCCCACATGCCTAGTCTGTCGGCAAGCGGCGCATAGAGTTCCAGAGTTTCCAGCGCGATTCTTTTTTGTTTTTCTTGCAGAAGATAAGACAGCGTTTCCATGTTATGTATTCTGTCCGTAAGTTTTATGATAACGACTCTGATGTCTTCGGCGAGCGCCAGAAACATTTTGCGCAGGGATTCCGCGGCGCGCTCAATGCCTTTATACTGAACGCGCTCCACCTTGGTTACGGCCTCAACCAAAAAAGCGATTTCTCCGCCAAATCGCTTTTTTAACTCTTCCGTTTTTATTCCCTGATTTTCCATGACATCATGCAAAAGCGCCGCGGCAACGGTGTCTGCGTCCAGCTTCAGCTCCGCGATTTTTAAAGAAACAGCGGCGGGGTGCGTAAAATACGGCTCTCCGGATTCGCGTTTTTCCTCGGCATGTACCCTTTCGGCAAACTCAAAAGCGGGCTTGATAATTTTTAGGGCCTCGTCTTTATATCCCAACTCCCGCAGTTTTTTTTCGTATTCTTCCCAAGACATTTGTATACTAAATGTAGCGCGCGGCTTTGCAATTGACAACCGATTATATGTCTGCTAGTTTTGAGGCAGAAAGGCGATGGAAAAATGAAAAAAAGGGTACCGCGATGGTTTTCTGAAAATCTGATTGTATTCGGAGAGAAAGAGGGCTATGACGAACTGGAAGATCCGCCAGTACCAGAAAAACCCAAATGGTGCGGGGAGCATAAGCCCGAGAGCGACGCTTGCCCTGTTCATAATTTAAGGTGGCAAGAAATGTGTACTAACGCATTAACACATACTTTAACAGGGGCATATAATATCTCGGCGCTGTTCTATTGTTCGGTATTTTTTTGTGATGAATTTGCTTGGTGTGCTGGCAAACACCGCATCGATTATCCTTGGCGTTGTTTTTTAGAATACAATCACTTGCCGTCTGATTTTGTAGATATTACTAGAGTAGCTTTCGAAAATACCGTCCGCCTAAAAATCCTTTTTCACAAACTTGCCGGGCGCGAAGGCGACGGAAAATAATTTAAGCTTCTTCGGGGGCTTTTTTCTTTGCCTGCCACTTTTTATTTTTCGGAGGTTTTAATTTCCATTGCGCGAGCGCTTCGTCAAGATCGGCTTGGCTTTCCGGTTTTTTACCCATCAAAAACGCGCAATCCGGAAAGCGCGAGCAGGCGTAAAAAACTCTGCCCCGCCCGCGGGATTTTTTTTCAACAATATCGCCGATTGGAGTTAGACCTGCCTGCCGGCAGTTAGGGCATTTAAAGCCGGTTTTATTTTGAATTTTCGTAATGCCTTTGCATTTTGGGTAATCAACACAGCCGAGGAAATATCCGAACCTGCCGCGTTTTACTTCCATCGGTTTCCCGCAAATGGGACACAACTCTCCAGCGGTTTTTTCCTGAAGTTGTTTAATTTTGGCGGCCTCCTCTGGCATGGGAAGCGTGATCTTGCTTTCCGGATCCGGGCAGGCTAAAAATTTGCCAAATCTGCCGAATTTAACAAGCATCATTTTTCCGCAATGCGGGCACGGCGTGTCGGATTCCTCCGTCAGCTGTTCAACGCTCTCCATTTTTTCTTTCAGATTTTTACTGAACGGCGCGTAAAATTCCTGAATCACCGGCGTCCAGCCCATTTTTCCTTCGGCGATCTGGTCAAACTCTTCTTCAATATGAGAGGTAAAATTAATATCAATCACTTCCGGGAAATTTTCAACCAACATATCATTGACGGAAAAACCGATTTCGGTCGGCTTGTATTTTTTATCTTCCTTTTCCACATAGCCGCGGTCTTGAATTGTCGCTAGCGTCGGAGCGTACGTTGATGGCCGGCCAACACCATAACTTTCAAGCGTTTTAATGAGCGAGGCGTCGGTGTAGCGCGGCGGCGGTTCCGTGAAATGCTGGCTTTTGATTAAATTAACAAAATCCAGCGCTTCCCCGGCGGATAATTCCGGGAGCCGGCCTTCCTCGTAATCGCTGTCTTCAGCTTTTTCGCCCTCCTCTTTTGTTTCGGTGTAAACTTTAATAAAACCGTCAAACTTAATGACTTGGCCATTGGCGCGAAACGCATATCTTTGACTGGCAGAAATATCCACGGCGGTTTGATCTAAAATCGCGGCTTGCATTTGGCAAGCGAGCGTACGCTTCCAAATCAAGTTGTAAAGTTTCAGCTGGCCGACGTCCAGCTTCCGCAAACTTTCTGGCAGACGAGATAAATCGGTCGGCCGGATGGCTTCATGGGCTTCCTGCGCGCCCTTTGATTTATTTTGGTAAAATCGCGGCTGATCCAGACAATATTCTTTGCCAAAATTATTTTTTATGACTTCCTGCGTTTGGATCAAAGCAACTTGCGCTATGTTTAAACTATCTGTGCGCATGTAAGTGATTACGCCGGTTTCGTAGAGCCGCTGGGCGAGAATCATCGTCTGCTTGGCCGAAAATCCCAGCTTTTTCGCGGATTCTTGCTGTAAGGTGGATGTGGTAAACGGCGGAGCCGGCGCGCGACGGACTTCTTTTTTTACAACTTCAACTACTTTGTATTCAGCTCCCGCCAGCTCGTCGGTTATTTTTTTCGCTTCGTCCGCGTTTTTAATCGCTAATCGACCTATCGCTTCGTCACCGATTTTAATCAGCCGGGCTTTGAATTTTTTATCCTCGCTTTTTTTTGTAAGTTCCGTTTCCACGGACCAATATTCTTGGGCGGTGAATTTTTGGATTTCCCTCTCGCGCTCAACAATCAGACGCACGGCCACGGATTGCACGCGGCCTGCAGAAAGGCCGGAGCGTATTTTTTTCCACAAAAAAGGAGAAAGCTTGTAGCCTACGAGGCGGTCCAAGATTCTCCGCGCCTGCTGGGCGTCAACCAAATGCATATCAATTTCGCGCGGATTTTTAAGGGCATCTTTTATGGCCCGCTCGGTAATTTCATGAAAAACAATCCTTTCA
>MFHO01000020.1:0-3723 GCA_001778635.1 Candidatus Giovannonibacteria bacterium RIFCSPHIGHO2_02_FULL_45_13 | reverse complement strand
CCAGCGCTGAAATCAAATGCCAGGCGATGGCCTCGCCTTCGCGGTCTTCATCTGTAGCCAAGATTATTTTTTCTGCTTTCGCCGCTTTTTGCTTCAACGCGCTCACATTTTTTCTTGCTTTTAGCGGGATTATGTATTTTGGTTGAAAATTATGCTCAACATCCACCCCAAGCTGGGATTTCGGCAGATCGCGCACGTGTCCGTAGCTGGACTCAATAACAAATTTATCCGCCGTGGCGGAATCTTTCCCAAGAAATCGGGAAATTGTTTTTGCCTTTGTCGGGGATTCAACGATAATTAATTTCATTAAATAATTTTTGTATATTCTGTGCCGATCTTTTTAATAATACCACGGATTTCTAAAAGCCCGATTACGGACTGCGCGGCTTGAGTCGGTATTTTGCTTTTTCTGATGAGCGAATCAATGTTCATTGGTTCAACCAGCGCCTCTAAAATTTTATTTTCTTCCGGCGAAAGTTGTAGATTTGCGGCTCGGTCGCCCATGGCGCCCGAGCCGCTTAATTCTAATCCGTAAGCCCTCAAAACATCTTCCGCCGATTCTACGAGAGCCGCGCCTTGCTTGATGAGGCGGTTTGTACCTACGGAGTTTGAGGAAAATGCGCTGCCCGGGACGGCAAGCACGTCGCGGTTTTGGTCTAATGCAAATTTCGCCGTAATCAATGCGCCGCTTTTTTCCGGAGCTTCCACAATAAGCGTTGCCGGGGAGAGGCCGGAGATGATCCGATTTCTTTGCGGGAAGCTCCAAAGAGTCGCTTTCATATCGTTGTCGTATTCGGAAATTACGGCGCCTCCGGTTTCTACAATATGTTCTGCGAGACGCCAATTTTTCGGAGGATAAAATGCTTCGCGCGCGAGGCCGGAGCCCAAAACAGCAATCGTGTGGATTTTGTTTTCCAAACTTGCTTTTGCGACAATCGTATCAATTCCAGTTGCCATCCCGCTTACGGTTACAAAACCATAAGGCGCTAAACCAGCAATAATTTTTCTTAGAATCTCCTCGCCGTACGCGGAGTTTCTGCGAGTGCCAACTATGGAAAGGAAATGCTTGCCCTCCGTAGCTTTAGTGAAGGAGGGGAAGTTAGATGGCCAAACGTAAAGCTTCTTCGGCGGAAAAGGGATTTCGCGCAAAACCGCCGGAAAATCTTTATCATCTATTTTTAATTCGCGGATATTCTGGGTCATGGATGTAATGGTATACAGCCAATAAGATAAAAGTCAAATTGGTGAGTGCGGCCGCCAATTGGCTTGACAACATTTCTGCTATTTGCTAGCATACAAAAACGCGTCAATAGGAGTTATCCACAGGAGGCCCTATTGACGGTATTTTAATAGGCGAATAACATTAGTCCTATTGCTTTGAATACTAAAGTCGGCACCTAAAGAGAGTTAAATAAGGCCCTTTTTTAATTGTGGATTAAAGGGCTGTTTTGCGTTTTTTATAGCCAAAAATGTCTATACCAAAAAAGTATTTCTCGCGCTGGCGGGAACCGTTCACGACCCCCCCTAACCTCGCGGAAATGCAGTTAAAATCATACGATTGGCTTTTGAAGCACGGCCTCAAGGAAATTTTAGATGAATTTTCTCCGGTTTTCGATTACACCGACGAAGAGCTGGCGCTTGAATTTTTGGATTACTCTTTTGACGAGCCGAAATTTGATGAAAACTACGCGCGGACAAACAATCTTTCTTATGAAGCTTCTTTGAGAATCCGAACAAGACTTTTAAATAAACGCACCGGAGAAAAAAAAGAGCAAGAGGTTTTTCTTGCCGACCTGCCGCTTATGACGCCGCGCGGGACTTTTCTTATCAACGGCGTTGAGCGCGTGATTGTATCTCAGCTCGCCAGATCGATGGGGGTTTATTTTAACGCGAATATATTCCGCGGCAGAAAGCTGTTCGGCGCCAAAGTTATTCCGTCGCGCGGCGCATGGCTGGAGTTTGAAACCGAATCCGACGGGGCAATTTACGTAAAAATTGACCGCAAGAGAAAAATTGCTTCCACAGCTCTTCTTAAAGTTTTCGGCATGGAAAAAATTGAAGATATAAAATCCGCTTTTGAAGCGATTGATAACGGAGAACTTTCTTTTATTAAAAAAACTTTGGAGAAAGATTCAACCAAAACAGCGGACGACGCTTACATCGAGATATTTAAGCGCGTCCGCCAGGGAGAGCTTGCAACTCCCGAGAATGCCAGAGAACTTGTCGGATTGATGTTCGGCCAGGAGCGGTACGATATTTCGGAAGTCGGCAGATATAAATTAATTCAACGCCTGCCGGCGCTCGCGGACGCGAAATCAAAAAAAATGCGAATTTTAAGCAAAGAGGATTTGGTCGCCATTATTTCGGAAATTATCTCATTAAACAACAACTTGCAGGCTATGCCTGATGATATTGATAATCTTGGCAACCGAAGGGTGCGCTCCGTGGGCGAGATGCTCCAGCAGAGATTGCGCATAGGGCTTGCGCGCATGGAGCGCACGATTAAAGATCGGATGTCCACTTCTGATCTGGCTACCGTAACTCCAGCGCAACTTTTAAACGCCCGTCCTTTTTCCGCCGTAATTTCCGAATTTTTTATGACCAACCAGCTTTCGCAGTTTATGGATCAAACAAATATTTTAGCCGAGTTGGAGCACAAGCGGCGCGTTTCTGCTTTAGGGCCCGGAGGCCTTACAAGAGAGAGATCGGGTTTCGAAGTCAGAGATGTTCATCCTTCTTACTACGGCAGGCTTTGCCCAATTATGACGCCCGAAGGACCGAATATCGGCCTTATAAATTATTTGGCAGGGTACGCCCGCGTAAATGAATACGGCATACTGGAGACTCCTTACATGAAAGTTGACGGAGGCAAAATAACAAAAGAAATTCATTATTTGACAGCGTTTGGCGAGGCCAGGCACAAGATTGTCCAAGCCAGCGCTTCGATGGACTCAAGCGGCAATATTCTGGCCGATGAGGTTGAAGGCAGAGCAGGAGGGCAGCCGACTTTAATTCCGCGCGCAGAAATAGACTATATGGACGTTTCTCCGCAACAAGCTTTTTCTATCGCGACATCGTTAATCCCGTTTTTGGAGCACGACGATTCCACTCGCGCGATGATGGGTTCAAACATGCAGCGGCAGGCCGTGCCCTGCATCCGCCCGCAAGCTCCATTGGTTGCTACCGGAGCGGAAGAAAAAGCAGCGCGCGATTCGTGGAGATTGGTATTATCTGACGCTGACGGCGTTGTAAGCGCGGCTGACGCAAGTTCTATTACCGTGCGTTCAGACGAAAAATCCCGGCGCAAGACCGATGAGAAAAAATATGAGCTTGTTAATTTTGTCCGTTCCAACCAATCTACTTTGATTCACCAGCGGCCGTCCGTTAAAGTCGGGGATCGTGTTAAAAAAGGAGACGTATTGGCAGACGCTTCGCTTACCGACAGAGGGCATCTGGCTTTGGGGCAAAATTTATTGGCGGCGTTTCTTTCGTGGGGAGGCGCCAATTTTGAAGACGCCATTATTCTTTCGGAGCGTTTGGTAAAAAACGACGCTTTTACTTCCATTCTTATAGAAGATTATGCGGTGGATGTGCGCGATACAAAGCTCGGCCCGGAAATTACGACGCACGACATTCCTAATGTCGGAGAAGAAAAGTTAAAAGACTTGGACGAAGACGGCATTGTCCGAGTCGGAGCCGAAGTGAGATCCGGCGATATTTTGG
>MFHO01000019.1 GCA_001778635.1 Candidatus Giovannonibacteria bacterium RIFCSPHIGHO2_02_FULL_45_13 | reverse complement strand
CGCAAGGAAATCATAAGTCAGAAAGAATACAGATTTCCTCTTGAGCACGGCATGCGGCTTGAAGGAGATATGATGGAATTCGCCATACGAAACATGGATTTCGGATTCTACCCCGTCAATTCTTCCGGTTACCACATGGCGGAGCAAGGCGCGTCTCCTGTGCAGGAACTTGCTTTCACTTTTAAAAACGCTTTCGTTTTGTTGGAATATTGCTTGAGTCGCGGCATGAATATTGATGACGTTGCCGGGCGCATGTCCTGCTTTTTCAACTGCAAAGGATTTTGGGAAGAAATTGCCAAATTCCGCGTGGCGCGGAAGATTTGGTACGAAACTCTAAAAAACAAATACGGCGCTAAAAGTCCAAGATCGCTTGCCCTTAAATTTCATGTCCAAAACTCCGGCGTGAGCTTCAAGCGGCAAGAGCCGCGCAATAACGTCGTACGCGGCGCGTTGCACTATCTGGCGGCTTTCTTGGGAGGAGCGCAGTCAATTCATCTGAATTCGTGGGATGAGGAAATGGCGTTGCCGAGCACGGAAGCCGTCAAAGAGGCCATCAGAACACAGCAGATTGTCGGAGAAGAAATGAACATCGCCGACGTTGTGGACGCGGTTGGCGGAAGTTATTATTTGGAATGGCATACAAGCGAAATGGAGCGCGGGGTGCGCGAATATTTCAAAAAAATAGAAGCGCTTGGCGGAATGTTGCGCGCAATAGAGCTTGGTTATCCGCAACTTGAAATCAAAAAAACTTCTTTGGCGGAAGCTGAGCGGACGAACAAAAGCCCTCCGGAAATCGTTATCGTCGGCGTCAATAAATATTTTGATCAAGCGTCGGCTGAACGCGAAGAAAAGGAGATTTTTAGCAAAATGATCCGCGTTCCTACATTAGAAACGCACCAAAAACAAAAAGAGCGCTTGGCTAAAGTACAAAAAGAGCGCGACGAGGCGCGGGTTGAAAAATGCCTTAAGCGGCTTGCTGGCGAAGCGCGCGGAGGCGGTAATTTGGTGGAGCCGGTTATGGAAGCGGTGGAATCTTACGCTACGGTGGAGGAAAGCATGATAAAAACTCTGGAGCCGGTTTTCGGCCGCTGGCGCGGTCATGGGGATTAAGGAGGTTGAGATGAAATCGCCGAAGATACTTTTGATAAAACCCCCATTGGACGGCCACGACAGGCCAATTCACGACCTGATAGTGTTTTTGAGAAAGCGCAATATTGACTCTATCTGGCCTGGGCTGCAACAATCGTGGACACAGATCATAAAAACCGCCATTGAGGAAGATCCTGACGCGATAGGGGTTTCCGTGCACACTGGCGATCCGGTTGTGCTTTTGGGACATTTGAAAAAACTGCTTGAATCTTCCGGATTGGAAAATAAAATTCTTATTGCTGGAGGCAGCGGAGAAATAACATTTCCCGACGTGAGAGAAAAATTAAGCGCTATGGGATTTAAAGTGTTTCTTTCCGCAACCACCCATGACGAAATCGCGAAGTACATTTTGCGAGAATGCCGGGAAAAAGAAAAGAATCAGCAAAATGAGTTTGCTGTGGGGCATGGCATACCGCGCGAGATTTTGGCCGCGGCAATCACCAGCCAAGAACGCGGCTCTCTGATTTTAAGCACTCCCGTGGAAAGCAACGCGATAACGGTGGTACTCGGCGGCCCAACTGGCGCCGGCAAAAGCAGTTTGCTAAACGCCGTTTTGGAACGCGTTGGGAAACGCGGGATAAAAATCGCTGTTTTTTTGTGCGATCCGCGCGGGCCGAAACTGAAGGGTGCATTTTTGGGTGATAGGCTCGTCGTGCAGGATCATACTTCAAACGAAAATATTTTTATCCGCAGTGTTTCGCAGTTCGGAAACTACAGCAAAAAGCGCGTGACATTTCTTAAAAATTTGGCTGGTTTGGCGAAATTGTGGGGAGCAAAACTGATATTTTTTGAAACAATCGGGCTTGGGCAAGAAACGTCTTCGGCAATAAAAAATCTGGCGGATCTTTTCTTGTGGGTCGCGCTGCCGAATGAAACCGATGACTTACGGCTTATGAAAGGCGGGGCGCACGAACTCGCAGACGCAATTTTGCTCAACAAAATTGATAAAGAGCCAGCTTTCCGCGCCGAACTCGCGCTTAAAGAGCGTTTTCAAAAACCGTATTTCCCAGTATCGGCAATAACCGGAGAAGGCATAGATGCTCTTTGCGAATTTTTGGATGAAAAATTAAGTAAAATTAAATAAAAAGTCGCCCTTGCGGCGATTTTTAATTTGTGCTACGTATTTCACCAGAAATGACATCGACAATGAAATTAGCCGAAGAGCATTTGATGGTAAGGAATATGGTGCGCGAGAGAATGAATGCGGCGGACATCACGCATAAAGCAGATCCGAAAGATAAACAAGATAAGCCGGGAATGATCCAAAAGTACGAGCGGCACAACGCGCCTTTCGCGTGGCCGCTTGTGAGAGAAATGGCAGAGCTGGGGCTTTGCGGCATAAATATTCCGGAAGAATACGGCGGCGCAGGAATGGACAATCTCTCGGGCGTTATTGCCATGATAGAAATGTGCAAAGTCTGGTCGGGAGGAGCATTGATTCTGGGAGTCGGCAATTCATTGGTTAGCGATCCCCTGTTCAGGCTTGGGAGCGAAGAGCAAAAAAGAAAATGGCTGCCAGAACTTGTCGCCGGAAAAATTTTGGGATCGTTCTGCCTTACAGAGCCGAATCACGGGTCAGACGCTGCGCGCATAGAAACTTATGCCGAGCCGGTTAGCGGAGGTTTTTCAATCTCCGGCGAAAAGTGTTTTATCACGAACGCTCCTGTCGCGAAATTTTTAATTGTTTTTGCAAGAACCGATCGCACAATTAAAGACCATCGCGGCGTTTCAGCTTTTTTGATTCCTGTGAGGCGTGAAGATAAAAAAAGCGGGGCGCTTAAAATCGGAAAACCTGAACAGAAATTAGGGCTTCATGCCGCTCACATGGGTTCAATCGTGTTCAACAATCTTTTTGTGCCGGAAAGCTGCCTTTTGGGCGAACTTGGTAATGGTTTTGGCAAGGGCGCTATGGCAACACTAAACCACGGACGCAATTGGATCGCGGCGCAGGGAATTGGAATCTTGGATGCAGTCACCTTACTTTCTTTAAAGCACGCGCAAAATCGCATCGCTTTCGGCGTGCCAACCATTGTTCATTCGGGAATTGGCGACCCAATCGTGAAAATGGTCCTTGCTGCCGACATTTCCAGAATTTTACTTTTTTATTCCGCTTGGCTGGAAGACCAAGGCGCGGAATTTGCTCATTACGCTTCACTTGCAAAGCTGTTTTCATCTGAAAACGCGAGATGGCTGACGCAGGAAGCGCAAAGAATTTACGGCGGCTCTGGCTATCTTGCTGATATGGAAATCGCGCGCTTTGTTCTTGACTCTTTGCCGTTAGATATTTACGAAGGTGCGTCCAATGTTCAGAGAAGCAACATCGCGCGCGCTTGGGTGGACGGAAAAATTTCTTTTTATGTCCCACCGCTTTACGAAAGACAAATGTCTGATCTAAAAGAAAAAGTCGCGCGAGAACTCGGAGAAAAAAGCGCGCTGGCCTTGGAAGATCAGCGCGAACCGTTCCGCGTCGCAGACATCTTGCCGTTGTGGGCCACGAAAGAATTGATTTTAAGAGAATTTAATGAGAGCTGGCCGAAAGAATTTATGTGGTTTAAAGAGCCGTCCTTGCTTACTGCGCTGATTCACGAGCAAATCAAAAAAGATTTGGATAGCACCATTGTACGAAACGGCAATCTTTGGGACGAAGCTAAAAAGCGCATCATCAAACATACCGCCTTGACTTAAAAGGCGGTTTTTTGCTAGGATGGTGGAAGATAAATTTTTAGGAGGTTTGACGATGAAAAAGACGATTTTTGTACTGACAGTGCTGCTTTTTTTAAGCGCGCCATTATATATGAATAAAATACCGAAGAAAATCGCCGGTTGGTTCGCTCTTTACCTTATACCCAGTAATCTTACTTTGAGTTCTGGGAAACTGGCTGTCTGGTATAATACCAATGGCTACTTTAAGTTTAAAGCAGGCGATGTCATTGAGCTGAAAAATAGAAATATTGTTGGTTACGGCGTAAGACCCAAAGGCAAAATCTTGAGCTTTAAGCGGGATGTGGATAGTAGAGAATATTACATTGTTGAGATGGAGAGAGACGCAAAAGGAAACTTTTTTGAATGGTTAAACACAGGCAAGGTGCCAGAAAACACTGAAAGGATTACGACTACAGAAACACATTTCAAGTGGAACATTGAACACCAGTTTGTTAAAGCGGCTGCATAAGCAGCCCTTTTTGTTTTTAGATAATTTGTTTTTAAAAATGCAATTTTAATCAACGTTTGCGCACATCGGCTTTGTGTAATGGATAGCGCTAGCAATCCCTGCCCCATAGCATTACGCGCCTTGACTTAGAGGGCGGCTTTTTGTTAGCTTATAGTCAGAAGATTGGTTAAAAAATGAGAAATATGTACGATCTTGAAGACTTTAGGCGTAATTTGGAGGCGGAAGGCGTTCTCTGGGATGAAGGATTTGCTGAGCCATCGGCGGAAGAATTGGGTAAAGATTTCTGCAACTCCCTGATAATCAATTGCAGAAATTCCATTCTGGAAGGGCAAAAATTGCAAATAGCATGGGTGGGAGAATTTCGGCTGCGCCCGAGAAAGAAAGATGTTGACTTTGTTACCGAGAAAGAAATGAAAAAAGAGCTGAAAATGAAGCATCTTTTTGGGAACGAGAGTACGATTAAGCCGTTGGAAAGTTACGTTGCTGGTTTTTTCGCGACGCAAATGAAAGAGGATAGACTGTTAAAAAAATTCAGAAAAAAATTTTGCGATAAAGCTAATTTTCACGGATTTGTCGGATTGATGCTGGACATCTGGGTGCGCGTTGTGCACGATGCGCTTTGCGGCGGGCAAGAAGTCGTTCTTAAATCGATAGGGACGCTGAAACCTTTTCCGCAAAAAGGAAAAATTGAGTTTATCAAAGATGAATACATGAAATTGTGCTTGAAAAGCATTGGTAAAAAGGCGGCGTAGGCCAAAGCCAACAAAATCCAGATTTTCGGTGGTTTTTAAAAAAAAATTCTAGTGAAGCGGCCCGCGAGCACTTTCACGGCGGCTTACTTTAATAACTCCCCTAACCCCTCTTAAATTTAAGAGAGGAATTTTTTGTCTTGCAGAACGCTTAATTTTATGATAGAAAACTATTATGGAACAGTTTGAAGCCAGAGAGTCGGAAGGCAATAAAATTGTTGTTGAGAGCATCAACGAAGCGTATTTAAAAATTAATGAAGGCGCGCGCAAGATTCTCAACGAGCGTTTCGGGTCGGAAGGCCAAGACCCGATGGAGTATCATGTTCGGGAACATTCGGAGAACGTGGCCAAGAATGCGAGGCGCGTTTTAGAAATTGTTAAAGAAATTGACCCAGGTTTAGTCAGCGATTTCGATTTGGATTTTGTAGCAAGCGAGAGTTTGTATCACGATATTGTTCAGGCAAGCTTGAGGCCGAAAGGCCAGCCGAGAAAAAGACTGCGCGGTTTTGAAGGATTTGAAGATGAAAACTTAGGAAAAGCGGCGAGAGAAAGCGGACACACCATCGGCAACGAAAGAAATAGCGCGGAAGAATTGCTCAAAGAACTTGAGAAATATGTTTATCATAATAACGGAGCTGGGGTTTTTCAAACCGAATCAGGCGGTTTCCGGCAGGAAATTTTAATGGATATCGCCGCAACCTATCCTGATTTTATGATGGCTGATCTGCCAGACGGCACAAAAGGATTAAAAATCTCTCAACGATATCTCACTCCGGATAGTTCGTTGAGGGCTTTTGCGATTGCCAGCGCCGATCTGCGCGGAGATGTGGGGACCGGCAGCGACTACGGAAAATTCCGGAACAGCGGGAATGCGGAATTAAGGGAAACACAGGATCAAATCAAAGAAAAGCTTACCAAAGGAATACAAAATCTAACTTCGGAAGAAATGTCGGAAATGGCCAAAACCGTTATTAATTTTAAAAAAGCGCAACGAGGCTTTGCTCTCTGGCAAAAAATTCTTTGGAATGAAAGTCTGGCAACCAACAAGATTATTAATGGGAGCGCCAAAGCCGAAGAGATAAAAAGCCGGCTGAAGCAATTTATCAAAGACGAAAATTTTGAAGCCAACGCATCTGCCGCAAAGAAGGAGTCCGAAGAGCTGGAAAAAAAATACGGCGCCATTAATGGAGCCGGGGATCTGGCAAAACTTCTAAAACGCGTCGGTTATAAAATCGAATAATTGGCGGTGGACTTGCATTTAAACAACCCTTTTGCTAGGGTTGTTTTTAGATTGAAAAAGTTGGAGGCTTTATGAAAAAGGTGGTTTTTGCGGCAATGCTTACGTGTGCGCTTATTTTCGTGGCGAATTCAAAAGCGGCTCAAGTCATTTTACCGGACCCGAACGCAAAACTAAGTGAAACCGTGAATATTGAGCCGGTTTCCGAACTGCCGGTAATCAGACCTTTTGAATATAAAATTAGGCGCGGGGACAATTTAACGAAATTAGCAAAGATTTTCGGTACTACCGTGAATGAATTGCGGGCGATGAACAAAGAGAATCCGAGTGTGAAAAGCAAAGATTTAATTTTAACTGGCGGCAAACTGCGCGTTCCTTTGTATTCAGTGGAGTCAGTGGTGAAACCGATAAAGTTTTACGAGCGCATCGCGGCGAATAGAGCTTATCAAGAAGGGCAAGACAGCAAATTGCCGGATATTCGTGGCCTAGTCATTATCAGCGTGGCGCTAGCTTTGCTTTGGTGCTGGTGGTTTTTATGGGGTCTGGATGTAAAACAGCGAATTAATGAAGCCGAAACCAAAAACGCCGATGTAATCAAAAAACTTTGGGAAACCGAAGACAAGCAGAAGGCCCTAGAAAAAGACTTTGCGCATGTCCATACAAAGCTCAGCTTGGCCCACGAACAACTGCGATTAAAAGAGGGCGCAGATGAAGAAATCAGAAAGCAAAAGCAAGAAAATGATAGACTGGTTGAAACGATAAGCGAACTCCACACGGAACAAGATCGTTTGAAAACGGAACAAGACCGTTTGAAAACAGTACATCAGGCGCTAAACAGCATTTTACGAGAAAGTGTCGCTGAAACAAAATCCGTGTTGGAAGGATACGCAAAATGTGCTGAGGGGGCTTTATATTCATTTGAGTCTAGGGACAACGGCACAATCCATGGAGCCTACAAAGTAAAAAGGAACCATATCGGACCAGACCGCAAACCAGTGATTGATCTTTTAGAGTGTACAAGATGCCTCGCAGAGGTTTCACCAAATAACGCAAATTGCGCTTCGCACTATTTCAAACCACATGAAAATCTAACAGCTTAGCCGGAGGGTCCCGACCAAGGTCGTGGATGCCAAAGGAAAGCATAGATCAGATGGCGGGCAAGCCAAAATCTGATTGTGTTAGAGAAAATAAGCGTTTCGACAGTAGTCGGAGCGCTTTTTTGTTATTATTTATACATGAGAAAAAAGAGGTTTTATCTAATTGGCATAGGCGGGGTGGCGATGGCGAGTTTGGCCGGGCTGTTAAAAGCAAAAGGCTATGAAGTGGCCGGATCTGACCAAGAAATGTATGAACCGATGAAAAGCATGCTAGAGAGGCTAAAAATTAAGATTTTTACGCCGTATTCGAAGTTTCACATGAAACATTGGCGGTCAGACGTTGTGGTTGTTGGCAATGCAATCGGCCGCGGCAATCCAGAACTCGAATATATAATGTCTATCGGACATCTATATCGGTCAATGTCCGATATTCTATTGGACGAATTTATAGATCTGCCAGCTGGCAGAAAAAAACCTGTTGTAATAACTGGTACACACGGTAAAACAACTATCACAGCGTTAGTGAGTTGGATATTAGAATGCGCGAAGTTGGATCCGACCGTTTTCGTTGGTGGTGTGGCTAATAATTTCAATTCAAGTTTTAAGCTTGGCAAAGGCAAATATATTATTTTAGAGGGTGATGAATATGACACGGCGTTTTTTGATAAAAGCCCTAAATTTTGGCATTACCGACCATTTATCGGAGTAATCAACAATATCGAGCTCGACCACGTGGATATTTATAAAGATATTGAGGCTTACAAATACGCTTTTGCGCGTTTCATAAATTTGATACCCAAAAATGGTCTTTTGGTTGCTAATAAGCATGATAAAAACGTGATGGAGCTGGTAAGCAAGTTTCATCCGCCTTCGCTAAAGCTTCGGCGGACAAGCGTGAAACTATTTGGAGCAAAACGTGCTGATTATATTACCAACAATATTCTAGCCGCTACGGCTGTGGCCAGATTCATTGGTGTTTCACATGAAACAATCAAAAAGGCCATTGCCAGCTTTAGAGGCGTGCAACGCCGATCAGAAATTATAGGTGTGAAACATGGAATAACCGTGATTGATGATTACGCTCATCATCCTACAGCTGTCCGTGAAACATTGATGGCCTTACGCTCCAAGTTTCATGCTTCACGACTATTCTTAATGTTTGAACCAGGATCGGCCTCGTCCAAGCGTCGAATCTTTGAGAAGCAATATGTTGAGGCATTTCGGCGCGCTGATATTGTTTATCTATACAAGCCGTACAAAGCCGATAGCCTTAAAGCCGATGAGGTGTTTCATGTGAAACATATAACCAAAGAGCTTAATAGGCTCGGTACGCAAGCCAAATCGTTTGATGACTTGGAAAAGCTATTGTTTCATGTGAAACATGACGTTAAGCCTAATGACGTGATAATAATTATGTCTTGTAGGGGTTTTGATGGATTAAGGGAGAGGATTTTGGAAGAATTATAGAAATTAAGGACTTACGAAGTCATTAATTTTCAAATTTAGCTCTCAAATTTGACTTTTGAGCGTGGTTGTGATAATTTTGAGTTGAAGAGTTCAAAATCTAAAAAATAAGGAGGCACGAAAATGTGGTATGTGAAACAGGAAAATGGCAATGAGGTTATCATCAACCCCGCCGTTGAGCTTCACGAAGACGCATTCGGATCAAGCATGCCGCAAGGAAGCGGCGGTGAGGTTAAAAATGGGCATGTTTTTTATCAGGTCGTTGAAAAGAAAAATAAGGATAGTGGCGAGATGGAAATCCAATATAAGTACATTGCTTTTGCATTCGGGGGGCCAACGCTCAAAACCGCAACGCAAGAACAGTTTGAGAAATGGAAAAGTTGGCAAATTATCGCCAAGCCAGCCAAAATTTGCTGGCAGAATGATGAAAAAGGCCCGGCTTAATGCAGCAGGGCCTTTTGATTTTCTTGTTTGTCTTCTTGGTCTTCTGTTAGAGCTTGAAATAAACATCTTGAGGCAAATTTCAATTCGTCAAACTGGATTTCTGCGCCAAAATGGGGATTTTTTACGTAAGGAGAGATTTGTTGTTTCTCAAGCAAATCCGGAATCAGGAAAAATAAGCGCGCTTTTTGGTCTTTTAAGAAAGTCGTTTCTATTAAATTCAGCTTATGCTCATTTGCTATTAGCCAAAGCCAGAGCAGGGAGGCCATTGCTGCGATTTGCCGCCATGTCGCATAACTCTGTATTTCGCGATCTTTCCAAAAATCAAGAAAGGTGTCTTGGAAAAATTCGGCTGACATCCAAAGCCCGATTTTGCTTAAAGGCGCCATATTATGCGCAAAAAGAAGCTCAAAATAGGCAATTTTCTCGCTCGTTTCTCTTTCGAGAATGGCTTTGTAAATTCCTACAATTTCATTTAATTCCTCAACAATTTCTTACGCTGTCTCAAGATCTTTCGAAAACAATTCCACAAGCCCTCCTTAATCTGGTTTTAATTATGCATTTTGTTACGCTTTAGCCAATGCCTCAAACCGAAAAACAAAAGACGGGGAATCTTGGGGAAGAATTGACGGCAAGTTTTTTGGAAGGGAAGGGGTATAAGATTATTGAGAGAAATTATCGGAAAAAATGGGGGGAGATTGATATTGTGGCGGAGCTGGACGGCGTTTTGCATTTTGTGGAGGTGAAGGCGCTAACAGTAAGACCCTCCTACGCTAAAGCTTCGGAGGGCAAAGACGAATATTTGCCCGAAGCAAATATTCGTCTTTGGAAAAAACAAAGGCTGAGCCGCGCTATCCGCACATATCTATTGGACAGAAAAATGCCTGACGAAACAGATTTTCAAATAGACATCGCTGCCGTTTTCTTGGATTTTGGGCGCAAAAAGGCCAGGATTAGGATGCTGGAAAATGTGATTCTAGATACTTGACCGAAATACTCGTTTCGATTAGTATAGAAATGAGGTGGTTTTTAGTGGTATAAAATCGAAACTATGCTTAAAAAGGAGGTGATCTGGCGGGAAATTCTATTCCAAGCCAGACAAAACAAAAAAATAAAATTTACCCAAAAAGAGCTTGCTCTAAAGTTCGGTTTTTCGCTAAGCACAATTTTTAACGCGCTAAAACCATTAAGATCCGCCAATATCATAAAAGTGGGAGGGCGTTTTTTTGCTTTGGAAAATTATCGCAAACTGCTTTATCTCTGGGCATCAGAACGCAATATTAAAAAAGAAATTATTTATTCCGCACATTTTAACAGCGACATAAAAACGTTGGAAGGGATAATGCCTCCTGGAACAATATTCGGCGCTTTTAGTGGATTTTCAATTTTTTATGGCAGTACTCCGGCAGAATATGACCACTTATATGTTTATGCCGATGAAAAAGATTTGGAAAAATTACTTAAAAGAATTTCAGAACACAAAGATAATCTGCCACGCCACAATTTTTTTGTGATAAAACAGGATCCATGGCTATTAAAATATCCGGCACCGCTATACGAACAAATTTTTGTTGATATTTGGAACGCGCCGGAATGGTACGCAAAAGATTTTTTAAAGGCTATGGAAGAAGAAATAAAATAAATATATGGCCGATGCATTTTGGCACGAATTTATAACGGAGAAGAGCTTCCGCGTTTTGCAAGAACTAAGAAAAAAATACGATTTCGTTCTGATTGGCGGATGGGCGGTTTTTTTGTACACAAAACAGCTTAAATCCAAAGACATAGATATTGTTGTCGGCGCAGAAACCTTGGGGCGTCTAAAAAAAGATTTTGACGTGGTAAAAAACGAACGGCTTCAAAAATACGAAATTAAAATGGAGGGATTCGACGTTGATATTTATGTTGCTTTTTGGTCCCAACTTGGATTGTCGCTAGATTATATTTTACAAAATTCGGTCTCAATCGAAGGATTTAAGGTGCCCACCAAAGAAATTTTGCTTTGTTTAAAAATATATACTTACAGCCAAAGAAAAAGCAATTTAAAAGGACAAAAAGACAAAATTGATATAATCAGCTTGTTATATTTTGATGGCGTGGATTTTAATAATTTGCGCGATATCTTAGAAAAATTTAGTTTTGGGAACTTATTGCTGGAGCTAAAAGAATTGTTAAACTCTGCGGCAGAAACAGAAGAGCTCGGTTTAAATAAAAAACAATACGCCGATTTCAAAAAACGCATACTAAAACGCATTTGATTTCTGCTAAAAACTATATATGTTTCCTTATTTTTGACAAACTATATATAGTTTGCTAATATAGCATTGTGACCATAAAGGAGAAATTACAAATACTGCTAAAGCTTTCCGGGCTTACTCAAGAAGAATTGGCCCGTCGTTTAGGCGTTACTTTCGCCGCTCTTAATCGCTGGATTAATGGCAAGGCGGTACCCAGAAAAAAAGCTCAAGAAAAAATTGATGAATTATACAAAGAATATTCCGGTGAGAAACACGTGCCAGAGTCGGTTCTTGGCGCAAAAAAGGGCATGGTGCTTCAAAAACGCCAAGGCCATAAAAATGTTCTGAGTGAAATCCTTGACAATCCGGATATTCGCGATCGGTTTTATCTGTCTTTGACGTACAATACCAACCGCATTGAGGGCAGTACTCTTTCTGAAAACGAAACTGCCGCAATTTTATTCGAAAACGCGGCTTTGCCAAATAAGAGCTTGATTGAGCAATTGGAAGCCAAAAACCATCAAGCGGCGCTGGAATATTTATTCCAATATTTATCCGAAAAAAAGTTTTTAAATGAAGCGCTTATTTTAAAGTTGCACGCAATTTTAATGAATGCGATTCGTCCGGATGCAGGAAGTTACCGCAATCATGGAGTAAGGATAACGGGATCCAATGTCCCGACGGCAAATTATTTAAAAATTCCTAATTTGATGGAGAATTTTGCGGATAAATTAGGCAGAAAAATTCCGGATGAGATTAAGCGCATTGCTGCCACGCACGGTGAGTTTGAAAAAATTCACCCTTTTGCCGACGGAAACGGCCGTATCGGCAGGCTTTTGATGCACGCGATGGCAATCAGGGCGAACCTTGCGCCTGTTGTAATACTTCAGGAAAAACGCCGATTGTATACTACTTACCTACATAAAGCGCAAACGCAGAACGACACAAGTTTGCTTGAAGATTTTCTCTGCGACGCAATTTTGGAAGGTTATAAGATCTTAGAGCGTAAAAATTAGACTACTGGAGAATGTGAATTTGTGAAAAAGAAAAAAGGCGCGGATTATTCCGCGCCTTTTGGGCCTTTTGGTTCAGCTTTTCATGAACCGTTCTGCAGATTTTCTGAATGCGATATGGCGTGGATCTAAAGCGCTGCAGATTTTTTCGAAATCTATGGTGAGGACCGAAACGTCTTGATCAACCGATCGGCCTTCTTCATGTTTTACGTAGAACTCGTGTTCAACTTTAGCCAATTCAAAATCCAAATGAATCCTTCCCAGTTGCCGCTCTGCTTCTAAACCTTTCCCACATATCGTTACTATGTAAGAAGCGCCTTCGTAGATGTGCGCCCTCAATAAACCCTGCTTGGTTTTTTTCATTTTCTTGCCATCCTTTTTTTGATTGGTTAATACGACAAACCGTTTCGATTCAGGGCGTTTCCGTATCTATTCAACGCTTGATCGTGGCCATGCTCCTGCATAACTTTGCCTATGAGTGGGAACTTTTTTATTTCAACCCCAAGCCGCTTAAAAATCAGCACGCAGTGATCCAGGGCCGTATCGAGAAAATCCTTATCATCAAAAACTTTGCCCGGGAAATTGCCGGTTTTCGTTGGCTCAAAATCAAAACGTAGGTGGCCAGAGCAAAAATGGTTGCGGAAACTATTGTCGTTGTCTAACCATACGGCGGTAAAAATTTTCTTATCCAGCTCTTCTTTGAAGAAATCAACCCAAAAACTATTATTTTGGAAGTATTCCCAATCCCGCCGCCGGATATCGAACCAAAACGACCCTTTTGTGTTTGTGAGCTCTCCAATTACTCCGTGAAGCAGATATGGGCGTGCCGCGAACCACCGCTTTTCTGCGGGTAGCACCGGTACCGGGATTCCTTCGCAGAAATGCCACACAATGCGCGTAACTATTCTTTTTGCCATTTTCCTGCCCTCCTTTTTGGTTGGTTTGTGGTTGGTTTTCAGAGATCTGTCTTTTCTACATTTCTACATTGATTTTAGCGTAAATCATTTATAATGTCAATACTAGCGACTTAGCTCGCAGGATTTTAGCCCATTTGCTTTATTTTTAAAGCCATATTAGACTAAAAGTGTTGTCGAAAAGAGCGACAAAATATGCAAAACACACAGCTTTTAGCGCTTTTATCGGGGGCAGGCCTTAATGAAAAAGAGGCTGGTTTGTATTTGGCAGGCCTTGAGCTTGGTGAGGCGAGTTTGCAACAATTGGCAAAGGAGGCCGGCATTAAACGCCCTACCGCTTACGATGTTATACGGGAACTTGAAAGAAAGGGGCTTTTTTTGCAAAGCATTCGCGACAAAAAACGCTATTTTGTAGCCGAAGACCCGGAAGTAGTTTTGGGATTACTGAAAACCCGCGAAGAAGCTCTAACCAGAGCCTTACCTGACCTTAAATTGCTTTTACAAACCGGCGGCAGAAAACCGCGCGTAAAATTTTATGACGGAGTGGAGGGGTTAAAAGCTATGTATTGGAATACTTTGGAAAGCAAAGGAACGATTTTGGTTTACGGGTCTATTGATGATATGTGGTATGCTATGCCGCGCGATTTTATAAAAGATTATGTAAAGGAAAGGGCCAAAAGAAAAATAAATATCCGCGGATTGGTACCGAATACGAATGACGCGCAGGAGTATGTTAAAAGAGACAAAGAAGAACTGCGGCATATGATTTTGATTCCCAAAGAGCGGTTTATTTTTAGCAATGAGATAAATATTTATAATAATAAAGTGGCCATTTTTTCATTTCCCGAAAAAATCGGCGTGATTATTGAAAGCGAAAAAATCGCCGAAACACAGCGCTCTATTTTTGAACTGGCTTGGCTCGGAGCGATTAAAGGAGTATAAATAAGATTGGCGGGCTGGCGTATGATGGTGGTACGACTGCTTTGGGAGCAGTTAGACTGGGTTCGATTCCCAGCAGCCCGAAAACATGAAAACCGTGGTAAAATGATAGCGTGCAGGACTACAAAGAATACAATTTAGAGGCGCATTATTTGGCTAAAGAGATAAATATAGCCAAGGCTGCGGATAAGCTGGATAAAAACCTCATCGGCCGCAGGAGGGAATTTTTGACATATATGCTCGGACCGCACGAGTTCCTGTTTATTTTTTCTTTCGGCGCGGTTGTTTTTGCAAATGTCGCCAAAGATACACAGACCGCGACCAAACGATCGCTGGCTAAATTTTTGATAAACCCGGTCAAAAAATCCTACGATGAGTCTTATGCTTTGCGCGAAATGGAAAGAAAATTTAATGTTGGCGAGGATGCGGCTGACTTGCCGGTCGTCGGAATAGGGGAGACGGAAATCGCGGCAAGAATTTTGGCGCAGTCCGTGGCGCTTGAATATATTGAAGATTTAACAGATGAAATTCTGTCTAACTTGGAAGCAATGAACGCCGGGCTGGAAAAAAGGGGGAGATTTCTAAAAACCACAAAAGGCGTTCTGCGGTTAGTGGGACAAAATAATAACATTATCCAGTTTGTCATCTCCAAGCTTTCGCTTTTGGACAAGCCCGACATCACTTGGGAAAATGAACGACTGGAGACTTTGTTTTCACAGCTTGCTGATATTTTTGATCTGCGTCCCAGATTCCGAAACGTAGAATACAAAATCGGGTTTGCGAGAGACAATTCCGAATTCGCGCTTACCGCTCTTCAGGGCAGCCGCTCAAATTTTCTGGAAGTAATAATAATACTTCTTTTTATTTTTGATATTATCATTTACATTTCCGGCGAAAAATTCTAGAATTTCTAAATCGCGCGGGATTAGTTTAATGGCAGAATAAGAGTTTTCCAAACTCTGGACGGGGGTTCGATTCCCCCATCCCGCACAATAGTGGACTTTTGACGCTCTCGCACATCAATCGCCATTTGGATTTCAGAAATCTCGGAGGTTCCCGCCTCCTCGCCCGCCAGCCTTTGACTGGCAAGGCGGGGGCGAGGCTCGCCCAGAGGGCGGCTAACATCGTCTCATTGCCCCGTATAGGGAATGAGAAACTTTTTGATCACTAAAATGAAATCTTCTGAAAAAGAAACGGTTTTTTGGTGGTTTGGTTGAGGTTCTAACTAATATGCTCTCTGATAAAAAACTGCTCCCAAAGGAGCAGCTCGAAAGATGGTTGCTTTGATTTTTAAGAATCTTCTTCTTCATACTCAATTTGTTGTTTTGATATGATTTCTTGAATGTTGCCAGGTTTATCAATTGTCCAGTATTTCCAATGTGGTTTAATCCACCAGGAATGGAATTTGATATTTACTCTGCCCTTAAAGAAAATCTCCATCAGATGGTTATCCAGCACGTGTCTCAAAAACGATCTTTTTGGCTCTGGGAGATTCGGGTCATAAGGATTATCTGAAATACCGCCGGGTATGTGCACCCTTCCGTCATCCAATATTCTTTCATATGCCAGAGAAAACCCCTTTTGGTAATCATCTAGAGGGAAATGAAACGCGTCGTTTGAATCGATAAGTAGACACAAACCCGCTTTGTCTTTTCTAAAATCAAGCGTTCGGCCTTCTAATTTTTCATTTACTTTTACCGTACCGCCCGCTGATCCAACCAATCTAATATACAGAAAATCGGCGGAATGGTTATCTAGGCACAATCTTAAATTTTTAAAATCCAATTTCTTGGGCATCCAATATTGTTCCATTCGGTAAACCTCTGATATTGTTAAAAAACTTATCTGTTCTCACTTTAACAATATCGGCCGTTTTTGCAACACAAAGCAGGTTCTAACGTCGTCTATAAAAGTGCGAAGTTTTTTAAAAAAATAAAAACCCGCTAAGGTTTCGTGGCGGGTTTTTGGGGATTGTCCGGACGATTTTCTTTTAAGATTTTCAGTTCTTCGGGGCCGTGTACCATAAGAGAAGCAATCAATTTTATAATTTCTTGCGGAGGATTAGCGAGCTTGATAAGAAGATCTGGCCTGTTTGCATCTATCAGTTCGTGATCGCCTATTCCGGTAAAAAAATAAACTCTATGAAACACCCGGCCATCGCTGAGTTTCTGTTTGCCTAAAAGGTATCCGATTTTCCATTCTCCTTCTATCGGATGTTGGAAAAGCACCGGAGTCACAGCCTCTTCTTCTTTGGCGCTCCAAATTAAATTAAGAATTGGTATTTTGCCGGCAACGTATTTGAATATCCGTTTGAATTTGTCGGTTTCTACAATACAACCGACAAAAAGTAGCAAAGCTAAAGTTAAAATTATACTGAGAAAAGAAATCATCCACAACGGCGCATTCGCTTCAAGAATTTTAATATGCGAGAACAGCAGTTTTGACCAAAATTCTTCCATCAAATCCAAGAGCATGCCAAAAGCATAAAGGATTATGGTAAATGGCACGACAAATTTACACCCGGCCCAAATTTTTTGGCGCACTTTAAAGCCAAGGCTTTCTTCTTAGATTCTAGCTGAAATCAAAACTTCGGCAAGAGCCGAAGTTTTGATTTGGATTTCGCAGAATTTATCTTACCGCCTCTTTCAGAGCCTTCCCGGCTTTGAAACGAGGAACATTCATCGCTGGCACTTGGATAACTTCTCCGGTGCGAGGATTACGAGCCGTTCGGGCTTTTCGCTGTTTTACGACAAACGCTCCAAAACCGGCGATGGAAACCTCCTCTCCGTTTTTAAGAGCGCCGGAGATAGTGTCAAAAACAAAATCAACGACCTCATCGGCGTGCTTTTTTGAAACATCCACGCCGTTTTTGGTGTGCATCTCATACACCTTCTCTGCTAATTGTGCTTTATTCATATGTTATATATTATCTTCTGGCAAAATTTCACGCAAATGACGGATATCCACAGCGTGTCCGTCCGGGTCAATTTCTACAAAAACCGCGTTGACTTCAATTGGTCCCGCCTCGGCTGGCTGGATGGGGCTTTTTACGCCGGTTTTGAATCTTTGTATGGCCGGCTCGATTTCTGCCCCGATCACTGAATTGTAAGGGCCTGTCATGCCGACATCAGAAATATAAGCAGTGCCTTTTGGTAAAATTTTTGCGTCGGCCGTAGGCGCATGCGAATGCGTCCCGAAAACCGCGGAAACCTTGCCATCCAAATACCAACCCATCACAGTTTTTTCCGAAGTTGCTTCCGCGTGCCAATCAAGAATTTTATATGGAGTTGTATCGCCGTATTCTTCTAAAATTTTATCAATTGCGCGAAAAGGATTATCGTACTGCTGTTTCATAAACACTTGTCCTATAAGATTTATGACAAGGGGCTTCTCTCCGCTTTTTGTTTCATAGATCAGCGTGCCGCGCCCCGCAGTCCCCTCCCCCATATTCGCCGGCCGTAAAATCGGCAAGGTTTCGTCATTCAAAACCTTTTCAAAGTCTTTTCCTTCAAACGAATGGTTGCCTCCGGTAAAAACATCAACGCCGGCATCGCGCAACTCCTGAATCTGTTTCATCCCAATTCCTTTCCCGTGCGCAATATTTTCAACATTTGCAATAACAACATCCGGTGAAAATTTCTCCCGCCAGACCGGCAACATCCGTTTCACTCCCTCTCTTCCAAGTTTCCCGAAGACGTCTCCAAAAATAAGCAGTTTCATGGGCTTTATTGTGCCATTTTTGTTTCACCCTGTCGCTATTGACAAAAGTAACGGCATCGGCTAATCTTAAGAAAAGGAGGATAAATGCATTCAATTATTTGGATAGTTCTTTGGTGTTTGTGTGCAATTATAGCTTACGGGTTTGCCAAAAGGTTAAGCGTGCCACAAGTTAAGGCGCGGCATTGTAGATATGGCCCAAAAAATGAATTTATTTGCATTGTGTACGCGCTCTTGGGCCCCCTAGGCATACTTCTTTTGGGCTTTGCTTGGGGACTTGATTTGGTGGAAAGCGCTGCTTTTGTGCGCACACGCAAATCGAAGATAAAATGATGTTTTCTCGCACCCCTCAACATTTAAAGGCGTCTAGATAGGCGTCTTTTACATTTTATCTCACATACTCAATCGTGCGCCCGCCTGCAACGCCATGCGTAGCATCGCGGGCAGGGAGTTCGCGGGCGAAGTTCGATTTTACAACGAAAGCATTTCTTTTAGCATTTTATTGATTTCGCGTATGAATGCTGACTCTAATACGCCCACTTTATGTTTTAGGCGGTTTTTGTCCACGGCTCTTATTTGAAAAATCATGGCAACAGAAAAAGCCTTAAGTCCGTTCTTTTTAGACGGACCAATTTCTAAAGTATGCGGAAACCGCAGCGCTTGAATGTTGGAAGTGCACGGAATGATTAGCGTGAGCGAGGCGATTACATCTGAAAGTATTATCACCGGACGAACACCCTCTTGTTCGTGTCCGCTTAGAGTTGGCAGTTGCGCAATCCAGATTTCACCTTTTTTCATGTTGCAGATTGCTCTCGAACTTCAGCAATGCTTCATCACTAAGCCTGTCCCAAGCCTCAAATTCTCTAAACAAGCCCAACTGTTGCCTTATGCTATCTAGATAAAGCAAAAGTGCTCGATCTACGAGTTTTTTTTTGCCCACGCCCATTAATCTCGAGGCGCGCTCTAATTCTTTTTGTATTGTTGCTGTGGTCATAATGTACTTATCATACCAATCTTACACCAACCTGTCGCTATTGACTACTCATAAAATATATGTTAATTTGTAATAGGAGGATCGTGGAGATGAAACAAAGCAAATGGCGAGTTTTTCAAAAATCAGATGATTACGAGATTGTAGACTTAGGAAGGCCGGCGGTGTTTCTTGTGCCAATAGGCAAGCTACAGGTTAAAGTCGGGAAGGCAACCGTTGAGCAATATCTCGAAAAGTTTCTTAAAAAAAATTTCGAAGCTTTCACCGCAAGGCATTCGGGAATCCGCGGCCATTGGAAAGGCCAGATAGATGATTTAGCGGAATACGAAGTATCTTTTCTCGGAAAAGAAAAAATTCCTAAGCTCTTAAAGATGCTAACTGATCTTGCCGCAAAAATCGGCGAAAAATGTTTTTACATCAAAGCTGGCCAATATACCGCTCTTGTGCAACCAAAAACCTAAAGGACCGCTTCGCCAGTTGGCGAACGCGGTTTTTTTATCTCGCATACCAGGTAGTAGAATTTTGCATCGCTACTATGCTGCAAACCCAAAATGCAAAGTTTCACTACCTGGCATACTCAATCGCGCGGAGTTCCCGGATCACATTCACTTTAATCTCCCCGGGGTATTTGAGATCGCTCTCTATGCGGTCGGCGATATCGCGGGCAAGTTTTTTCGCTTCAAGATCGGTAATTTTCTCCGGCGTTATAAACACTCTTATCTCGCGCCCGGCCTGAATCGCGTAGGATTTTTCAACGCCGGCAAACGAATTCGCAATGCCCTCCAAATCTTCCAGTCTTTTTAAATAATTCTCAACAGAATCGCGTCTTGCTCCGGGGCGTGACGCGGAGATAGCATCCGCGGTTTGTACGATTATTGATTCTAAAGTTTCGTAAGGATATTCCTCGTGGTGCGATTGCATTGCCTGGATAATACGCTGGTCAACATTGAATTTTTGCAAAATCCGCCGGCCGATCTCAACGTGCGTTCCCTGAATTTCATGGTCCACAGCTTTTCCGATATCGTGCAAAAGCGCGCCCTTTTTCGCAATCGCCACATCCACCGCAAGTTCAGAGGCCAGCATCCCCGCAATATGCGCCATCTCAATCGAATGCTGGAGAACATTTTGTCCGTAAGAGGTTCTGAATTTAAGCCTTCCCAAAAGCATTAAAAGCCTTGGGTCAATATCCAAAACTCCTGCTTCGTAAGCTGATTTTTCTCCAGCTTCTTTGATTATTTTCTCAACATCCGCTCTGGCCTTTTCAACCATCTCTTCAATCCGCGCGGGCTGGACACGACCATCCAAAATTAAATTTTCCAAAGCCACGCGCGCGATTTGCCGCCTCACCGGATCAAAACTTGATATTAAAATTACCCCGGGAGTATCATCCACAATAAGTTCCACTCCGGCGACGCGTTCAAAGGCGCGGATATTCCGTCCCTCTTTTCCTATAATTTTTCCCTTAAGATCGTCGGACGGGATTGCTACGGACGTTACTGTAACCTCCGAAGCCGTGGAAGATGCGACTCTCTGGATCACGGAAGCTAAAATATCACGCGCTTTTTTTTCTAAAGTTTCTATGCCGAATTGCTCAATCTTTTGAACTCGGGCCAAGATGTCTTTTTCGTATTTTTTTTCTACTTCCTCTACAATTTTATTTTTCGCTTCTTCTTCTGTCAGCTTGGCTACTCTAGCCAGCTCTTCTTTTTTTTCAATTTCAATTTTCTCCAACTGCTCTTTTATTGCCTTCACTTTCTCAAATTTTTCCTGAAGATTTGAGGTTTCTTTGTCCAGTTCAGCGGACTTTTTTTCCAAAATTTCATCTTTATGCGCAAGGCGTTCTTCCGTGCGCCGAAGTTCTTTTTCGCGGTTCTTTTCTTCCGCTTTGGCCGCTTCTACAATTTTATCAGCGCGCGCCTTGGCCTCGTCCAATGTCTTTTGGGCGTTTTCTTTCGCATCCAGTAATATTTGCTTGGCTTTAAGCTCTAAGGCGTCTTTCCTCTGTTGGGCGATTAACTGACGCAAAAAGTAACCGGCGGCCGTGCCCGCCACAAGCACAATAGCCGCTTTGACAAGCGTAAGTATAGTCATAAATTTGATTTACTTCTATCTTTATTAAGATTGATAACATGTTTGACATTTTTATAACTAGATTCTAGCAAATCATGTTTCAAAAGTCAATTACGCAAGAGCCTCAACATAAATAGAAAGTCCCCGGCTTTAAGCGGGGGACACGAAACGCTCTAAAATTGGCTGCGTGTAACGTGCAACTTCGGAAAATCCAGAATCAATTAAATCTTGTAAGACCTCTTCTATGATTTCTGCGTCACTTCTGCGGTCGTTGACCAGAATGGCCTTTTTCTTGCATGCATCTCTTTGCTCGCGTGTAAAATAAATTTTGCGATTGAACGCTTGGACGTCTTTGAGAGCCGATTTGGCATCATATATTAACCTATATCTTCCTTCCGGATTCGCCAGAATAAACAAGCTGAAATCTTCGCCGTGATGATCTCGCATATCTATCTTGCCCTTTTTAGGATTGTGCCGCCCGGAACTTTCCAAACTTGCCTCCGCTACGATTTCCGGGCATAAGCGCAAGGCCCCAACGAACCTGTTTAGCAAGCCGCCAAATCGTGTTTGATTGCGGTTGCCTCTGTCCCACGCTTCTCTTAGGCGCCTCGCCGCCCCCTTTTTTCTTATTTTATGAGAGCGTTTCGGCGGACGGCTTTTTGGCGATTCGCTTGAAAGCTCGACCGCTTTCGCCTTCTCGCACCCTTCTGTCTCCGCAAGTAAAGCTTTCTCTTGCTCAAACCTTTGCTCCTTGCTTCGATTTATAATCTTAGCCGCGAAGGCGAGTTGATCAGCCAGCCGGACGATTTTGATACTTTGTATCCGCCCCTTTTCATCTCTTCTACACTCTATCCATCCACGCTCTGCAAGCTCAACGATCAAATCCTTGGCCCGTTTTTTGGCTACAGAAGCCGACAATCCGGCGCATTTTTTCAACAGATCGGCGAGACCAGGAACAGGATTCGCAGCGTGCTCGCTGTTTGAGTGGCCGTTAATGAAAGCTGTTCTGACTCTTTGGCCAAGACTATCGAGGCACTCAATTACTTTGACTCTGTGCGTTTCATCTAGATTTTCCAACATTTCCACCTCCTAGCCATATTATAAATGGTTTATCAGATTTGTCAATGATGCTGGCGGGGTGTGCTATAATTAAGTTAAGCTATGGCCAAAAAATATAAACCTGTAATTTTGGCGGTGCTGGACGGATTTGGGGTGAATATTTCAAATCCGGAGTCCACATGGAAGCACGCCCAGATGCCGACTTTTCGGGAGTTGGAAAAATTTTATCCTTTCACGACTCTGCAGGCTTCAGGAATTTCCGTCGGACTGCCCTGGGGAGAAGAAGGAAATTCGGAAGTCGGGCACCTGACAATCGGCGCTGGGAAGCTTCTTTATCATCATCTGCCGCGCATTATTACTTCGATCCATAACGGTTCATTTTTTCGAAACCAGGCTTTTTTAGACGCAGCTAATTTTGTAAAAAACAGTAAAGGGAAAATACATCTTATGGGCCTTTTTTCTTCCGGCTCCGTCCACTCATATATTGATCATTTATACGCCTTGCTTGATTTTTGCGATCAGCAAAAACTGGAGCGCGTCTATCTCCATCTTTTTACAGACGGCAAAGACGCGCCGACCAAAGAAGCTGCGCTGTTTTTGCGCCAACTTGAAGAAAGGCTAACTATCCGCTACCCATTTGCGAAAATAGCTACTTTGTCCGGCAGACATTTCGCAATGGACAGAGATGAAAATTGGGATCGTGTTGAAAAAATTTATAGATGTTTAACCGCCGGCACATGTCCAATTTTTAAAAATGCGGCCGATTATGTTGAGTCTGCTTACACAAAAGGAGTAAGCGACGAATATGTTGAGCCTGCGCGCTCCGCTGAAAGCAAAATCGAATCCGGAGATGCGGTGGTTTTCTATAACTTCAGAGAAGACTCTGTGCGCGAGCTGACTTCGGCGTTTATATCCGACAGTTTTGCAGGATTTGCCCGCGACAAAATCGGCGACTTGTTCTTTGTAACAATGACGGAGTACGACAAGAGATTTCCGGCAGCGGTTGCTTTCTCTCCGCTTGATGTTTCGCAGCCTTTAGCAAAACTTATATCGGACGCTGGCTTAAAACAGCTTCACGTCGCCGAAACCGAAAAATACGCGCACGTGACATATTTTTTTAACGGCGGCCGCGAGGCGTCGTATCAGGGGGAAGAAAGAATTTTAATCCCTTCTCCCAAATCGGCGCGTTTTGACGAAACGCCGGAAATGTCAGCCGCCAAAATTACAGATACGATTTTAGAAAATGTTTTTAAATATGATTTCGTTTTGGTGAATTTCGCGAATGGCGACATGGTTGGGCATACCGGAAATTTTGACGCTACAGTAAAAGCAATAGAGGCTTTGGATTTGGCAATCGGGAAGCTGGTAAATAAGACCTTGGAGGCTGGCGGGGCGTTAATCGTGACGGCCGATCACGGCAACGCGGAAGAAAAAATCTATTCAGCTTCAGGCGAACGGCGCACAAAACATACAGCCAATCCCGTGCCATTTTTTATAATTACACAAGATTTAAAAAACGAAACGCCGCGCTCCGAATCAGAAATTTTTTTGCGCTATACCGAAACAAAAGGAGTGCTGACTGATATAGCGCCGACTATTTTGGCTCTCATGGGAATAAAAAAATCGCCCGACATGACCGGCGTAGATTTATTGCCAAAAATTATTTAGCATTAATTAATATATATGAAAATCCTAGGCATTGATCCGGGGATTGAGAGGTTGGGATGGGGATTGGTGGAAAAATCCGGCAGCAAGTTTGCCAGAATTGTCTCCGGAGTCAAACAAACCTCGAAAAATCAAAGAGAGAGCGAGAGACTTTGGGAAATTTTTGAGTTTTTAGATGATTTAATCAAAAAAACAAAGCCGGACATATTATCTACAGAAAAACTATTCTTCGCCAAGAACGTCAAAACGGCCCTTATCATAGGAGAGGTCCGCGGCATCATTTTGGCCGCCGCAGAAAAGCACGAACTCCCAATCAAAGAATTCACGCCGCTGGCAGTCAAAATGGCCGTCTGTGGATATGGGCGGGCAGGCAAAGAAAGCGTTGCCAATATGATAAAAATTCAGCTTAATTTGCCTAAAAACAAGCTTTTAGATGACGAAACAGACGCCTTAGCCTTGGCATTAACCGCCTTCTTTTGACCGCTTTTCCCTAACTTATCCACAACCCGCATTTGCAACCAAAAATAAACTCTTTTAGACTTGGAAATCATGGTCAATTTAGACGACGACAAAAAGCCCGATGGCGACGTCGAGCCGGGTGCCAACGAAGAGGGCGGAGAAGACCCCGAAGAGATTGACTCTTGGGAGCTGGAAGAGGATTTGGAATAATAAAATCAAACCGCAATTCTGATAAACTTGTACTTGCCGATTTTTGCCGTGCCGTTTTTGGTAATTTTTTCACCCGAATTGGCAACTTTTTCGCCGCCAAAATCCACCCCGCCTCCGGCAATTAATCTTTTTGCTTCCGTTTTTGATTTTGCTAGGCTTTCTCTCACCAAAAAATCTATCCATTTTTCTCCGGATTTTGCGCGGTAAATTTTTAAATCTTCGGGCGCTTCTCTTTTAGAAAAAATTTTTTCGAAGGATTCCTTGGCGTTTTTAGCTTTTTTTTCTCTGTGATAAATGTTCACAATTTCATACGCAAGTCTTTTTTTTGCCTCATTTGGTTTTTGTTTTACTATTTCAGATATTTCCTGGAAAGAAAGACGAGTATAAACTTTCAAATACGATTCTATTAAATTATCCGGGATGGTCATAATTTTCCCGAACTTCTCTTTCGGCAAGTCCGATATTGCTACGAAATTCCCCAACGATTTGGACATTTTTTCTTTGCCATCCAGACCCGGCGTGATTGACGTGGTTATAATCGTCTGCGGTTTTTGCCCAAAAATTTCCTGATATCGCCTCCCCAAAAGTTCATTAAACAATTGATCTGTGCCTATGATTGTCATATCCGATTTAATCGCCACAGAATCGTAGGCCTGTAAAACCGGGTAAACAATTTCATGTTCGTAAATTTCATCGTTGTTTTTAATTCTTGCCTGAAACATGTCGCGCTCTATAAGACGCGCGTGCGTAACTTTTCTAAGCAATGCGATGAAATCCGACAACCTCATTTTATCGTACCACTCGGAATTTCTGCGCACCTCCAAAAGGTTCGGCTTGTTTATCAGAATTTTTGTCGCCTGATTCAAGAATCGCTTTGCATTTTCGGATATTACTTTTCTTGGTATATCCGGCCTCGTTTTAGACCTTCCGGTTGGATCGCCTATTTGGGTCGTGAAATCGCCGATCAGAAACACTACTTTATGCCCAAGCTCCTGAAACTCGCGCATTTTCCAGTAGTTTACGGCGTGGCCGATATGCAGAAGCGTGCTGGTGGCATCTACGCCATGTTTTATGCGCAACTGGTTTCCGGAGCGAAGTTTTTTTTGAAATTCTTCTTCGGTAATAATCTGTTCGACATTGCGTTTCAAAATTTCCATATATAGTATTTCTACTCTACCATAAATTTAAAAAAACGACTATAATGAGCCGCATGCGAAAGTTTTTTATCAAGCTTATGGTGGCAGGCGCGCTTCTGGGCGCCGCTTCGCTTTTTTTTGCGGTTTCGATCAACGTTCCGGACTTAAATAAATTCGAGGAACGGAAAATCGCGCAATCCACAAAAATTTATGACCGAACGGGGCAAATTCTTCTTTACGACGTGCACGGAGACGAAAAACGCACTCTTATTCCCTTTGAAAAAATACCGAGGCATATAAAGAACGCGGCAGTTGCGCTTGAAGACGATAATTTTTACAGCCACTACGGCTTCCGCCCGTTGTCTTTTTTAAGAGCGGTAATAACAAACCTCTTAAGAGGCAATTTCGAGCATGGCGGATCAACGATAACCCAGCAGGTTGTAAAAAACACATTGCTTACTCCGGAAAAAACCATCATTAGAAAAATAAAAGAAATTATCATCGCGCTAAAACTTGAGCGCACATATTCAAAAGATGAAATATTAAACGCCTATCTAAACCAAATACCATACGGCAGCGGGGCGTACGGCATAGAAGCGGCTGCAGAAACTTTTTTGGGCAAACAAGCCGAAGATTTAACTATTTTAGAAGCCGCTTATCTGTCAGCGTTGCCTAACGCGCCGAGTTATTATTCTCCTTACGGCAAACACAGAAAGGAGCTCGATGATCGCGCGTATTTTACATTAGAAAAAATGAGGCGGCTTGGCTTCCTGTCAGAAAAAGAATACGAAAGCGCAAAAGGCCAAAAAATTCAGTTCGTGCCTTACCGCACGCAAGGCATTATTGCTCCGCATTTTGTAATTGAAGTAAAAGACGAACTAAATAAAAAATTCGGCGAAGACGTCGTAGAGCGCGGCGGCTTTCGAGTGATTACGACGCTGGATGTCGGCCTCCAGCGCCAAGCGGAAGAAATAATAAACAAATACGCCGAGGCAAACGAGAAAAATTTTAACGCGAAAAATGAAAGCGTAGTAGCGATATCCCCAAAAACCGGAGATATCTTAGCAATGGTTGGTTCGCGCGATTATTTTGACATGGAGCGCGAAGGAAATTTCAACGTAGTCACAGCCCATCGCCAGCCAGGATCTGCGTTTAAGCCTTTCGTATACGCCACTGCTTTCAAAAAAGGATACACACCAGAAACCATGGTTTTTGATCTTCCAACGGAATTCAACCCATTATGTAATATGGACGGAAAACCGGCCGTCCCAGATCTGGAAGAAGACAAATGCTATCACCCGCAAAATTTTGACGAAAAGTTTAGAGGACCTGTGAGTTTACGGGAGTCGTTGGCACAATCCTTAAACGTCCCGTCAGTAAAAACGCTCTATCTTGCCGGGCTGGAAGATTCTTTGGCAACAGCCAGAGATTTTGGCATAACATCGCTTAATGATCCGCAAAGATACGGGCTTACGTTGGTTCTCGGAGGAGGAGAGGTTTCGCTATTAGAGCTTGTCTCGGCTTATTCTGTGTTCGCGAATGACGGAATGAGAAATCCTTATCGATATATTCTTAAAATCGAAGGCGCCGGCGGAGAAACCATTTTCACACCGGAAACCGCGCCGCAAGAAGTTATAAATAACAATATAGCGCGCGCAATAAATGATATTCTCTCGGACAACAAAGCTCGCGCGCCATCGTTCGGAGAATTTTCTGCGCTTTATTTCCCGGGCAAAAAAGTGGCCGCGAAAACCGGCACGACAAACGACTACAAAGACGCATGGGTTGTAGGATATACGCCGGACATAGCGATCGGCGCGTGGGCTGGCAATAACGATAACGCTCCGATGGAAAAAAAGGTGGCGGGTTTTATTGTGGCGCCTTGGTGGCACGAGATTGTGGAATACGCCCTGATAAATTTTCCAAACGAAGGTTTCGCGGCGCCGGATCAGCTAGCGCCCGTTAATAGCGACAAGCCGTATTTGCGCGGAGAATGGAGAGGGAACAAAGAGTTTATCGTAGATAAAATTTCAGGAAAATTGGCAACCAAATACACACCGCAGGATATGTTAGAAAAAAGGGTTGTCTACGAAATTCATTCCATTTTGTATTGGGTAGACAAATCAAGTCCGCAACTAAAAAACTGGGAGGATCCGATTAGATCATGGGCCTCGGCCAACAAGCTTTTTGATCAGGACGAAAGCGTGATTCCAAAAAACTATGATGATGTGCATATCCCGGAAAATTTTCCTAAAATTTTAAAAGTACAGCTTATTCCGCAGAAAAATATATATCAAAACGGCGACACAATAGTGCTGCGGCCTGTTTTTGAAAGCAAGTTCGGTGTCCAACAAATAGATTACTTTGCAAACGAAGAATATGTCGGCGGGACGAAAAAATATCCATTCGAAATAGTTTTTCTTTTAAACAATTTACAAGAAAGCAATGTAAAGATTAAACTTAAGGCTTACGATGCTGTTGGGAACATCGCAGAAGCATATCTTGATCTAAAAAAAGAAAATTAAACTCCCCGCATCGGCATTAAAAGATACAAATACGAATTATCTCCTTTGCCCTTGATGAGCAGAGGCGACTCCGAAGTATTTAAATTAAATTCGATATATTCGCTGTTAATTTGCGCAATTCCTTCAGATAAATATCTTTCATTGAATTTCGCAGAAATTTTATCGCCTTGAATCATAGAGCTTATTTGAGATACGTGTTCTCCTACGTCTGAATTGGAAGTGTTTATAATAATTGATTTTTTGGCAGGATCGAAATTAACACCAATATCGTTTAACTTGCCAACAAATACTCCGGCTAATTTCATATGCGAAGAAATGTCGGATTTTTTTACTATTGCCGTTGTTTTGAAACTTTTCGGTAAAATTTGTTCATAATCTGGGAATTTACCATCAGTCAGCCTTGATATAAATATTAAGTTTCTGTGTTTTAAAATTATCTGATTTTTATTTATTCCGAGCTCTATATCCTCGTCCTCACCGAGCAGTTTGAGAATTTCTTGCGCTCCTTTTTGTGGTATTAAGAACGATAGAGATCGTTCTTGTTGTATATTTTTAGAAATAATGGTTTTTTCTGCTAATCTAAATGAATCTGTGGCGGCGATTTTAATTGTGTTTTTAAAAACATTGAAAAACACACTGCTTAGTTCAGGTTTTATATCCGAATGACTCGCGGCTATAATAACCGAAGATATTCCGTATTTTAATTCAGGAGCCGGAACGGTAAATTTTTCCTGAGCGCTTATATGCGGGAATATAGGAAAATCTTCCAAAGGATAACCACGAATTATGGTTTCCACAGTATCTGTTTTGATCAAAAGATTGTTTTTATTGGTTTGAAATGTAATTTGTTCAAAGCCAGCGTTTGCTAAAAACGAGCTTAAAATTTTTGCAGGCACAACTATGCTTCCGGACTCAAAAATTTTACCAGGAACAATTATTTCTATTGCTGTTTCAAGATTTGTTGCCCTGATTTTTATTTTATCTTTTTCTGCATCTATTAATAAAGAATTTAATACAGGTAATGTTTGGTTTTTTGATGTGTTTCTTTCTGCTGTCACAACCGCATCTTTAATATTATTATTTGTACACTGTAATTTCATATATTATTATTAGCTATGTTAATTTGTGGATTAGATTTATTTTTGATAATTTAAACTGTGGATATGTTATTGATACAAATAATGTATTTTTTTAATAACAATTTATCTTTGTTGGTTTTGATATTTACCTCTAATACCCTTTATTTCTTCTTCTAATCTGGTGTTCTTTTTTGTTTCTTCATGGATTTTTTCGTAAGCATGAATCGCGGTTGTGTGATCCATGCCGCCAAATTTTTGTCCTATATAAGGATATGATCCTTTTAGGTCTTCTCTGAGCAGAAACATTGCTATTTGGCGCGGGCGCACAACCTCCGTTTTTCTTGTGTGTTCGTAAATAGATTTTTCTGGTATATCATAAAATTCAGCCACGGTTTTTATGATTTGGCTTGGAGTTATGGTATTTCTGGGTTTTAAATTTTTGCTTAATATCGCCCTAACTTCTTCTTTAGTAAGCACCTCGTTTTGATATTTTGATTGAATGTTTACCGTATTGAGTGCGCCTTCCAGTTCCCTTATGCTTTTTTGGACCATTAAAGCGATCAATTCTAACGTTGATTCTGGCAAATCTATTTTCTTTTCCGCCGATTTTGCTTTTAATATAGCAAGCCTGGCTTCGTATTCAGGCTCCGAAATATCTACAAGAACTCCGGCTTCCATGCGGGAAATCAGGCGGTCGTTTATTTCGCCTATGCTTGGAATGGATTTGGGAGATCTATCGGAAGAAAAAACAAGCTGCCTGCCCGATTCAAAAAGCGTATTAAATGTGTGGAAAAACTCCTCTTGCGTTTTTGTTTTATTGGCGAAAAATTGCACATCATCAACAATAAGCAAATCATAATCTCTAAATTTTTCTTTGAAACTTTGAATAGTTTGATTTTGCAGGGAATTCAAAAGTTCGTTCGTAAATTTTTCGGAAGTGAGGTAATAAACTTTTTTATTGGGGCCTTCTTTAAGTATTGAGTTGCCGATTGCCTGCAAAAGGTGTGTTTTTCCAAGCCCGACGCCTCCGTAGACAAATAAAGGATTGTAAGCTCGCCCGGGATTTTTAATAACGGCTATGGCCGCCGCGTGAGCAAGCTCGTTGAAAGACCCTACTATGAAAGAATCTAAGGTATATTTAGGATGAAGGTTGGTTTTGGGATCAATGTAGAATTCTCTGAATTCCAATTGTTCCGCATCGTTAAAAATGGGCTCTTTTTTGAATTTTGGCTTAGTTGGTTTAACATTGTTTGCAGAGGGGGCAACGATTGAATAGTTTGCGGCGCGTATTTCCGGCGCGTTTGATCTTAAAGATTTCAGAATAAATTTGTGGAATTTGTTCTCCAGCCATTCTTTCGAAAATCCGTTAGGCACGCCTACGGTTATTATTCCGTTGGATTGATCTATGATTTTTGTATCCTTAAACCATGTGACGAAATTTGCTCGCGACACGGCTAGCTCTATTTCCCCAAGCGCCACATTCCACAATTCTTCATTTGTCATAGTTTTACTATAAACCTAATGATAAACATTGCATTGTAAAAAATGTTAATAGATTGTGGAGTGCCTGTGAATATTGCTTAAAAGCCAAATTGTTGTAAAATAAAAAGGCGATGTCTGTAACTTATCAACCCAAAAAAAGAAAACGGGCGCGCACACATGGCTTTTTAAAGAGAATGCGCTCCAAAACGGGCCGCAATGTGCTTTCCAGAAGGCGCCAGAAAGGGAGGGAGCGGCTGGTTGTTTGATGTGGTATGCTTAAAAAATCTTTTAGAATCGGACGCAAGGGTCTTGAGCGGTTTTTTAAGCTGAAATCCGGTTATTTTAAAGGTGCGCTGCTTACTGCGCGCGCAAGGCGGAATAATTTGGCATTTAACAGGTTTGCTTTTGTTGTTTCCGGGCCTAAAACCAGGGCGGCGCATCTGCGGAATTTAGCAAAAAGGCGCATGGCGGAAGCGGCGCGAAGCGTGTTCGGCGCCGCCAAGCCGGGACGGGACGTTGTTTTTTTTATGAAATTGGCTGACCGCGCGGTCCCGCCATTCGCCGAAATCAAAGAAGACATAAAAAATGTTCTATCTAAAATTAGTTTTTAATGAAATATTTTACCGCCCGCTTTTGGGGGCTTTGGTTTTTTTGACTTCGATTTTGCCGGGGCACGATCTGGGTTTGGCGGTGATTTTACTGACCGTGTTTATAAGGGTGCTGACGTTTCCTATGACTCACAACATGCTAAAAACTCAAAACGCAATGAAAAGAATAGAACCGGACGTAAAAAAAATCTACGCGGAGAAAAAGACCAAAGAAGAACAAACCAAAGCGCTCATGGAACTTTATCGCGTTCACGGCATCAATCCGCTCGCTGGATTTGTTATGTTAATTGTTCAGTTGCCGCTCTTGATCGCGCTGTACCAGGTTTTTTGGCAGGGCATTCCGTTTAAGGCGGGCGAAGTTTATGCGTTTTTGGATATTTCCGTGCCGGTTAATACAATGTTTTTAGGATTTATTTCTTTAACCGAGGCCAGCGTACTGCTGGCCGTTTTGGCCGCCGCTTCCCAATTCTTGCAGGCGAAACTAGCGGTCGTTTCCGGCGGCGGCGCCGAAGCGAAAAAAGATATGCAACGGGCGATGCAGTTTCAGATGGTTTATTTTTTCCCAATTCTGGTTTTTTTTATAGCGTTTAAACTGCCGGCGGCGGTTTCTTTGTATTGGACAGCAATGAATGTTTTTGCTATAGTGCACGAAGCGGTCGTCCGCAGACGAGCGCTTCAAAATGGATAGCGAAACAAAGCAACAAATTGAGTTTGCCGAAAATACCATAAAAGACCTTTTGGCTCGAATGGGATTTTTGTGTTCGTTAGAATTTCAAGAAGGCGGAGAAGATAATTGGTTTATTATAAAAACGCCCGGCACAGAGGCGCCGCTTTTGATCGGGGATGGAGGCAAACATCTTTTCTCGTTTACTTATTTAATCAAACGCATATACGAACAAAAATTCCCCGGGAGCAAATTCCGATTTTTAATTGACGTCAATGATTACAATAAAAAAAGGATAGAGGAGATAAAAGACATGGCGCGAATGCATGCCCAGAGGGTGCGATATTTTAAAAAAGAAGTTGAGATGCGCCCTATGAACGCTTACGATCGCAGAATTGTGCACTCTGTTTTGCAGGAGTATCCCGATATTTCCACACAGTCCACCGGCGAAGGCCCGGATCGCAGAGTCGTGGTCAAGCCCCTAGATTTGGTTTAGGACGCCAAGTGTCTTTTAGCAATTTAGACCTGCAAGTAAGCGGGGTTTTTTCTTATGATCTTTATGACCCAAACCTGGTTTGGGTCAGTTAAATCCAACCTGCAGTTCATAGAGGCGGCGGTAGACGCCATCTTTTTTGGCAATCAGTTCGTCGTGAGTGCCTACTTCTGCGATTGTGCCTTTATGAAGCACAAAGATTTTATCTACATCGCGGACCGTGCTTAAGCGATGCGCGATTATAAAAGTTGTCCGGCCATGCATAAGCTCGCGCAAGGATTCTTGAATAAATTTTTCAGATTTTGCGTCCAAAGCGGAAGTTGGCTCATCCAGAATTAAAATTTTGGGATCGCGCAGGAAAGCGCGCGCCAGAGCTACACGCTGTTTTTGGCCCATTGAAAGCTTGATCCCGCGCTCGCCGACAATTTGCTCATATTTTCTGGGAAAATTATTTATAAATTCATCGGCGTGGGCGAGGCCGGTAGCGTGGGCAATTTTTTCATTGGACGCGCTGAAACTTCCGTATTTAATATTATTTTTAATAGTATCGTTAAAGAGCATGATTTCCTGCGGAACAACGGCGATTTGCGAGCGCAAAAATTTTAAATCCAGATTCTTTACATTGTGTCCGTCAATTAAAATTTTGCCCGCAGCCGGTTTGTAATAATGAGAAATCAAATCCACCAGCGTGCTCTTGCCGACTCCCGACTCTCCTACCAGCGCGACTTTTTCTCCGGGGAGCGCGCGCAGATTTATATTTTTTAACACCTCGCCCTGTTTTTTGCTGTACCAAAAACTGATATTGTTAAACTCCACCTCACCGATAACCTTTTCTAAGATAACAGTGTTCTTGGGCGAATATTCTTCAGCTGGAATGTTGAGAATTTTTTCAGCGTATTGGATTGCAGTAATGCCGTTTTGTATTGTCTGCCAGTTGCGGCCCATAAACGCGAACGGCCCCAAAAACATCGCGGAGTAGCCGCCGAACATGACGAGTTCTCCAATGGTTAGCTTCCCGTCTCTTATTAGAAAAATCGCAATTAAATAAATTAAAAATTGCGCAGCCGCGACAAGCAATGCTTGCCAAAAATTCAGAACGCTCCAGAACTTGGTGAGCTCAAACCACAACCCATAGGCTCTGTGCACGAATCCGTGAAATAATTTTTTTGCAGCGTCGTTCTCCGCGGTGGCTTGCTTCACCGATGCAACGTTTAAGATCGTGTCATGCGCGTCCCCATAAACGCGATAAAACGCCCGATTTGATACTTTCGATTTTGCGGCCAGCGCCGGCGCGGTTTTGATTAAAATTGAAATATAGATAATGGCGCTGCAAATTAAAACTAACGCAAGCAGGCTGTTTGCGGAGAACACAAAATAAAGCGCGAACACAATGCTTAAAAGCTGCGGAGCCATTCCGATAACAATTTGGTGCACCAAATCATAAAGCTGGTCGGCCGCCCTCGCAATTCTGTTTAAGATATCTCCCATTTTGTGATTTTTGTGGAAGGAAAGAGGAAGTCTAAGCAGTTTTGCGTAGCCAACGGCAATATATTCTCCGTCGAGGTCGGAAGCAAGCGCGTCGTTGCGGATCGAAATTCGCCAATCAATGATATTGCCGGAAATCCTTACAAAAAACCAGATGGCGACAAAAATAAAAACCGCGGAATTTTGGCTGATAATGCTATCAATTACGCGCCCAGCCAAGTATGGAACGCCGGCGTTAAGCGCCGCCGAAACGACGCTTAAGCCGATCAGCGCAAAAACCGCCTCGCGGTGCGGACGGAGATATTTCAAAATTATTTTCCATCCCTCTATCAAATTTTCTTTTTTAAGCTTTACCATCGGCGTATTAAGCATATTATAACATCCTAAAAATTGGTAGAATAAATGTATGCCGTTTTATCATTATAGGGGCAGAGACAAGGGAGGGGCGGATATTGAGGGAAACAGAGAAGCAAAAGACCAGTATGATTTGGCGCGCATGTTGCGAGCGGACGGAATCACGCCGCTTTTTGTGGCGGAGACCGGTGTTGTCCGGCGGAGAAAAAACTGGAACGATTACATCCCGCAATTTTTTCAGCGGGTTTCTTTGGAGGAAAAATTGAATTTTTCGCGCAACACGGCAGTTATGATAGGAGCCGGTGTCAGTCTTTCTAAGGCTTTAGAGGTGATGGCGAGGCAGACGCAAAACGAGAAATTCAAGGCAACCATTTCGCAAGTGGCCGAATCAATCAAAAAAGGAAAATCTTTTGCCGAAGCAATAGGCGAGCGGCCTGACATTTTCCCGAAATTTTACCAGGAGATGGTACGCGCCGGAGAAAAATCAGGCAAATTGGAAGAGTCTCTGAAATTGATAGCCCTGCAATTAAAAAAAGATTATGTTTTGAAAAAAAAAGTGCGCGGAGCGATGGTTTATCCCATAATCGTAATGATCGCAATGGTTGGCATAGGAATTTTGATGCTGATTTACGTTGTGCCGACCTTGATTTCGACCTTTGAAGAATTAAAAGTCGAGTTGCCTCTTTCTACTCAATTTATTATTTTAATCAGCAAGTCACTATTGCAAAGCGGCCTATTTTTTCTCTTGGGTTCAGCCGCGGCCGGCTACGCCCTCTATCGTTGGTTTGGGTCTCCGAGAGGCAAAAAGCAAGTCGACTGGCTTTTTACACACCTGCCGATTATTAAAGGCATTAATCAAAAATTTAATTCCGCGCGAACTTGCCGGACTTTAAGTTCCCTGGTTTCTTCCGGCGTGGATATATTGGAAGCCATTTCTATAACAAAAGAAGTTTTACAAAACCATCTTTATCAAAATATTCTGGAAGACGCGCGGGCGAAAATCCAGCGCGGCGAGACCATTTCTAAGGCATTCCTTTCTTCAGGAGAGCTTTACCCGGCATTGGTCGGCGAAATGATGGCCATCGGGGAGGAGACGGGAGAGCTTTCGCACATGCTTTTGCGCCTTGCGTCTTTTTATGAAGGTGAAGCGGCGCAGGCCACGAAAGATCTTTCAACGGTTATTGAACCGGCGCTTATGATTCTTATCGGCGTCGTGGTCGGATTTTTCGCGATCTCAATGATTTCTCCAATGTATAATTTAGTGGGGGCGTTTTGAAGCAATGAAAAATGTAAAATGGAAAATGGAAAATGGGGGATTTACAATGCTCGAAATGCTGATAAGTTTTTTTATTGTCGCGATCATTGCGACGATTCTCTTCGTCGCCTTCGGGGCTTTTCGGGAATCCAACGATTTGCAATCAGCCCAAGAAACAATCATAGGAATTTTAAGAGACGCGCGGTCGAGGTCCGTTGGATCTCAAGATAAAAAGACTTACGGCGTCCATTTTGAAGCAACCAAAGCTGTTTTGTTCAAAGGATCGGTTTACAGCGCATCCGATTCGGCGAATGAAGCCTACATTTTGCCGACGCTTGTTAAAATAAGTTCAATTACTCTCTCCGGAGGCGCGGTGGATACTGTATTTTCTATTTTGGGCGGCACAACCACCGCTTCCGGCACTGTCACAATCTCCTCACAACGCGACCAATCCAAAACCCGCACAATCACAATTTTCTCAACCGGAGGCATACAGTAAAATTTGTGCTAATATATCCAGCATATGTTTTTTACGACACATTCGCTGGCTGGAGCGGCAATCGGCGTGGCAACCGGCAATCCTTACGCCGGATTTTTTGCGGGTTTTTTGAGCCACCATTTGATGGATGCCATGCCGCATTTTGATCAAGGATCTTTCCGCGTTAAGGAAAGGCGCGCGCCTTATCTTGGAGACAGCAATTTTGAAGAAAACACTCTTGGCGCTTTCGGCGCACGCGGTTGGGCGATGCTTTTTATTGATTGGCTTGTATCTATAATATTATTTGCAATTATTTTTGCTTTATCACCACCGGACCAATTAAGTTTAATTTTAATCGGCGCGTTGGGAGGAGCATTCCCTGATATTGTTGATACCTCGCCGCTTTGGTCGCCGAAACTGCGGCTGGAAAATCCGTCTTTGCAAAAATATCACGGTTTTCACAGCTATTTTCACTGGACTGTGCCCGCAAAAAATTGGCTTTTGGGTATGCTTACCCAAATCCTCCTCATAGCCACCTCGTTTTGGTACCTGGTTTTACGGCAAATCTTTATTTAACCGTAACCGTTATTGGCCAGCTGCCGCCGTTGATGCCATTGGCGTCAGTAATTTTTATCTGGAATTTGTATGTTCCGGCAGTTGTTGGAGTTCCGGACAGTACGCCGGTCGCAGGATCAAGCGTAAGGCCGGGCGGCAATGGACCGTAGTAAAGCCCCCATGTGTATGGCGCCACGCCTCCGGCGGCGGAGAATGTAACTTTATTAATCGGTGTTCCTACTGCAAATGTGGCGCCGGAAATCCCATACGAAGATCGTATATTGTACGGCTCCCACTTAAACGCCCCATTAAGATACGTAAGTGTTTTCGGCGTGCAGCCGTTTGCCAAAGGAATTTTTATGGACGGCGCGGTGTAGTAAACACCGGCAGTGAAATCATAAAGTTTTACTTGCAAATCCGCTTCTAACGCGAGAATTTGCCAGCCGCCGTAACTGGAATCGGGATAGCTTACCATAGCGCTGGAGACGTTCGGTTTGTCAGCGTAAGTATAAAGGCCGGTTCCGGGCCACATTGGAACATCGCCGAAATTCACATCAGATTTTACAAGCGGAACGATTGTGTCGCGAAGCAAGTCAAAAAGGTGGTCGTGATGGTAAATTGAGTCTGTTCTCCAGTAAAGAAGTTGTTGCCAAAGCATGTAGCACGTAGGCCACGACGCAACTGGCATTTTCCAGAATCTAGTTGAGCTCATCTCCGCAGTTGTGGTGGAGATGGAAAATTCTCCGTTGGGGCCGCTTTTGAATGAAACCCATCCGCCGCCCGGAAAATCAAGAGTGCCCATTTGGGTATTTGCAAGCGGGCTTGAAGTAAATTTATTGACAATCCGTCCGCTGAAAGTTACCGGGCTTGGCACGGAGAGCACGCTAAAAGCAGAATTGCTTACGTCGCTGGTTGAAAGATCGGCCGAATCGGTAATTTCCAGCGTGTAATCAGAGCCATCTGTGAGATCTGACGGGATTGCAAGAGCATAGTTAAACCCGGATCCGGAAACGTAGGATTGCGTTTCCCAAGAATAAAACTTTTGAGGAACGCCGGAAGCCAGGCGCCGCGCGAAAACCCCGCCTTTTAGCAGATTTATATTTACGGATTTGCTTAGAATATTTCCTGAACTCCAGCGGACAGTTGCTTGGAAACCCTTAAACCACCGCTCGCCTCCGTTTGGAGCAACTACAGTAATTGAAGCTTTCGGGGCAATAGTGAACGCGCTATCGCTTACGTCGCGGACTCCCGCGTTTTGGGTGTCCATAATTTCAATTGTGTAATCTCC
>MFHO01000018.1:24343-25477 GCA_001778635.1 Candidatus Giovannonibacteria bacterium RIFCSPHIGHO2_02_FULL_45_13 | reverse complement strand
AAATATTTTTGACTCGCTTACGCTTATAAAAACAATCTACGCCGGAGGAAAACCAAGCCAGTTCTCGTTGCTTCTTGCAGAATCTGCCGGAAAAGAGGTTGACGTAAAAATTAAACCGAGCGACATTGCGCTTTTGCTCTATACCTCCGGCACAACCGGAGATCCAAAGGGAGCAATACACACGCACGAGTCTTTATTTGCCAACGCGCGCGCCTGCCGGGACCTTGTTAAAGAACTCGGCTTGGAAGACGGCAAGGAAATTTTTCTTGCCACCGCCCCCTATTTTCACATCACGGGACTCGCAACAATGCTTCATACTCCGCTTTGTGCGCGAGCAAAAACTATTCTGGTTGCCAAACCTCTGGATTTTAAAACGATGCTTGCGGCCATCGCTCATACCCGGGCCACGGCATTTGTCGGCTTCCCAAAACAATATGAAGGCATGGGAATTACTCTGGCAAAAAATCCCGGAGCATACGACATTTCGTCTTTGAAAGTCTGCATAAGCGGGTCTTCGCGGCTGGACGAGAAAAACAGAAAAGACTTTGAGTCAGTATGGGGGCATAAAATTCGTGAAGGATACGGCTTAACGGAAGGAGGAATTACGCACTGCCAAAGAACGGGAGAAGAAGCCGGCACCGTAGGAAAACAGCTTAACGGCGTAACCCAGCTTATTTTCGACCCCGATGAAAATCTTATCGGTGAACTGCGAATCAGAAGCTCGTACAGCATGAAAGGATACTGGAATAAACCCAAAGAAACTTCCGAAGTTTTGACAACAGATGATTGGCTATGCACCGGAGATCTCGCAAAAACGGATGCAGAAGGAAATATGTCTATCGTTGGACGCGTTAGCGAGGACATGATGAAAGGACCAAACGACGAGAAAATTTATTTTGAGGAAATAGAAAAGGTCTTATTGGCAAATCCGTTCATTAAAGAAGCAGCCGTTGTGGAAGGAAGAGAAAAAAGATGCGCCGCTTATGTTGTTTTAAATCATGTTGAGGATGATGCTCTCTGCGCGCTTGAATTTGAAAGATTGAAATCAGATTTGCTTAAATACTTAATAAAAAATCTCCAGCCCTTTAAAGTTCCGCGCGAAATCCGTTGTTTAACAAAACTGCCGCGAAACGC
>MFHO01000018.1:0-24333 GCA_001778635.1 Candidatus Giovannonibacteria bacterium RIFCSPHIGHO2_02_FULL_45_13 | reverse complement strand
GTTTTAAAAAAAGACTTGAGAGCGTTGTTATCAATACTGTAGACAAAGATTTTCGGCCGTGCTAGCTTGGAATGAGAAACCAAAATTCAAAGGGGTGCAAAATGGTGGAAAACACATGGACTAAAGAGGCCGCCATAGAGGCCAAAGTAATAGAGCTCGTGATACAATCTCTGGGTATTGAGCCAGATTTGGCTGCGACAGTAACCCTAAACTCTTTTTTTGTGGAAGACCTTGGGGCCGATTCGTTCGGGATCATCACCCTATTGGCGGCAATTGACGCAGAATACGGCTTAGAAATCCCGCAGGAGGATGTCGAAACGCTAAAAACGGTGAATGACGCTGTGGAATATATCAAAGCGCGCGTGAAAAGTTAGCAGTCAACAAACAGTTGACTGTTTTTATTTTGGCGCTAGGATTGAGGCAGATTGAAAAAGCTGGGTTTTTATGAACTTTAATCTTTCTGAAAATCATGCCGATTTTAAAAATCAGGCTCGTAAGCTTTGCGAAGAACGTCTAAAACCTGTCGTTTTGAAGCTGGATAAAGACCATGAATATCCGCGAGATTTTTTGAGGTTGCTCGGCGAGCAAGGATTTATGGGCGTTTGGCTGCCGAAGAAATGCGGCGGTTTAGGACAGGGCGTTTTGTCGCTGGTTTTGATTACCGAAGAAATCGCTCGGGTTTGCGCTGGGACTTCTGCGGCTTACGGCGCTACCGCACTGGGAGCTTTGCCGATCTTGCTTAGCGGGACAGAAGAGCAAAGAAAAAAATATATTACAAAAATCGCATCCGGCGGAATCGCCTCTTTCGCGATTACCGAGAGCGGCTCCGGCTCCGATGCGTTTAACATGACGACAAAAGCGGTTCGCGACGGCGATTATTATGTTTTAAATGGAGAGAAACAGTTTATTACCAACGCCGGCGAATGCGAGTTTTGCGTAGTTTTTGCGAAAACTTCAAAAAGCAATCGAGGGTTTGCGGGTTTTATAGTAGAGCGCGGTACGCCCGGATTTTCAGTAAGCCCAAAACTCGACAAGATGGGGCTACACTGCTCTGACACAAGAGACATCGCGTTAATCGATTGCCGGGCGCATAAAGACAATTTGCTCGGCGGCAACGAAAACGAAGGAATTTTGGCGGCGTTAAACACATTTCCGCGCTCGCGAATTGTTGTCGGCGCACAAGGCTTGGGCTTGGCGCAGGGCGCTTTTGCAAATGCTTGGACATATGCGCAACAAACTAAGCGCTTTGGCAAAAAGGTTAATGAGTTTCAAGCCATTCAGCATGATTTCGCAGAAATGGAGCTCATGATCGAGACCGCTAGAAACTTGGTTTACAAAGCGGCTTGGTTTGTTGATCGCGGCATAAAAACCGCAAAAGACAGAAATGAAATGGTGAGGCTTGCCTCGCTCGCCAAGTGGTATGGCGCCGATATTGCTTTTCGCGTCGCGAACATGGCGGTGGATATCTGCGCTGGTTCAGGCTACATGCACGAGAACGGAACGGAGAAATTTTTACGAGACGCCAAGGCTCTTCAGATATACGAGGGCACAGCTAATATTCAGCAAAACGAAATTGTTCAAGCACTCTTAAGAGGACCCGGAAAGTAAGACGGAAGGAGAAATTATGAAAAAAAGACGTCACTCTGTGACGTCTTTTAATCTAATGACTTACGAAGTCCTTAGATTATTCAAGCAAAAAGTCTTTCATATTCTCGACCTCCATGTTTTTAAGCCATTCCGCAAGAGAATTGTAATATTCTTTTGGTCCGCCGAAAAATTTTAATAGAAGCTTTCGATTTGTGACGGACGGAAAATTGTGTTGTCCAGCGTAGTCTAAGTGACTACTCCATCTATAGTTGTCTAAAAAGTTTAGCGCCGATTTGGGATTTTTGAGTTCTCGCTCGCGCCACTGCGGATGTTTAAGATCTAGTGGATTGCAATGAATATAATATGGAATATGAATGAAATGAGATTCGTCTTTGATAAGAACGAACTTGTAACGCCCCTCAAAAAGCGCGCCTCTTCTTTGGTATTTTTCATTGAAATATTTCGCGTAGCCAATATTTAATTTTGTCATAAATTTAGAAATCCCTTTTTCTACTCTAGGACTCAATAGCAAATGATAGTGGTTTTGCATGATGCAAAATGCATGAATGTCGACCAACAATTTTCTCGGCTCTCGCTCAATATAATGACTTCGTAAGTCCTTAGATTTGGCTTTGTGAAAACGGTAATATAAGTTATTTACTCCATTTTGGTCATTAAATTCAAACAGGTCATGAACAAATCTAAATCGATCCCAATCATCGAGAAATATTATTCTTTTATCTACCCCGCGATTTAATGTGTGTACTAATTCCATATTATTATAATATAATGACATCGTAAGTCATTATTAATGACTTCGCAAGTCATTAACATTAATAGGAAAGAAGACGCGAAATAAGCCCATTGCGAGCTTTTTTTATTGGTGCTATACAGAAAACAGATTTAGAAGTGAATATGCGCGAAGTTTATGTAGCTAAAGTCGCAAGATTGCCGTTCGCCGCGGTGGAACAGGTTGGGAAGCGTAATTTTAAAAGCTATTTGCTAAAAAAACTCTTGAAATCGGGCAAGCTGACTAAAGAAGAATTGCCAAAAAAGGCCGCAGAGATTGTCGGCAGGGCAAATAAGTTTTTGGAAGAACTGCCGCGGCTTGAAGAGGAAACCGGCCTCTCTATCAGCGCCGAATATCCTCCAAACGAAGGGCATTTTTCAAAAATTCCCGCAGCGGATTTGGCGCTCATCATGGTTGACGCTCTTTTTAAAGATTTCGGCCAAGATTCCGCGAAAGTGCGGGAATTGGTTGATGTTTTTTTCTTGGGAACAGTTATCGCACATAAAACCGAGAGACTCGCAGCCCACGCTTTTGCAAAAGTCATCGCGCTTCGCGGAGGAATAAAGCATGCACATTCTTTGACGGAGGATAAGGCTTGCTCTTCCGCCCTCAAAGCTATCGGGCTCGCTTATGACGCCGTAGCCAATCATGGCGCGGAATTTGCGGTTGCGGGTGGCGTGGATAAAATGGACGGAGTGCCGGATTCTTTTGTAAGGCTCGGGCTTACTGATCCATTTTCCGGCAAACTAATGGCCGGTCTTGCAGATCAGGTTGCGCTTGAAAAGAAGCTAACGCGCGGAGAGTTGGATGATTATGCTTACGGATCATACGAACGCGCGGCCATTTGGCAAGGGAGGCATAGGTTTATTGCACCGGTGCGCGTGAGCGATAATTTAATTGTTGCAAGAGACGAAGAAGTTGATAAATACCGCGTTAACGAAATGTTCAAAAAAATCCTTTCCAATATGCCTACGTATCCCGAATCTGAAAAAGAGGGCGCGGCGCTCTGCAGTCTTGTCGGCGCCGGAAATTCCGCGAAATATGCAAGCGGAGGCGGGTTGTTTTTACTTGCTGACAAAAAGGGATTGAAGAAACTTAAACTGGATCCATTGGCAAAAATTTTGGCGTATGCGGAAGCAAGCGGACCGGAACCTAAAAATTTTATCGTAGAGCCTGAAGAAGCCATTGAAAAAACTTTCGCAATGTCAGGAGTGCCAAAAATGAGTTGGGAGAAAATCGGACACTTTGAAATCAATGAAGCTTTTGCTGTGGGCAACATTCTTTTAATGAAAAAACGCAACATTCCGCGCGACAGGATGAATCGAAGAGGCGGAGCAATTGCTCACGGGCACGCGATCGGCGGAACTCTTGGCGCAACCGGCGCAAAAGCCGTTGATATTGCTCTTGCCGATAAGGACAGATACTACGAACTTGCCGCATGCAACGCGGTTGATGAAGCAACTGCAATGCTTTTAGAAAATCCATACGCATAGGAGGATGAACTATGAAAGAAGTGCTTGTTGTTGACGCGACGCGTTCGCCGATTGGGACCGGGATATCTAAATATCCTTTGCTCAAATCGGCGCTTATAACGCTCTCTCCTCAAGATTTGGCGCTGCAAGTTTTGGACGCTTCGTTTAAAAAAACAAAAATTCCGCCAGCGGCGGTTGATATATTAAGAGTCGGATCGAATGTTTCTTTGAAATCCGAATATTTCAAACAAGCGCCTGATAGAGAAATTGCTCTTCGGGCCGGTATGTATAATGCTTCATGCAATATTTCACAAAAAGCCTGCTCTTCCGGACTTTTAGCAATTGCGGAAGCCGCGCAGGCCATAAGATACGAAAAGGCAAATATCGCAATAGGCATGGGGCTCGACATGATGTGCAATGTTCCGGACAGCGTTAATATCGGAGCGCTTACCTGCCCGATAACCAAAAAATCCATGGCGGAGCTTGCTGATCAAAAAACGCGAGAATTGGGTTTTACAAAAGAAGATTGCGACGTGTACGCGGACGAATCTTACGCGAGGGCAAAAAAACATTTGTATGAATATGAGAGTGGCGAGTATCTTACACCGATTGTTTTGGAGCCAGAAACAGGAACTGGATATTCGCGAATATTCAATTTCGATCAAAACGTGCTGACTGATGAAAAGATTTTCAAAAACGCAAAAGACAAAATACTTAAGGGCTGCGAACTGACTACGGTTTATAATTCTTCCAAATACGGTGACGCCTGCGCGACGTTAACGCTTATGTCCCCCGGCAAAGCTAAAAAATATAAGTTTGAGCCCTTGGCAAGGCTTCTTGCGTACGCGGAAAACAGCCTGAAAGATCCGAAAGATTTTCCTATCGCTCCGGTTGGCGCAGTTTTGAAAGCGCTAAAAATAGCCAAGCGTTCATTAAATAACATCGATTCTTTTTGGGTAAACGAGGCTTTTCCGGTTTCGCCATTATTTTTCATGAAAGAGCTTGGAATTCCTTGGGACATTGTTAATCCTTGTGGCGGCGCGATCGCTTTCGGGCACGCATTGGGAGCAACCGGCGCGGTATTGTGCGTCAACGCGATTTGCCAAGCCATAAAAGAAGGCAAAAAATACATAGTGGTTTCGTTGTGCAACGCGATCGGCGAAGCAACAGCGGCGGTATTTGAGATCATATAAATTAATTGGCGGACATTCGATGTCCGCCAATTTATTTATTTGTTTTCGGTTTATATAAATGCTTTCCGGTTTCCAAAAAATATCTGATGCCTTTTTCGGCGCCCTCGGTTCCAAACGCCTCAAGAATTGCGTTCCACTCGACACCTGCCCCTGACCGTAAATCCTTCTTGTTTCCGCGCCAGATTGCTTTTAAAGCGATAAGGGCTGAAGCCGGCTCTATGCCGCACTTTACTTTGAAATAAAGCTCGACAAATTTTCTTGCATAGAGCAGCTTTTGAGAAAGGTTATAGTTTAAAGGTTCAAACTGGCGCTTTTTCGCGCCATCCGCAAGCGCTTTCAACTTCGTCCAAGTAAGCTCGTTTCTTTTGAGCAGGACATCAATCCACGAAGCGCTTGCTTCAACCATTTCAGCGCCCAAAATCATCCAGAGCGCTTTCTCAAGTCCGACCCGGCGGGCAAGCGTCTGGGTACCCAACCAACCCGGCAAAATTCCCAAGCCTTTTTCCGGCAGACCGATTTTGTTTTTTTCCGTTGCGATTATCAAATCGCAAGCGAGCGCGATTTCGTATGCGCCGCCTAAAGCAAACATTTCAACAGCGGCAATCACCGGCGCTGGAAAATCCATAATTTGCTCAAGCAAAAGCCTGCCTTCATTTATCGCCTGCTTTCTTACCCCTTCGTCAATCAAGCAAGACGGAAATTCGCCTATGTCCGCCCCAGTCGCGAAGTTTCCGTTGGACCCTTGCAAAAAAACCGCCTTGAGATCCGGCTTTGTTTTTAACTCTGCAAAAGCGGATCTTAGTTTTTTGATCAAATCCATCGCAAGCGAATTTTTTTTGCCGTTTTCAAAAACTATTTTTGCGTAGCCCGCTTCGGGGTATTCAATCCGGACATGCGGTCCATATCTATAAAATCCTTCGCCGGATTTTTGGCCGAGTTTTCCGGCCGATTTCATTTTTACTAAAAGCGCAGGCTCTTTCCATCCTCTTTCGGGCTCTTGCGCACCTATTGAATATACGCAATCAGTCGCCACATCGATTCCAACGAGATCAATAAATTTAAACGGCCCCATAGCCAGGCAAATTTTCCATCTTTGTGGATGCCTGACGTCGCAAGCCATTTTCTCCGCTTCTCCGCTCCGCAAAAGCTCGTCAAGCTCAAATGGGCCTGCGGGCATATTTGTACCGAGCCTCATCAATTCCTCAATGTTTTCTCGGGCTTGCTTTTCAGACAAATGGTTTAGCCGCGGATCTGCTTTATATTTCGCAATCATTTTCACTGATTCGTTTATAAGAGTTTCAACGTATTTTCTGGCCGGAGGAAAATTCACCCACCTGCCCGTTGTGCAAGCCTTATCAATTTCTTCGCAAGTTGCGCCGGCCTCATGCTCCTCCAACGCCGTTTTAATTGCCGGCACATAAGCGCCGTTTACAACAAATCCGGGAGAATCGGGGCCCAAACAGAATTTTTTTTCAAGGCGATGCACAATGTGTGCCGCGGCAATACCGGTTTCTTTGGAAGTATTTTTTCCGATGATAACTTCCACCACCGGCATCAGGGGAACGGGGTTAAAAAAATGTAGCCCCATAAATCTTTCCGGGCGCGTCATCTCTGCGGCCAATCGCGAAATTTGAATCGTGGATGTATTGGAAAATATTGGCGTTTCCGCGCCGGCATATTTTTCGATCTTCTGATAAAGAGATTTCTTTAATGCCTCGTCTTCATAGACCGCCTCAATTACAAAATCGCAATTTGGAAGATACGCGGCCATTTTATTCGGATCCATGCCGCACCAACTTACTTTGGAAGCAAGATCGAAAACCGCTTTTTTCGAATCAAAAAACAGCTTTCTTTCAGCGTCCTTTAAATGATACAAATTGTTTTTTAATTTGAGATCCGCGGCTTTTATTGTTTCCGCGCTGTCTCCAGAAATGTCAAACGCGATAACTTCGCAGCCAATGCGGGCCAGCAAGACCTCAACTATGCCTAAACCCATTTTGCCCATTGCGCCGAATACTACCCCTCGCCTCATCGCATGCCTCCTTAAATATTCTCAATCTATAACCGTTTTAGCTCTTTTGGTGTTATAATGTCAACAATGAAATATTTTTTAACTTCGGAATCGGTGACGGAAGGGCATCCGGATAAATTGGCAGATCAGATTTCGGACGCGGTTTTGGATGAAATTTTGCGCCACGATCCCTATGGTCGGGTCGCGGTTGAAACGCTGATTGCGCACGGGTTTGTTGTGATTGCCGGCGAGGTAACAACAAGAGCGTACATTGATGTGCAGAAAGTTGCCAGAGATGTTGTGCTAAAAGCGGGCTACACAAAAACCGAATACGGAATTGACGGAGCGAATTGCGGAGTTTTGGTTTCTATAAACGAGCAATCGCCGGACATCGCGCTGGGAGTTGGCAAGCACAGAAAAGAAAAGCCGGAGCTTGTCGGCGCCGGAGATCAGGGAATGATGTTTGGCTACGCGACCGATGAGACACCCGAGCTGATGCCAGCGCCGATCGCTTTTGCCCATCGGCTGACTCGACAATTGGCCAAGGTCCGTAAAAACGGAGAATTGCTCTATCTTCGTCCGGATGGAAAATCGCAAGTGACGGTTGAATACAATAACGGTTCCCCAAAAAGGATTCATACTATTTTAGTGTCCGCGCAACACGCTCCGGAAATTTCCATGGTCAAGATGAAGCGGGATATTATTCAAAAAGTCATTAAAAAAGTTTTACCGGAGAATTTACTTAAAGGAACAAAATTTTTGGTAAATCCAACGGGAAGATTTGTTATTGGCGGCCCCGCCGGAGACACGGGGCTTACCGGAAGGAAAATTATAGTGGATACTTACGGAGGCGCTGGAGCGCACGGCGGCGGGGCGTTTTCCGGAAAAGATCCAACCAAGGTTGACCGTTCGGCGTCTTACTACGCAAGATACGTGGCAAAAAATATTGTAACTTCCGGCCTTGCTAAAAAAGTCGAAGTCAAAGTTGCTTACGCCATCGGTGTTCCGGAGCCATTAATGGTTGACGTTGATGACTTTGGGACCTCTGACATCGGACGCGAGAAGTTGGTAAGAATAGTAAAAAAAGTTTTTGATTTCCGCCCGGGGATGATCATTAAGCAGCTCAAACTGCGCCGCCCAATTTATAAACAAGCCGCTACCTACGGACACTTCGGCAGAACCGATCTAGATTTGCCCTGGGAAAAGACGAATAAAGTATCAGCACTACGGAAGTTGTTGAAATAAAAAAACAGCGAGAGCTTTTCTCACGCTGCCCTGATTACGGAAATCTCCCGAATAAATAAAAATCCCTCATGTTCTTCCGGCAATATTAAAACGCACAATGGGCCGTTTTTGTATTCCAAAACATCGCCTGCTACCAGATATTCGCTTTCCACACACGGCTTAAAAAGTTCTTTGGGGAAAACAACAACTTCTGTCCCTTCGCGGTCTACTTGGTATTGTCCGCCGCAAGCTTTAGCAGCTTTCTCTGCTGACTCAGCAAGAACAACACATTCTGGTCCTTGTTCGCCTGGCATACCGTAGAGCAAAAACGCTTTCTCCGCTTTCTCCATTTTGTGGGCTCCTTCCTAAATTAGACTTAGCACGCTATACTAAACACGTCAAGGGCCGTTAGTAAAGTGGCATTACGCGGCATTCGCATTGCCGAGGCGCGAGTTCGATTCTCGCACGGTCCAAAAATTTGGTATAATAAATCTGCCGCCAAACCACGCCGCGCCGATCAAAACCGCCAAAGAACCTGTAAAAATATCGGCTCGAACTGCATTTTAATTTTGGGAAGAGAAAAATTTTAGAATTAACATGGATGAAAAAACTGAAAGTGAAAATGATAAACCGATTCTATCGAAAACAAACAGAGTTTTTATATTGATTCTTGCCATAATTTTTTGTGCTTTTTCCATATTTAACGTATATTTAGAAATCCGGAGGCAATTTATGTGCAGCCAGATGGCTACCCAAATAGCCATTATGAATCTTCAAACTATTCAAAGTCCCCAACCAGATATTGATAGTTATATTTTGAGAAAAGAAGCTTTTGAGAATGTTTGCTTGGAACGAATTGGTCTCGGAAGTTATTTCTGGGCACTTGCTAGTTTTTGGTTTCTCGGCTATGCGATAACTCTTTTCGGCAGGCATCCCCAAAAAAGACAAACTTCTGGCCAAAAGATTTAACAAAAATTTAATCATGGTTTATGAAAGATTTAGAAAAATATCTAAAATACTATTGGCTTGAAAATTACCTTTTTGATAATGTAAATAAGAATTTTCATAATCGCGGCCACCTTAATCCCGAAGAATTTTTTGCGATCGTTATTTGGAAATCTAATAGAGCAAAAACAAATGTTCGTAAGGGTATCATAAAAAGTACGAGAACTATCTGTGCGATTACGGCGGAAATATTTCAATCTAAAACGCCCGAAGAAAAGCTTGATGTATTTCTTTCTCCTAAAATCCCAAATATTGGTATTCCGATGGCTTCCGCAATTTTGACGGTCTGTTACCCCCAACGAGTTTACCATCGCTGATTATCGAGCTTGCGCCTCGCTCAAAGATTTCGGCGAAAAAGTACATGGCAACCCAACCGTCAGCACTTCTGCCTACTTTGAGTATTTGGATAAGTGTAAAAAATTGGCCCATAAGTATAACATTTCGTTGCGTGATTTCGACAGAATACTCTGGGCCAAAGATTTTTATGAAGGGAAAAATGGTTTGAAACATTTGGTTGAGGATTTAGAATGCTAATAATTTCTGTCGCCAAAGAAAAACTTTAACCGTTCCGAACTATTTCAAGAATAGTCCAAAAGGAGCTTGTTTTACGTGAACAAATCAGCTAGTATAAAATTATGACCTTAAGAACACAACAATTTATCGAAAAAATGCTCGGCCAAGCAGAATATAAGCTTGATGACAGCATCGGGGAATGGATTGGGTGGGTTGATGGTTTCCCGGGCGTTTACGCGCAGGGTGAAGATGTTGAAACAGTAAGGCAGCAATTAGCAGAGGTATTGGAAGAATACCTGTTCTTGAGTTTTCAGAAAAAGCAGGAGGTGCCCGGATTTGAATTGAAAATTCTGCATCATGCTGAAGCCAATTAGCCGGAGAGAGCTAGTTAGAAAACTGCTGAATTTAGGATTTGTTGGCCCGTTCTCCGGAGGCAGGCATCAGTTTATGGAGCTGGGTAATTTCAAAATTTCTATTCCGAATCCGCATGGTGAGGAAATTGGTAAGCATTTGTTAAGCATTATAATAAAAGACTTGGGGATTTCTGCCGAGGCATTTTTGAAATTATAATCTTGGGAAAAGAAAATTTTTAATAATTAATCTATGAACGAATTTGTGCTTTTTGCGCAGCCTTGGTGGGTAAATCTATTTTTGGGCATTCCATTTGTGGCATATTATTTATGGCGGCGGGAAGGGCTTGTAATTTCACAATGGACTCTCGTTGTTTCTGGTTTGTTTGGGATTGCTTTCGGATTTGTTGAAGCATCGGTTGTGGTTTATCTCCGCGCCGCGGTAGGACTTCTTCCAGGATACGGCGGGACGCTTTCTGATGTTGCCCGACTTTCTGCCGATATTTACCAACAAGCTCAAATTCTTAGCGAATTGCCCAAAAGTTTATTGGTGATAGAACTTTTTCGGGAAGCCGCGACCATGATTATGTTGGCGAGCGTAGCTCTTATGGCGGTTAAATCCTTACGAGAGCGTTGGGCAATATTTCTCTGGACTTTCGCTATTTGGGATATCTTTTACTACGTTGGTTTGTGGGCCACAGTGCGCTGGCCTTCGTCACTATTAACTCTCGATGTCATTTTCTTAATTCCAGTTCCATGGTTTTCCCAAGCATGGTTCCCGATTCTTGTGAGTGTTCTTACTATGATTACTGTTGTTCTCGCAAGAAAAGCTGTGTAATCGTAGTTGACGCAATCGTATCACAATGATACGATTAATGTGTGTAAATGATACGATTATGATAAAGATTAGCCAAAAACAACAGCAAACAATGCTTCTTTTTTTACAGAACGCCTTTTTAAGTTCGTCCCAAACTCACAATTTGCTTTTAAAAACTGGGGTGGATTTGTCTTTGGTAACGGTTAAGCGGGAACTGAAACGCATGTCTTCTGCTGGCATACTGACGGCTACCGGCAAAGGACGCTCAAGCGCGTATTCTATAAGCGCTCTCGGGCGGATTTTTGCCAAGATAGACGCGGGTGTTTATTGCGCCAAGGAACCGGACAAACGCTACGGGCTTGATCATTTCAATTTTGAGCTTTTGCCGGCTTGGCCTTCCGAAGTTTTCGCTACTGACGAGCTCGCGGCGCTTAAAAGCGCAACCAATGAATATCGCGGCCGCACCGCCGATCTGCCGTCATCCATAGCAAAGAAAGAAATTGAGCGGCTTGTTATAGAATTATCGTGGAAATCATCAAAAATTGAAGGCAACACATACACCCTTCTTGATACAGAGAAACTTATTTTAGAGCACAAAGAAGCGCCGGGGCATGGCAAAAAAGAAACCCGCATGATTCTTAACCACAAAAACACATTTATTTTTGTGCATGAAAATGCCAAAAACTTTCGAGCGCTTACACATGCAAATCTTGAACAACTGCACAAAATTCTGGTTAAAGGCTTAAATGTCGGCATCGGTCTGCGTCAAAAGCCGGTTGGTGTGGTCGGCTCCAAGTACAGACCGCTTGATAATATCCACCAAATTAAAGAAGCTGTAGATTTACTTGTGTCTGCGGTGGCCAAAGCGGAAAGCCCGTTCACCAAAGCGCTCACCGCGCTTGCAGGCTTAAGCTATATTCAACCGTTTGAAGACGGAAACAAACGCACAGCGCGCCTGATGGCCGACGCGCTGCTTTTGGCGCATGGCTGCGCGCCGCTTTCGTACCGCAGCGTTGACGAAAAAGAATATCGCGAAGCAACGACGGTATTTTATGAACTCAATTCTCTAATGCCGATTAAAAAAATATTTATTGAGCAATATGAATTTGCCGCAAAAAATTACGCGGTAAGATAACACGTCACTCATAGCCGCTTGACGCGGGGGGTTTTTCTTTGCTACTTTGTGGGAAGATCGAGAAAAGAAATAAGAAGCAGGAGGCTTTATGCAAAAAACTCCCGCCGAAATGCTGGTTGGATCTTTTAAAAATCCGGCATTTAATGACCGCGCTTGTCTTGTTGACACAGAGTCGCTGCGCAGAATTTCTTATTCCGATATGGACCGTGAAACTGCTCTGTCCGCAGGCGTCTTAAAAAGTTTTTACATCCGGCCCGGTGACACAGTAAGCCTGCTTTTGGAAAACGGACTGCATTTTTTTATGCCCTGGCTGGGAGCTATGCGGATAGGCGCCGTAGTGCATCCGATAAATTGCCTTTACACTACCGAACAGATTATTTACGCCCTCAAACTTTGCGAAACCAAGCTTTTGGTGACGCAGGAGAGGTATGTTTGGGACTTCAAAAAAAACGAGCCAAGCGCGCTTCTGCGGATTTTGAGAGAAACATTTCCCACTATGCCGGTTTTGGTGATGCACGATCCGCAAAGATTCGAATCTTCGAAAAAAGAAATGGGCAGCGGATGGCTTGGCGCTTACAGCTGGTCTACGCTGGCGCAATTCACAAAGCATTACGACCATGTAACTCACCGTTATCCGGAAGATCCGTTCCAGCTGATTTGCACTTCCGGGACAACCGGGAAACCCAAAGCAGTTGTGCAAACAAACTCAATGTTTTGGCCGGACGTAGAAGCAATTATTAAAACCAATAAGTTGTCTGGAGAAGACCGCGCTCTTTTAATAAACCGATTGTTTCATGTAAACGCGCAGGTCACAAATTTTTTCCCCATGACTATCGTCGGCGGGACCACATTGCTTGCGCCGCCGGATCCGGAATATTTTTTGGAAACGGCAGTCAAATGGGGCGCGACGTATTCCAGCGTTATTCCGCCGACCCTGAAAGAAGTTTTAAAGCGCGGCATTCCAAAAAAAGAAAGTTTAAAAAACCTGAAGTTTTTGATAGTCGGAGCCGACAAGCTCGCGCCGGAACTTCACAGAGAATTTATGAATCGTACCGGCATACGCGTCAGGCCCGGCTGGGGAATGACGGAAACTCTTTGCTGGGGCTCCGGCACAGCCGCGGACGAGCCGATTATGTACGGCTCAATCGGGAAGCCTTTTGAAATTACCGAGATGAAAATTATAAATACGGAAACCGGCGGGGAGGTTGCGATTGGCGAGACCGGGCTTTTGATAATCCGAGGCCAGAATGTTTTTGAGAAATATTTCAAAAATCCCGAAGCCACGAAAAAGGCATTTTCGCCGCATCCGAAATGGGAAGGATGGTTTGATACCGGGGACTTGTGCCGCCGTGATTCCCGCGGAACTTTTTATTGGGTCGCGCGCGCCTCCGCCGATACATGGAAAGTGCGCGGCGAATTTGTGATGGGTCCGCTTATTGATGATTACGCAAGACAGCACCCGTCCGTGGACGACGCCATGAGCGTTCCGATAATGATGGACGGCGAAACCGAATCGGCGCTCTGCGTTGTGAAAAAAGAAGAAATCGGCGCGGATGCAGTTTTAGAATGGTGCGAAGAAGGAAGAAAATCCGGGAAACCGGAGAAGCATTATAAAATCAAAAAAATTATTTTTGTGCCAAAAATCGAGCTGGGCGATACCGGCAAAAAAAGCAGAAAGAAGATGATAGAAATATTTCAAAGCGCGTAAGGCGCTTTTTTTAATCTACCTGCCATATTGCTCTTTGAGCTTTTGGATGCTTTGGTAAAATTTCAGGGCCCGCTCGCTTGATTCTTGCTCGGAAACGTCGGGAAAATAACGAAATGCAAGAAGATCGTAGGCGGTGTATTTTTTTAACAAATCTTCAATTTTTGTAGCGAACTCATCTAATTTTTTAGTGTACGCATTAAGCTGTTTTTGCTCAGCTTGAGTCCATATATTGCCGGCCTGACTGATCTGAAGTCTAGGATTAACCTTGTTGACTTTCTGAAGCACAAAAGCAAAAGCCGGAGCCGCTTCTTCCCACAAAGATTTTAATTCGGAAAATGACGGCTCTGTACCCTGAATTTCTTTGCGGACAAACTCTTCTGACGCAGTTTTAACTTTTGGGATGCGCTCGCCCCAAAATTTTTGAAGGTCTCCGATAGTCGCGATGCCTTTCTCTTGAATCCGGCTGCCGTACACCTCCTTAACTGCTTTGTTAAGTTCACTGGCGTTTTTAAGAAATGTGCCCAATGTCTCCGCGCTCTCGTGCTGCGAGAGCGTAAAATCAAGATAAGAAGAAAATTCTTTCTGAAAATTTACCATGCGTTTCGGAACTTTGATTTGAGGGAGCTCGTTTTGAGTTGTCTTCAAAAGATTTATTCTCTCCTGAAGCACTTGGAGCGCGCTTGCGTAATCAGTTGCGTCTTTCAACAAAGATGTATCCGGCTGGAGCCCGGCGCTTTCCAAATTTTGGTACAGCGAAAGTATTCCGTTCGCGTATTTTTCCGGCTCGTAAACTTCAAAATAGTAATAGCTCCCGCCAGCAACGATTACGGCCGCGAGGACCAAAATAATGATGAGCGCGGTCTTCACGCTCTCAACGTCCTATATTTCTAAGGCAATCCTGCCGCATGTTCGGATTTGAAATTTCGCTGCAAAGAGACGGATTGTTGCGCGCCGTGTTCATGTAACAAGAATCCTTCTGGCCGATGTTGGTGATTTTTTTACAAAGCGAGCCATCCCCGACTCTGGATGCGTAATTTGAAATACAATTGTCGCGCTCGTTTGCGATTTTTATCTGCTCGCACGCTTTCGGATCGCCCATTCTCTCGGCAACCTGCGAGTAGCATCTGTCTCTTGCGTCAGACGGCGCGCCAGCGCAAACATCGGACGTGCCGCTTTTGACCGCAAGCATGGAATAGCACTGGCCTTTAAATTCCGGCGTTTTGATTTTATTGCAAATTGCCGCGTCGTTTTTTTCATTGGCAAAAACCATGTGACAGATGTCTTGGGCGATAAACGAGCCCGGGCCGCCGCTTGACCCAGAATCAAGCTGTCCTGTAAATATTGGCAAAATTCCGCACACTTCAGCTCCGGCTTGTCCGCCAACAATTACAGGGCCCTTTTGTGCGAAGTAAACCGCCGCTCCGATTGAGGCCAGAAGAAATATGGCAAGCACAGTGATAATTATGTTTCTATTATCTCGTTCCATATGGCTTTATTTTACACTAAATAAAATAACCCCGCCTAGGCGGGGTTATTCACATTGTCTTTGATAATTATTTATGTTCAAAAAGCATGATTGAAAAAAAGCTTTTCCAGTTTTCGCAGGTCGCCGTGCAGTGACCGGTCTTTCGCAATAAAAGGTATGATGTCGGCAAGTTTTTCATAAGTGACTTTGGTTGCCGGAGAAAGTTTGCTTTCAATTTTTCTCAACGCCACCGCTTGCCTAGTTATAATGGCTAGCATTGCAGCGAACGTTGTCAATTGACTGATCGTGGTTGAGGCAGAAAGGGCAGCGTGCATACCGAGGCTGACTATGTCTTGATTGTCGTTTTCGCAGTCATTTTGCGCAAAAACCGTATCCGATAAGCTCGTTTTGAGAAACGCCGCATACAACGAATCAAATGACAGCGACAGCCCCTGCAATCCGTTATTCAAGCCGTTTTGATTCGCAATCAAATACGACGGCAAAAGCCCATAGTTTAATTTGGTGTCCGTGGCGCGGCGCTTATAAGCTCGCGCAATATATCCTAGCCTACGTATTGCTTCTTTCAATCGCTCCATCGCTTCTGCTATTTCACAGCCGTCAAAATGCCCGCCGTGCTTTACTTTTCCGTTGATAATAACAGGATTATCAGAAACGCTGTTAAGCTCATCATGGATCGTTCGGGCAGCATTATGAAATGAACTGTAAATCGGGCTTAGTGCATGCGCCAAGCAACGTATGGAATAATAATCCTGGAGCGGCGCCATTGTAGCCAAAATTTCCGGCGGCAATATTTCCAGTTTGCTTATTTCGCGCGTCATTTTGTTGCCAGCAAACTCATTTCTGAAAAATTCTGCCATGACGTTTTGGCCTTCATGAAGTTTGAGCGAGTGCAATTCGCCATCGAAAGCGTCACTTGTTCCTTCAAGGCACTGAATCAGAGCGGCAAAAAGCTTGCACACAAACTGAAAAATATAACCGAAATCTTCAAGCGCGAGCGAAGCAATGCCTGTCATAAATTGGGTTCCGTTTACCAAAGCCAAACCCTCTCTACCCTCAAGTTCTATGCGCTTCAGAACTTCAAAACCGTAATACGAAGACTGCACCAAGTCTCCGCTGTCGCCTATTGAGCCGTAAGTCGGAGTTCTCGGTTCTTTGTCGGAATTGATTAGTTCCGTAATGCATTCAGGAATTTCCAGCCTTACGCCTGAACACCCTCTCAGCAACATGACTGTTCGCACAAACATAGCCGCGCGCACATGTTCTTTTTTTAAAGGAGGCCCGCTACCAATTCTAAGGTTTAAAATTAAGTTTCGATTCTTTTCTTTATCTTGGCTCGGCAGGACAATGTTTTTTACCTGCGCCCCGAAGCCCGTAGTATCTCCGTATATAGTTTGTTCAAAGCGCAATTTTTTATACTGACGGTTGCATTCTTTGACAAAACTGGCCACTGGGTGTGTTTTATCAAGGTGTATGCGCGTACGATTGCGCGCCACCTCAAAAACATCTTCGACTGTGATCGGGAAATCGCTCGGAAGAGTGAGGTTCTTCACTGTTTGTCCTCTTGTCAAATTCTCTGATTTGACTATATAATGTCCATAGAAGAAATTGCAAGGAGGAGGCATAAATGGAAAATGTGATGACTGTTTGGGAGGTCTTTGAAAGGAGCAAGGATGTTTTTCCAAAAAAAGAAGCTTTGGTTTTTGTGGGTGCTGACGGAAAGGAATTAAAGCTGACTTACAATATTCTGGCTGGAGACTCTGAATTTACTGCGCACTCATTAAAATCTTATCGTGTAGAAGCAGGCCAAAGAATTTGCTTGCATATGCCAAATTCTCCGGAATTTATATCCGCCTACTTGGCGGCCTCTAAACTAGGAGCGACAAGCGTTTTGCTAAATCCAGCTCTGCCCCAAGATCGAGTTGAAAAAATTTTAAAAGATACGGCCGCCAAAATCATAGTAAAGCGAATCGGCAACGAAATTGATATTAAAGACTTAAATCCGCCGCTTGAACCATTAACCCCGAGGACAGCCGCGGTTCTTTATTCTTCGGGAACGACCGGCAAGCAAAAAGGCGTTGAGCTGACGCACGGCAATATTTATAACAATATTAAATACGCAAGCGTGCTTACGGGAATGACGCCGGATGACCGGCTGATTTGTTTTCTTCCGCTTACGCACTGCTTCGGACTAAATTTCATAATGGGCGCTTGTTTTTACACAGGAGCGACGCTTGTGCTTCACGAAAAATTTGACCTCGAGCGGGTTTTGGATTCTCTGGTTAAAAACCGCGTCACGATGTTTTTCGGAACGCCGGCGATTTACAACATGATCTTGAAACAAAAGATTGACCCCTTTTATTTTTCTTCAGTCCGGTATTTTTTCTACGCCGCAGACACTCTTTCCGTGAACTCGATTAAGGCATGGGAACAGGAATACGGCCGAAAAATCTATACCGGCTGGGGACTTACGGAAACTTCACCTTTTGCAACTTCCAATCATGAAGCAATTTATAAACTGGGAAGTGTCGGGAAAGCAATTCCGGGAGTTGAGGTGCAAATCGTCAATGAAAACGGCAGAATTTTGCGAATGGAAAGCGCGAGACAGAATCCCAAAAATTTCTACGGCGAGGTGTTCGTTAGAGGGCACAACGTAATGAAAGGTTATTGGAACCAGCCGGAAGAGACGGCGAAAGCCATGGATGAGGATGGCTGGTTTCGTACCGGAGACATTGGCTATATTGACCACGAAGGGTATCTTTTTATTGTTGACAGATTGAAAGATATGATAAACGTCGGCGGAGAAAAGGCGTGGCCGGCGGAGATTGAAAAAATAATTTTGCAGCATCCGGACGTTGCAGATACCGCGGTTGTGGGCATGCCGCATAAGATTATGTGCGCGGTGCCAAAAGCATTCGTGGTTACCAAAGATCCGGCATTAACCAAAAAAGAACTTCAGGAATTCATCAAACCAAAACTGATGAAACACGAATTCCCGCGCGAGATTGAATTCGTAGAAAAACTCCCGCGCAATCAGTCGGGAAAAATTTTACGGCGGGAATTGCGGGATAAAAAGTAAACCCCCACACCATAATGGTGTGGGAGTGAAGGGGGCAATCCGACAGCCGGCGGAGCCCCTTTTTAGTTTCGATTCTTCATTCTCCCACTATGATATATCATAGTGGGCACTAAAATATTGTGGCGACAAAAAATAAAAAGAGATTAATTTATATAAACTAATTTGTCAAGGATCATTTTTCCACTTTTTCTATATTTGCCAATTTGAATGCTATGATATATCATAGCGCTTATGCCCCACGTATCTAGGAAAAAATTAAAAAAGAAAGTGTTTGTAAAAATAGGCGAACAGTTAGCTGATAGAATATGTAAAACAAGTTCTCCCGCGGAAATTCGCTGGTTTTTAAATGAGATTTTAACCCGCACGGAGCAGATTATGTTGGCGAAACGGTTGGCAATAATATTGATGCTGAGAAAACGATATTCTTTCCGCACGATTCAAAAAACATTAAAAGTGACGCCGCAAACAGTGCTAAGATTTTGGCGCAAAACCAAAAAGCCGTCATTCCAAGTGATCGTAAATAAAATCTCTGAAGATAAAGGATGGGGCAATTTTTTGGAATGGCTCGAAGCGTTTTTGCTCGTTGGCATGCCGCCGAGAAGCGGCCCTGGGAGATGGAAAGCCATGGAAAGAGCTGGGCGGATAAAATATTAAAGCAGTACTAATATTACAGCAATACTAACCGCTATGATATATCATAGCGGTTCATATAAAAAATTGCGTATCCATTTTTACTTATTTATTATAAATCGCGATGATTCTGTCTGACCGCGTTTCATCAATTTCATTTTTGCGCGCTTCTTGCGAAACGCGGTACATCACGCCGTTTGCGTCTCGGGTCCGTTCGCGGACTACTGAAATACGCATGCCTCCGGGCCGTTCGTATAAAATTACGGCGCCGGGCGCGATATCATCACGATTTTCCACGCACTTAGAAAAAATGACGAGCTGGCCGTTTTGGAAAACAGGCATCATCGCTTCTCCGCTTACCCTGACCGGATATTGGCAAAGCAGTGTTTTTGCCGGCCCGATATTATTGGTTGCGCTCTCTATCATCTGCGTCGGGGCAAATCGCCAAAAAACAATCAGCGCCGCTATTAAAAGCGCCGTTATGACAATGATAATCTTAAGGATTTTCATGATTTCATCATAACATAAAAAACCTGCGGCTAAGCAGGTTTTTTAAATTTGCGTTTTTTGCTTATCCATGAAGGCTTGCGGCAATTTGATACCAAATCTTTCGGGTGGCCGGTGTATGGTTTGATATCAAGCACCGGCGTGTTTTCGTATGCGTCAATGCCGTCAATTTTTAAAATGTTTTTCCGGCGTCTGATCAGTCTTACAATGCTTAATCCTATCGGATTCGGGCGAAAAGGCATTCTGGTGGCGAGAACTCCTTTCGGGCGATTAATAGTGCAAGGTCTCATTTTTTTAACGCGGCGTTTTTCCGCCGTTACTTTATGCATCCAAAACAAAACAACGATATGCGAAAATCCGCTTATTCCGGCGAGCGCCTCGTTCCACTTTGGAAAAATCTTAATAGTTGATTTATTAAGAATGATTCCTATCGGTTTTAAAAACATTATGCCAAAAACCCGCCGTCCACCCTAATAATCTCTCCAGTGAGATATTGCGGCGCACCAGTTGCAAGCCAGTAAATCACTTTCGCGACTTCCTCCGGACTGCCAAGACGCCCGCAAGGATTGCCGCGGCTATACGCTTCTTTAACTTTATCCGAAAGAAGTTTCGCCATATCTGTGTCAATAATGCCAGGAGCAACCGCGTTTACTGTTATATCAAACGGCGCTCCGTCTTTATTGAATGTCGCCTCGCGAGCCAATGTTTTTGTCAAACTTTCAATCGCGGCTTTTGAAGCGGCGTATATAAGGTTGCCCGCATCGCCATGCCGCGCGGCGATTGACGAGATATTAACGATCCTTCCGTAGCCGGCGCTGCGCATGTAAGGCAACACCGCATAACACATCTGCAGAGTCCCCCAAAAATTGATTTCCATCACCTTTCTTGCTTTTTCCAAATCTGTTTTTATGAGCGCGCCGAATTCTTGAGCAACGCCCGCGGTATTTACCAACACATCAATTTTTTTACATGAAGCCGCAAGTTGTGCCATCAATTGGTGCACGCTTGGATCTGCTAAATCCAGATAACGAAATGAGTATTCACACGACATCGCAGAAGTTTTTGCCGCCACAGAACCATATACCATGCGCTCCCTTTTGCTTGGGTGATCAATCAACACAATGCGCTTAAAATTTTTATCGCCAGCGAAGCGCTTGACGACAGCCTGCCCAATGCCACCTGCGGCTCCTGTAATTAAAACCGTCTTTTCTGCCATCACTCCTCCTTTTAGTAAAGATTTGCCTGTTTAAAGACATAGCAAATGTTTGTGTTTTTTGCAAGGCCGTGCTATAAAGTTGTCAGATTCCAGCAAATCAGATTCCAGCAAAAAGGAGGATGTATGGCAAGGTTGAAAAATAATAGTGTTATTGTCGGCGCAAAAAGGACGCCAGTTTTGAGAGCAAAGAAAAAATGGCACAATGTCTCTGCAATTGATTTAGGGGCGGCTGTCATCGGCAATTTGCTCCAAGGAAAAGCGCCGGAGCCAGATCAGGTGGTTATGGGAACCTTCGCAAATCCGCGCGAGTTCTTAAACCCCGCAAAAGAAGTGTGTGCGACTGGTATGTTTGGGCGTCTGAACGCCATAACGGTCAACAAGGTTTGCAGTTCCGGCCTTGTGTCCGTGATAATCGGCGACGCTTTCATAAAATCCGGCGCGGCGGATTGCGTTATTGCCGGCGGGATGGAAAATCTTTTGGCTTTATCGGATGAAGAAATGTATTCGCTCCTTTGCGACCCGCACACAAGCGAGATGACTTGGCACGCCGGAGACTGGTGCGCGACAACTTGCGGCATAAGCCGTAAAGATCAGGACGATTGGGCGGTAGCAAGTTACAAGAGAGCGCGAGCGGCATACAAGCGTTTTGTGTTCGGAGAAGAAATTGTTCCGTTCAACGGACAAGGATTAGACGAGGAGCCATTTTGGAAAGTAAACGAAAAAATTATCCGCGGCGCTGAATTGATTGAGGGATGTAAAACAATCACCATGCTCAACGCCTCAAAAAACGCCGGCGGCGCGGCGGCTGTGATAATGACAAATCAAAAAACTTGCGAAACGCAGCGCCTTGAGCCGTTGGCTTATATTGTAAGCTCTGCATCGGTCGCTTTTGGCGGAGACTGGAAAAAATTTACTACCACTCCACCATTTGCCATCAGCAAAGCCGTATATAAAGCGAAGTTGGTCTTGGCGGACATTGATTTTTTCTTCATCAACACCGCCTTCGGCTCCGTCACAATTCACGCAAGCCGCGAGCTCGGAGTGCCTCTTGAAAAAATCAACCCAAACGGGGACGCTGTAAGCATCGGGCACCCGATTGGCGCAAGCGGCGCGAAACTTTTGGTAGAGGCCGTCTGGGCGCTCATAAATTCAAACAAGCGCTACGCGGTAATCAGCCTCTGCAACGCGCCCGGTGAAGCCACGGCGATGATTATCCAAAACGCCAAGTTTTAAAATCGTCAAAAAGGGATGGTTGCCATCCCTTTTTTATTTTGCTAGCTTTGGGGCAGATTGAGAAAGAAAAATGCGGGTAAAAGAGATTAAAAAAATGTTTGAAAATTGGGAGGCAGCAAAGTATCTAGGACTTCATTTGGATGATCTGGAACAGGGTAAGTGCGAGGTTGCGCTCGAGATTAAAAAGGGAGTGATGACGCCGCATGAGGATTCCGTGCTTTTGGGCGGAATAATTTTAACCGCCGCTTCCATGGCCGGAGTTATGGCGCTTATGACTTTGCTTAAAAAAGAAGAAGACGGCCTGATTACGAATGTTTTGGAAGCAAAATGGTTTCAGCCGGCGATTCTCGAAGAAAGGTATGTACTTATCCGAACAGCCATACTTCAGCCGCCGGATAAAAATAACGCCATTATTATTGCCAGAGCCGTCAACCAGAACGAAGAATTGAAGGCAAAATTTTTATTCCGCTACACGGTTGTTACTAAAGAACGAAGACATAAGCATATTGAAGAGCTCCGCCAAAGAGGAGAATATTATGCAAAACACTCCCGCTGAAATGCTGGTTGAATCTTTTAAAAATCCCGCATTCGGCGACCGCGCTTGTCTGATTGACACGGAGTCTTTGCGCAGAATTTCTTATTCCGATATGGACCGCGAAACTGCTCTGCCCGCTGGCGTCTTAAAAAGTTTTTACATCCGGCCCGGCGACACAGTAAGCTTGCTTTTGGAAAACGGACTTCATTTTTTTATGCCGTGGATTGGAACAATGCGAATAGGCGCAGTAGCGCATCCGATAAATTACCTTTACACTCCCGATCAGATTATCTATGCTCTCGAGCTTTGCGAAACAAAGCTTTTGGTAACACAGGAAAGATATGTATGGGATGATAAAAAAAATGAGCCAAGCGCGCTTTTGCGGATTTTGTCTGAAAGATTTCCCAAGATGCCGATTTTGGTAATGCATGATCCCGATAGATTCGAAAGCCCAAAAAAAGAAAAAGGGGCCGGCTGGCTCTGCTCTTTTAGCTGGTCCGCGCTCGCCAAATTCGTAAAGCCCTATGATCACATTGTTCATCGGTATCCGGAAGATATATTTCAGTTAATTTGCACCTCCGGGACAACTGGGAAACCAAAAGCAGTTGTGCAGACAAACTCAATGTTTTGGCCGGACGTAGAAGCAATTATTAAAACATACGCGTTATCGGAAAAAGACCGCGCTCTTTTAATAAACCGCTTGTTTCATGTAAACGCGCAGGTCACGAATTTTTTCCCCATGGCTATCGTCGGCGGAACCACATTGCTTGCGCCGCCAGATCCGGAATATTTTTTGGAAACGGCGGCCAAATGGGGCGCAACTTATTCAAGCGTCATCCCGCCAACCTTAAAAGAGGTTTTGAAACGCGAGATTCCTGAAAAAGAAAAATTAAAAAAAATAAGATTTTTGATTGTCGGAGCGGATAAACTGACGCGCGAACTTCATAGAGAATTTATGAATCGGACCGGCGTACATGTCAGGCCCGGCTGGGGGATGACGGAAACTCTTTGCTGGGGTTCCGGCACCGCGACTGACGAGCCGATCATGTACGGATCAATCGGGAAGCCGTTTGACATCACCGAGATGAAAATTATAAATCCCGAAACCGGAGAAGAAACAAAACAAAACGAAACCGGGCTTCTGATAATTCGCGGGCCGAATGTTTTTAAGGAGTATTTCAAAAATCCGGAAGCCACGAAAAAGGCATTTTCGCCGCATCCGAAATGGGAAGGATGGTTTGATACCGGAGATTTATGCTATCACGACTCGCGCGGAACTTTTTACTGGGTAGCACGCGCCTCGGCGGATACATGGAAAGTGCGTGGTGAATTTGTGATGGGCCCGCTTATCGATGATTACGCAAGACAACACCCCGCTGTTGATGACGCCATGTAAACGTATCAAAAACCACCAAACTTAGTTTGGAGTTTGCGCCGCCGACTTGACACCGGCGTTTTTTCTTTGCTAGTTTTAATGCAGATTGAAAAGATGTTTATGAAAGCTGTTTTGGTCGGAGTCGGTGAAACTGCGGTTGGGAAGTCGGACTCCATTGCTGTAAATTCTCTTCTTAAAAAAGCTCTGGAAAGCGCTTTGGCTGACGCCGGACTTAAAAAATCGGAGTTGGACGGGCTGATTGTCTGTCCGGCTTTGGCTGATTCAAAATTCATGGCGGCGCACAACCTTTCTAGCGAGTTGGAAATTTGCGGAAATCTGAAATTTTGTTCAACGCTGGATACTGGAGGAGCCAGCCCTGTCAGCGCTTTAATTTTGGCCAAAAGGCTGATTGAGTTGGGCGCCTTGGAAACCATTGCTGTTGTTGCGGGAGACGCCGTTTTGTCGCTTGG
>MFHO01000017.1 GCA_001778635.1 Candidatus Giovannonibacteria bacterium RIFCSPHIGHO2_02_FULL_45_13 | reverse complement strand
ATTGTTGGAATTATCTGTCCATCGCACATAGACGGTGGCTTGTTTGTCGGTAACGCTCTGGACTGTGGCTGTTGGATTGGTGGGAGCGGCAAGGAAAACAGGCGTTGTTGCGCTAACCGTCGCGCTTGACGACGATTCATTGCCAGCCGCATCAACCGCCCTGATGTAGTAGCTGTAAGTAGTATTCATGCTCAAGCCCATATCAAAGTAAGACAGAGCATCTGTTTGAGCAAGAAGCGCTCCGTTGCGGAAAATTTTATAACCGGCCACTCCAGTATTGTCACTTGCCGCAGACCACGCAAGATTTATCTGCGAAGAGGATGCTACAATTGCCGTAAAACCGGTTGGCGTTGACGGCGCTTGCGCGTCGCTTGAGCCGTTACTTATCGTTGCGATTACATTATTAGAATCCGAAGAACAACCATAAGAGTTACAGGCATTGACGCGGTAGTCGTAAACGCCGGCAGCAAGGCCGCTATCGCTCCAGTATGTGACGTCGACGCCAACGCTCACAATATATGACCAACTCCCGCCGCTTGGTTGCCGATAAATTTTAAACTCCGTCTCGTTTGTGGAATTGTCCGCCCAAAAAAGGCTAATCATTGCTGCTGTGGAACTTGCGACAAGTCCGGATGGCGCAGAAGGAATATTGTTCTCAATAGCCTGCGCGACAAAAACGCCGCCGAAAAGCGCGGCTACAACAACAAAAAAACTAAGAAATTTTATTGGCATAATCTTATATACATTATCTATAATCGGTGTGTATATTGCAAGTATTTCAATTCCGTACTAAATTGTGGGAGTATTGCTCTTTGATTTTTTTTATTAAGGAGGAAAAAGATGAACAAAAGATTGAAACCGGTATTCCGGATGATTGGCAAGAAAGCAGCCAGAGATATCATTGAAGAGGCGCTGGGCATCTTAGCAAAAATTGGAGTCTTTGTAGAAAACGATGAAGCGCTGCTTCTTTTAAAAGAAGCAGGAATGAACATTGAAGAAAATCGGGTTTTTATTACTGAAAATTTGATAAGCAATTGTCTAAAAAGCGCGCCATCCGCCATTAAAATTTACGACAGATCGGGCGATCTTAAAATGAACCTGAAACATGACAACACCTACTTTGTTCCCGGTTCTGCTGCGGTTTATTTTCTTGATTCCGAAGGCGCGGTAAGGAAACCCCGCACTGCAGATTACATAAACCTGATGCGGCTTACTGATTTTCTGCCAAATCTTACGGCTCAAAGCACAGCCATGATTCCCGCCGATGTGCCTCTCCAAATTGTTGATCTGTACCGTTTATATCTCTCTTTGCTTCATTCCAGAAAACCCGTTGTAACAGGTACTTTTGACAAAAAAAATTTTGAGCCGATGAAAAAGATGTTAATGGCAGTTCGCGGAAGCGAACAGGAATTGCGCCGAAAACCGTTGGCAATCTTCGACGCCTGCCCTTCTTCTCCTTTGCAGTAGAGCGACCTGACCTGCCAGGCTCTTATTGATTGCGCGAAATCGGGCATTCCCGTCGAGCTGGTATCCGCGCCCTTGGCCGGAGCAACTTCCCCGATCACTCTTTATGGAACATTGATTCAGCATGCCGCTGAAAATCTGAGCGGCATAGTTATAAATCAGCTGGCAAAACCGGGCGCGCCGGTTATTTATGGAGGATCGCCGGCCATTTTTGACATGAGATGCGCTACGCCTCCCATGGGGGCGATAGAGAGCATGATGATTGATTGCGGGTACAAGCAAATCGGCAAATACTTAGGCTTGCCTACCCATACTTACATGGGGCTCTCCGATTCAAAAGATTTAGATGGCCAGATGGGCGTTGAATCGGGAATTGGCGCTATTTTGGCCGCTCTTGGCGGTATTAATGTGGTTGCCGGAGCAGGGATGTTGGGTTCCGAGAATTGCCAAAGCTTGGAAAAATTAATGATTGATAACGAAATTTGCGGCATGGCCTGGAGATTAATGAAAGGAATTAGCCAAAGAGACAAATTTGAAACCGGAGAGATGCTGGGAGAATGCTTAAAGACCGGAAATTTTCTCGGCCATCTGACTACTTTGCGGCTATTTAAAGAAGAACAATATATACCGAAACTTTTTATGGATAGAACCAGCATTGAGGCATGGATGTCTCAAAAGGAAAAGAGAAGCCTTAAAGAAAAAGTGAGAGAAGATGTTGAAAAGGTTATGCGAGATTATTTGCCCGCTCCTTTAGATAACGATACCCAAAAAGAGCTGTCTGAAATATGGATTTTCTATAAAGAAAATTTGTAGACATTGAAGGCGGGCTCGCCGTCGCCGGATTTTGCCGTAAAGTCCGGCTTTGTTTTGCCGTAATCCAAAAGAAGATTTTCAACTTCGCCCGCATAGGGCATCGGGCGCGCCGGAATAAGCGGAGCGCCGGGACCGGCTTTTACAAAATAAAGTTCGTATCCTTCAAACATGGCGCCCTTGCCGTTTTTTAATTTTTCCTCAAAATCCGCGGCGGGCATAATCGGAATGCCGCGGTAAAATTGCCTTCTTGAAAAAAGCCAGAGTTTCGCGCCTGAGTCAATATTTTCGTCGTAAATAATTCCGGTCGGCGGCAAAGTTTCGGGAAAATAAGCAGCATATTGTTTTATAATCTTATCAAGATGCTGGTTTGGGTGCGTAGGCGTCGCCGCAGATCTCCCCTCCCCCAAAACCAAATCAAAGTATTTGTCCAGCTGAACAACTCCGTAATCAGGCGCGTTAAAAAAAGCCAAATTCAGAGTTAGCATGAGCTCAAAAACAAATACCAAAAAAACCGCGGGGAAAGCAAATTTAGATCCGAATTTTTCCCAAATCCATTTAAAACCAAGAGTTGCCGCAAAAACTCCCGAAATAATATAGAGCGAGATAAATCTTATGGCAGAGCCCATCGGCAAAAACATCAGCGTCTGAAAAAGCAAAAAAAGAAGCAAAAGGCGGTTCTGGCGATTTTGAACAAAAACAGAAACTGCCGCGCCAAAAACAATCGCGACTAGAAGCGGGGTAGAATAAATCGCAAGCGCATTTTCTAAAATATTGGAAAATGGCTCCTGCGTTTTCCCAGATTCCCCTTGCCAAAAAGGTGTTTTCTGCCTAAGCAGGGTCGCAAACTGAAGATCAAAATGCCCAAAGGCGCTGTAAAAATAAATGTTGTAAATAATCACCGGAGAAAATAACAAAATCGCCGCAAAAATCGACGCGTATAAATATTTGCTTTTAAGAAGCGGCGATTTGGCGGCGAGTAGAAAAATGAGATAGGCCGGTATCAAAAAAATGGCCGTGTATTTTGTCAAAAACGCAAGCCCTAAACTCGCTCCGAAAAAAAACCAGTATTTTTTATCTTCCAGAAAACGAAGAAAAAAATAAATATTAAGCAAAATAAAGAAAAATAAAACCGATTCCATCATGGCGAGCCGCGAAACACCAACAGCCGCGAAACTGATGGAAAAAAGTGCGGCGGCGATTAAAGCGAAGGAATTTGGTATTCGTAATTTGTTTAAATTCGTAATTCGTAGCGCTATCAGATAAACCAACAAGATGGATAAAATACCAAAAATCGCGGATGGCAGGCGCGCGGCGAACAAAGAATCACCGAACAATTTAAAAGATAAATGCTGAATTAAAAATATCAGCGGTGGGTGGTCGTGGAAAGAAAGACTGGTCCACCATGGCAAATCTTGATTCGCAAGCCATTCTACGGGCGTTGGCTGAGCGGCCGCATCCAAATAATCCAAATAGCCGATAGAGCGGAGGGCATAAAGCCCCTCATCAAAAAGAAGTTCGGAAGATCCCAACCCCAAAAACCGCAAAACGGCTCCGATTAACAAAATAAACGCCAAAATCCACAAAGTTTTCCATTTTGGCATATTTCAAGCATAACATGAGGCTGTGGATAAATCTTACCCATGTTAACGCCGTGCTTGTTATCATTAAAACATATGAAAGGATTACACATAGTCGCCTTTTTGCTTCTTGTAATCGGAGGCTTAAATTGGCTTTTGGTCGGGCTATTCGGTTGGGAGGTGGGCGAATTATTCGGCGGGCAGGCCGCTTTGATTTCGCGTGTTATATACCTACTTGTTGGGCTTGCTGCAATCTACTTGATCGCTACGCACAAGTCCAACTGCAAAGCGTGCGGCAGTCCGGCTGCTCCAACGATGTAGAACAAAACCGAATTCAAAAATCAAAACGCAGCTCGAATAGAGCGGCGTTTTGATTTTCGTCTTTCAGCGCGAACCTGCTGTCGCCGGCAAAATACCGATAAAGCGCCGTATCGTAATTTTTATCTAACACCAAATATTTTGCGCCAAAATCGTTTTTTAGAACAGCGTAAGTGTCTTTAAAATCTTTTTCCTCGCAAGCAACCGCGGCGCAGGTAAAACGCGTTGTTTTGCCGGTCTCCAAATAATACGCCTTCCAGTAAAGCTCCTGGTCATAATCATATTGGAAAATCGGGTCCATTCCGCCGATATAAAAATTTTTTGTGTTCCAGAAAAAAAGCTCCGGGAAATAATCCCACGAAACGTTGAAAACCACATTTCCATCCTTGGAATTGTTTTTCAGCCATTCCGCTATGCTTTGGAATCGGTATGGACTCCAGAGGGCAGTTTTTAAAAACTGATCATTTTTATATAAACTCTGCACAGCCATAAAAAGCGCTATTATAATGGCTGCGCTTAAGGCCATCGCGCCAAGCTTTTTGGCATTGGGGATAAACCCCCACACCAATACATTGGTGTGGGGGTAAACAAACGCGATAAAAATTATTCCGAATGCCGCCCAAAGATCAAATGAGCGCTGGGCTATAAAAACAGTCATCAAAAAAAATACGACGGAAAGAGAAAACGCGCTCCATAAAACTGCGTCTTTTTTAGAAATTCTGGCAAAAACAAAAATCGCCAAAAACCACAGAAAAATAAACGCGCCGAAAATAGAAAATACATGCCAGCCCAAAGGATAAAGTTCAAACCCGAAGTTAAGCGGAACGCCCTTGAATTTCGCGAGCATAAGCTCAATAATCTGCACATAAACGAGCTCGGCCGCGCCAAATGGATTTGGGCGCAAAAACCATCCGAGCATAATCCCGCCGAAAGAGAACAAAACTATTCGCCAATCAAACGTTTTCTCCAAAAAAAATTTTACAGAAATAAATACTCCTAAAATTAAAAGCGTCGCCCAAAACAAGCTTAAATGCAAAAACGACGCGACAAAAGAAGCGCCAAATATTCCCCACATGCTGCCTGTAATCGCGAAAGAATAAGCCAAAATATTAAACGCCAGGGAAAGAACGTGCGGGCGGACGGTTGCCAAATGAAAAAGCGCGAAAAAACCGGACAGCATTAATAAAAACGGCCAGACATGTCTTTTTTCGATACCAAGCCGCGCAAGCGCCAAGTAAAAAATTACAAGTAGCAAAGACGTGATAAAAAATCCGGCGACGCGAAGACCCAAAATCTGGTCTTGAAAGAAAGTAAACGGAATCAGCAGTAAATGAAATCCATACCACATGTCTGCTCCGCGCTTACCGATCGCGGAATACGGCAGCCACCGGAAACCGGAATCAAAAATACCATTCGTTTTGTATATTTCCGCGTGTTTAAAATGATATAGCTGATCCCCCTCCGGCCTAATCGGATATCCAAAATGCAAAAAGGCGGCAAATACAATAACCGCCAGTAAAAACACTGCAAATGCTTTAATACTCATGCAGTTTTATCACTTTATGATGCTGGCGGATTCGTTCCAGAGCCTTGGCTTCGATCTGGCGGATTCTTTCGCGAGTTACGCCGAATTCTTTGCCAACCTCTTCAAGGGTGTGTGAAATGGCATCGTCTAACCCAAAACGCATCCGCAAAATCTTCTGCTCTCGCGGCATAAGATCAACAAGGATTTCTTTAATGTGGTCTTTTAAAAGTTTACGCGCCGCTTCCTGCGCCGGAGTCAGCATTTTTTCATCTTCAATAAAATCCCCCAAAACAGAATCTTCGTCGTCATCCCCAACAGGCGCCTCCAAAGACACGGTGTCCTGCGAAATTTTCTGGATATGGTGAATTTTATCAACCTCAACATTCATCTCGGCCGCCAATTCTTCGGCCAATGGGTCTCTCCCTAAATCCTGCGTAAGCCTGCGCCTGACTTGCTGGTATTTGGAAATTGTTTCAACCATGTGCACTGGGATGCGGATAGTTTTCCCCTGATCGGCGATCGCGCGAGTGACTGCCTGTCTGATCCACCAAGTTGCGTAAGTTGAAAATTTGTAGCCTTTGCGCCAGTCAAATTTTTCCACAGCCCGGAAAAGACCCAAGTTCCCTTCTTGAATTAAATCCAGCATTGTCAAATTCGGCGTGCGTCCGACATATTTTTTCGCGATTGAAACAACCAAACGTAGATTTGCCTGCGCCAAGCGGTTTTTAGCGTCTTCGTCTCCTGCCTCAATTCGGCGGGCAAGCTCCTTTTCTTCTTCTCCGGAAATCAAAGATATGCGCCCGATTTCTTTCAAATACATCTGCACCGAATCAACGGCTGAAATTTCAAGGTTTTCCGCAGATTGGCGAAGCAGCGCGCGTTCTCTCGCGCGTTTTTTGGCTGGCGAAAGCTTGCTTGTATCCTCTTCTGCTCGCGGCTTAGGCCATTCCAGAAGTTCGCGCCCCTCAAGAACATCCACGCCGGCGCTTTCCAAGCGAGCGTAAAGATCTTCTAAAAAGACTACGTTATACTCAATGTGCGGGAAGGCGACTAAAATCTCGGCGTAAGTAAGAAAACCGCGTTCTTTTCCTTTTTTCAAAAGCGCATCAACTCTTTCCTCGGCGAACTCTTTTTTCAGCTCCGCTTTTGTGATTTTTTTTGCCTTCGCTAAAATTTTTTTTGCAGGTTTCTTCGTCCGCCGCTTGGCTGATATTTTTTTTCTATTTTTTCTCTTCATAATCACGTTTGAGTTAATTCTTTGGATATTTTATAAAACTCGTTAAGCAAATTGTTGGGATCTCCGCTCCCGGATCGCTCTTTTTGACTTATTTCGCCGGACAGCCGCGTCAAGCGTTCTTTCAAATATTCTTTTTTAAGCTCTCTTTGACATTTTATAAGTTCTGTTTCGGCCTCAATCAAATTATTTAAAAATAGTTCCGCGAAAATAGCCGTTCTGTTTTCTTGAGGAAGAAGTTTGGCAATTTCCGGGTCCAACTTGTCCGAAAGCGCCGGGTATTTTGCCGCTATGCTTAAAATTCTCTCTTCAAGCAATTCTTTTCTGGGTTTATTTTTGACAATCTCTGCGGGTTTACTTTGAATTGGAATTTTTACGTCTATCCTCTTCAGAGCGTCCCAAACCAAATCCTCTCGTATATTTAAAATATTGCTTATTTCGCGAACCCAATGAGCCCGCTCCAGTTCGGCCAAAGAAGCGACAAGCGGCAAAACATTTCTTTGGAATTCGGTTTTTGCTTCTGGCGTGCCGGAGCCGTATTTTTTAAGCGCGGTATCTATATAAAACTTGGCTATGCTGACGGAAGCGGTCACAGCTGCGCGCCAAACAGCCGGGTCTTCTTTGACGGCATCGGCTGCGTCCTTGAATTTATCTAATTTAACAACCCTCACATCAAATTCTAAATTCTGTTCCAGAATATTTTTTAATAAATTAATCCCGCGTTTATTTGCTGCGTCGCCCGCAACATCAATATCAAAAGCCAAAATGATTTTTCCGCAAAGGCGGCTCAACAGTTTAAGCTGCTCCAGTGTTAAAGCTGTGCCGGAAGAAGCTGTAATATTTTTTACTCCGCTTTGCCAGGACATAATCATATCCATATAACCCTCCACCAAGACGCACTCGCCGGTTCGCAAAATTTCCTGTTTTGATTTGTTGAGACCATAGAGAACTTTGCTTTTCTGGTAAAGCGCTGTTTCTGGAGAATTTACATACTTCGCCTCATTTTCTTTCTCCGGATAAATCCTTCCCCCGAAAGCAATTGCGCGCCCGTTATAATCAAAAATTGGGAATATTATTCTACCGCGAAAGCGGTCGTAATAAGAAGAAGCGTCTCTGCCACTTCTGACCATAAGGCCGGATTTTTCAAGTTCCTGGTCAGCAAATCCTTTTTGCTTAAGATGAACAGATAGCGCTTTCCATTCGTCCGGCGCGTAGCCTAAGCGGAATTCGCGGATAGTTTCGTCGGTAAGACCGCGAGATTTGAGGTAAGAGAAAGCGCCGCGCGGGAAAACACCGGGTGTTTGAAGCCCGCCAACACCCGGTGTTGAGGAGCGCGGCGCTTCATCCCAAAGTTTATTTTCAAAAAATTTCGCCGCCTCATCTAGAAGCGCGAGTTGGCGGTTTCTTTCCGTCCGAAATTGCGGATCTTCTCTTTTGAGCTCAACGCCTGCGCGGTCCGCTAAAGTTTTAAGAGCATCAAAAAACTCCACCCCTTCTATTTTTTGAATAAATTCAAAAATGTCCCCACCCATCCCGCATCCAAAACAATGCCAAATTTGGCGCGCCGGAGAGACGTTAAAAGAAGGCGTACGCTCGCCATGAAACGGGCAAAGCGCCTTAAAATTAGCGCCAGCTTTTTGAAGCCGCACATAAGAACCAACAAGATCCGCTATATCAATTCGGCTTTTGATTTCTTCAATTTGAGAAGTCATATGCTTGCGGTTATTATAATAGTTTTGTATAGTAATTGCAAAACGCCCAAGGAGGCGAACCTTGAAAAACAAATTTATTTTGCAGGCGGCAGCAAACGCCGCCGTGCTTATGCCAGGATGGGAATGGTGGGCGTGGCCATTGGCTCAAAATTTCATCGGCGGGAGAAACTTGCGGGAAGCCGAAAAAAACGCGCTTAAACTTTTCCAAAAGGAATATCCGCTAATATTGAATTATGCGAACGAATACACAGACAGCTTCAAAGCAGTGGAAACAACCTATCAGGCCAACATTGAATTAATTGAATGGCTCAAAACAAATAAAATGCATGCATCAATTTCAGTCAAACTAAGCGCTTTCAGCATCACTCCGACCGACATTTTAAACAATTTAAAACCAGCCGAAACGGAACTCTTCATAAACGTTCTTAAACGCACTCGCGATGCTGGCATAAGAACATGGATAGACGCCGAACACCTTAACATGCGCCAGCATTACAATTTTATTCTGCCAATTCTTTGGAGAAAGGGTTTTGAAAATCTCGGCAGAGTCATCCAAGCTAATGTCAAAGATGAAAATTGGGAGGGCTTTATAAAAAACTGCGCGCGGGTTCCAATTCCAACTCGTATCTGTAAAGGCGCGTATCGCCGCGACCCGGGCGCGCTTTCTTTCGAAACCGAATACCCAAAAATAATTTGGCAGTACAGATACGCGGCGCAAACATTGATATCGCGCTGCATAGAAACTGAAATCGCAACCGGCGATGATGAAATAATTGGGAGCGGACATTTACCCCCATTCGCCCACTTCGCGATGCTTTTGGGAGTAAATGCCACAAAAGCCAAAGAGCTTAAAGACATGGGCGAACCGCCACACATTTATTTAATATTCGGCCCAAATTGGTCCGGTTACGTTAAAAGAAGAATTGTGGAAAACCCGGAATATCTGCTTCTGCCGTTTAAATCTGCTACATCCGACATAGAGGCTTACTAAAGCCTCTTTTTTGTTTTGGAACCAACTTGGAAACTAAGTTTCCAAGTGGTTAGCGGCGGTCGCGGCTGTGGTCATAATCTTCGTGGCCGTAGTGTTTGTGTTTTTTGCGTTCGCTTATTTCTTCAACGTCTTCAATTTCTTTTTCGATGTCACTTTCAATATCTTTAAGTTCCTCTTCAAGCTCTTCTTCCGTCTCTCCTTCGCGCCGCTTTATGTCCTCAATCGATTTTGTCGCCGTAAGATAACGCATATATTTGCGCAGGCCCGACTGCAGTTTTTCAAATCCTTCGTGAAGCGACTTCTCCGCCTCGTGAATCTCAATCCCCTGCCGCTCCTGCCATTTTCTCACCCTCCACCAAATCCAAAGCATTATCAAAATCAAAAGCAAAATAAGCGCCAAAAGCGTAATAATTATAGAAGCGTAATTTAATGCGATGGTGCCGATCCTGAAAAATAAAGGCGCCGTAATTTCAATTGTAACAATATCCGATGAAGCGCTGACCACTCCATCCGGCGAAACATTTTTCGCCCAAAGGCGGTATAGCCCCGTCTCAACGGTTTTTCCATAAGTATAGTTGAATCTGCCGTCGGACCCCGCAAACCTTTCGTCAACTCTGGGATCATCAAGCCCTTTCTGAACCGCTATTAAAATCTTGCCGTTGGGGTAACCGAGCCCCTTAACGGAAAGGACCTGGCCGGCCTCAAGTTCTTTCGGCCATTCGGTAATAGTGGGCGGAGCAAGCGGTTTTTCTACTTCCTCAAAAACAGGTTTGGCGGCGGGCGCGGGTGCCGGAGCAGAAGGCTTTTCTACGGCAGATGTAATCGTAAATAACGCTCCGCGCATGGCGTCCAATATGTTGGTGCCCTTGCCGTCGTTTGCCAAAACAGACCCGGAAGAAAACACAACAGGCGCCTGCCCAGCCGCTTTTGGTTTGAAAGTTATCCTTAAAACAGATCCGGAAGAACCGATAAAGCCGGGGTTCGGCAGCCCGCCTGAAAAGCGCACAGTGCCAGCCGCGTTTGAAAACTTAGGCTCATCCGTCCATAAATTAAAAATGGATTGGGCATAGCCAATGCTGGTTATATCCAGCCGCGCGTTGTCAAAATTGACCACGGCCGAAGCGGCGTTTATCGCCTGCCCTCCGGTATTTACGCTCACAAGCACCGAAAAAAGCTCGCCTGTTCTGTAAGCTCCCGATGAAGGCGAAATAAAAAGAGTGGCCTGCGCGGCCGCTAAGAGTGGCCATACGCTAAACAACACGAACAACAACCCCACACGAAAAAACACGCTAAAAAATTTTTTATTTGTGACCGTGATGAAAACGTTTGTCATGATATTTTAGTATTGCCTTAGCTGCGAAAAATAAACCAATTGCTAAAAAAATCGCGAGAAAAGCGCTGTTGGCTATGAATAGCCAGTATGCCCCCCCCCCTTCCGTTTTTGAAACGACATCCGCCTCAACAACAAAAGAGAGGTTTTGCAAATTTGATAAAATGTTAGTCCCCTTGCCGTCGGCAGCAAGAACCTCGCCTTTTTCCCAAATCAAAGAGGTTGGACCGGCTGTTTTCGCTCTTAAAATAACCAGCAAAACTGTGCCGCCATTTCCTATAAAACCAGGCTTCGGAACACCGCCCTGAAAACGCAATTTACCCTCAACATTGGAAAACTGCGGTTCTTCAACCCAAAGGTTAAAAATAGACCCTATTTTGGAAACATTGATAATCTCAACCCTCTCTTTATTATACGACAAAACGCCTTTTATGGCATTGATCGGCTGTTCCAGAGAATCGGTTTTAATCTGCAAAGTGAAATTATTGCCGACCCGCGGATTTTCACTCGGGGGAGAAATATATAAAGAAGCGCCCAATTGCTGAGCTTGCGCCAATAGCATCAAAACGCCGAACAAAGCGAACATGTTTTAATTATACCATTCTATGTTGAGGATGTCTGGGTTTATATATCCACCGCGTAATAAATATAGATATGAGCACAAGCGCCAGAATGAAAGCCGCCTCAATAGCCGGGCTTAATGGTTTTACGGCAAACCCTTCCGTGCAATTACCGGCCTGATCGCAAGCGCGGACTACCACTTCATAAGTCCAGTACTGCCCTTTCAAAATATACGGGCTCTCAGCATCTCGCAGCTCTGTATTGAATTTTGTTGTAATTAGTGAAACTATTAGTGGCTCTTCACGTATCTGGTATTTTCCGATACCGGTATCCTTATCCACAGCAAAGAACGAAACGAAATATTTATTGTCGGCGACGGTTGGATGGCGGCTTATCATCGGAATAAAACTTTCCGGCGGAGAAGTATCGGATGGAGGGACGTAAACTTCTTTGGGCGCTGGGGCCGCGTCCTCCGTAGCCTTTGGCACAGGAGGGGCTTTCTTAATAGTTAGCTTAAAAGGCGCCGCGCTCGCCTGCGCTTCAGTCCCCAAGCCGTCGTTTAACAATATTTTAATATCCGAAAGACTGATACTTGCGGAGCCTTCTGCGCGCGCTTTCACTCCAAAACTCAAAATGGGGCCGGCTGACCCAGAAAACCCTCCCGGAATGCCGCCGGTAAAACTTATTGTGCCGCCGCTTACGGTTGGACGCTCAACCCAAAGAGATATAATTGAATTCCCATACCGCGTGTCTAAAATTTGGAATTTAGAAGTCGGAAATTGGATTTTGCCGCTTAAAGTATTTATAGACTTGCCTTCGGTGTTTACAGAAAGCGTTACTTGAAACGAGTCGCCAACATTATAAGTGGTCTTTGGCGCTTTTAAAACAAGTGATTGCGCGCTCGCTGCAAATGGCAAAACACTAATAACCACGAATATTAACACGAATGGCCACGAAAAACATTTAATTCTTTCTATCATTTGTGTAAATTATACGTTTAATATAAAGTCTGGGCGAAGCAAAATTAATAAAATAGCCAAGCTCATATTCGCTGTTTCTCAAATAATCATATATTTGATCAATAAACATTTTTGGAATTTTTATGACTGCCTTGATTTCCACAATAACTTTATTATCTACAACAAAATCTGGCCGGTAGAGCCCTATAAATTTCTTTGTTTTCGGAGAATGAATTTTTATCGCTTTCTCTTTTTCAAATCCGATGCCTCTTGATTTCAACTCCTCGGCAAAGGCATTTTGATAAATACTTTCTTTGTGCCCGGATCCAAAATCTCTTCGGACATCGATGGCTGCGCCCTGAATCTGATAACTAAGTTCTTTGTATAATAATTCGTGTTTTTTCGTGTCCATAATATTTTCGTGTATTTTCGTGTATGGCTAGCTTCGCTAGCCAGTCCACCAGAACAGCATTATTGAAAAATCAAATAAATTCACAATCCCGTCGCCGTTTATGTCAGCGCATGGATTTTTCGGGCTTCTTTGATTCCAGAAAAAAAGCATTATTGAAAAATCGATAAGGTTCACCCTGCCATCGTTATTTATGTCGCCGTTTTTATTGCATGCCGCTGGAGCCGCCGGGCGCAAAGCCGGCAATTTACTGAAAAGAGTGTCTGAATCGCCCACCCGAAAAGCTAGGCTCTCCGAAAATGGCGAAATCAAGCTATCTTGCGTTACGGTTTGGGTTTTGGTTGTGTGATCTCCCTTCTCCAAGCTGCCTGAATCTAAAACGTAATCCCAAAAACCAAACTTATCGGACTCCGCGGTATCGGCAATGCCATGCTCCGAATTAATTATAACATTAATCTGAGAAGCTGGGTAAGCGTAGCCAAAAAACTTTATGTCATTGCCGAATTTAACCTGCGATTTATCAGCGCCGATAGTCGGAGAAAGAACAATATCGGAAATTGTCACGGTCTGCCCGCTCGGAATGTTGGTTGTAAAACTAGTTGTCAGTGATCTCCGGTTTTCTGAATCAATGGCATAAATCGAAAACGTGTAAATGCCGGCGTTGGCGCCTATCTCTGCTTCAAAATTTCCATTCTGATCCGCTTTTGGCGTGGCGGCAGTCGTGCCGTCTTTAAAAATAGTAATGCTTGCTGCCGGGTAAGCCCTGCCTTTTATCAGAACCTTAGTAAGGTGAGGCAAAGTAGGAGGAAGCCCGCCGCCTCCCCCGCCTCCGCCAACTGACGGCGTTGGAGTAGGCGTAGGAGAAACGGGCGCGGCAACCGGCGCCGAAGAAACTTCCGAAGAAGTGGCGATATTATTTACAAAAGCATCTTCCGCGCGCACCACGAAATAATAAGTTGTGCCATTGGTAAGGCCAGTACGAGTTGAGCTCGTAACGTTACCGAGCGAAGCGGAAAAAGTATAAGGGCCGCCGGGAGCCGTGCTCCGCCCTACGTTATACCCCGAAACCGTCCACCCCAAAAATCCTTGAGAGGCAGTCCATGAAAGAGACACTTGTCCGTCGCCCGCGGTAGCAGTGACCACCGGCGAAGAAGCGAATGGATAATACAAAAACCCGCCGCTTAAATTAAAAGACGAAGCCGTGCTTGTGCCGATCGCGATTTGCGATATAGTGCCGATTAAACTGTAACCGGAGGATGTTGAATATCCGGCGGGCTGCAGAACGGGCTCTAAAACCTTAAAACTGGAGCTGGTGAATTCCTCCGCGGAAACAGCGCTGAAAAACGCGGAAATTAAGATAACGCTGATCAACGCGGAAAGTTTCCGCGTCTTTCCGCGTATTATTCCGCGTATTTCAGCGCCAGTTTTCATTGTTGCTGTTTAAAATTCTCAATCGCCTTCACTACCTGCGAATCCGGCTTCAAGTCCTCAATAAACAAGATATGATCGCGGTTGATGCGCATCTCGTCTTTCGGCCCGTGAAGCTCTCCTCCAAGTTTCACCAACTGCACCTGTCCACCGGCCGGCGGATTTCCAGCTTGAAGCGGCTGGGCAACTTGCAGGTAAAAAATGTTCTTAAGCGCCGGATAAGCCGATTTGGGATTCGAAAGCCTTCCGAAATAAACCTGGTCGTTTGTCAAAAACACGGCCTGATAGGTATTTCTCGCGAAAACCACCTCCCAGCCCTTCCACCACCCAAACAACAAAACAACCAAAACCAACGCCAAAACCGCTATCCACAGCCATTTGGATTGCCACAAGCTTTTATTGGTATTTTCTTCCATAATTTATTATAATTATTGTAATTGTTAGCTCGACCTATTGCCATTATAACAATAATAATTATACACAAATATGGCTAAAAAACATATCCTGATTGTGGATGACGATCCTTTAATGGCGCGGATGTACGAAAATAAAATGCAAACCGACGGCTACGACGTCGCAGTCGCGTCCAACGGAGAAGAAGCTCTTTTGGCCGTGCGCAAAAAAAAGCCGGATTTGATGCTCTTAGACGTCATGATGCCCAAAATGAACGGCGTGGAAACTCTAAAGGCGCTTAAGGGCGACGCTAAAACCAAAAACATTCCCATTATAATTTTAACCAATTTGGGCGATAATCCTGACGACATTCAAAAAGCAAAAGACCTCGGCGCCCTTGACTACTTGGTTAAATCGCAAATTTCCCTTAAAGAACTTTCCGACCGCGTAAAAAAGGAACTTGGCAACTAATTATCGGAGGTCGTACCTCATATAATATCTCCGGCAAGACGCTTGGTCAGCAAATAAACCGGCCATGCGAGGATAAGCATCAAGATTGCAACCACAACTAAAGTCGGGCGGTTTGTATTTTGAGCGCCCACGTTCCAACACCAACTCTCCACTTGGGTGTCCGACACCCAAGTCAGTCTAAAGCATAGTTTCAAGCTCTTTGAGCATGCTTTTTCTTTCTTGAATGGATTTTAATGAATTCTCTGCAAAATCTTTATATTCGTGTTTGTTTTTAAATTGTTTCAAAATAATATCTTTAGAGCATAATTTTTTATTTGCATCGCCGAAATATTCTTCCCAGCTCGATTTAAATTTTTCGGATTTGATTCGGTGTACCATATTATTCAAATTTACATATGCACTAACGTGCAATAAATATTCATTTGAATCTATATGAGCTGCCTTGAACTTACCTTGAAATAGCGCGCCACTTCGCTGATTTTTCAAATTAAAATAATTTGTAAAGCCTCCGCCCAAACGTTTCATAAATTCGCTAATGCCATTGTCTTTTAATTGCTCCAAAATTAAATGGTAATGATTAGGATTTAGACAATAACAAATTAGGTTTACGAGCTTTGGAAAACGCCTTGCTTTTTTTACCAAAAACGAATGCTCAAATATGCTGCCAATCGGCTCAGTTGAATTAAACATGTCCATGCTTTTTAGAAAACGTTCGAAATCGTCATCGCGAGGGAAAACAACCCTCTTATCTACTCCGCGATTATAAACATGGTAAAATTCGCCGTTTGCAAATCTCACTTTTCTCATACACTAACCCTAGCACTTGGGTGTCGGACACCCAAGTGCTTAGTTGTGGATAAAAAATGCTTAACCAACTTCTCCGCTTAAGCGTTTTGTTAGTAAATAAACCGGCCAAGCGAGCACAAGCATTAATATCACAACCGCAACAAGCGTCAGGCGGTTGGTTGCGTTGGCAAGCGCGAGAATTTCCTGCTGGGGTTTAACGGATGAAATCATGCCAACAATTTTCCCATCGGAATTTTTTATGGGCAAGTAGCTTGCCAAAGCCGGGCGCGAAAGAATTTCTGTACGCACAACAATCTCTTCTCCTCTTTCTAAAACAGCGCCTCTTACGTTTTCGTCGGCTAATTTAATGCCTGTGCCGCGTGTGCGGCCGTCCGGATTTAAAAGGGTGGTTGCGGCAATCCTGTCGCCTTCCCAAACGGACATCTCAAGCCCCGTAATCCGTTTAATATTATCCACCAAAGCATTATCCAACAAGAACCCGGCGATGATTGCGCCGGCCAGCTTGCCTTTCAAATAAAGTGGCGAGGCCGCCCTTATGGAAAACTTTTCGGCGGGAGAAGATTCTATTGTCACGAAATCTTTACCTGCCAAAGCCGCAGCCGCCGCAGCTTCTTTGGAAAGATTATCCTCTTTTTGAGTAAGCGCGTGTGCCCGCAACAGCGCCTCGCCGCTTTTGTCCAAGATAACCAAAAATCCAAGCTCTTCGCTCTCCAAATATTTGGACGCTTCCGCTTCCAGCTTGACAAAATTCCGCCGCGCAAGGAGATCTTCAAAACCGGCTGCGCGCGACAAAAATTTGGTTTTAGCCAAAGCCTCTCCCCGAAGACGCGAAACCGCCAAATCTAAAACCTTGGCGTTGGTAAGCAGGCTTGCTTTGGTTGCCGATTCAATTTGACCAACCAAAATAATAGAAAATGCGAGCGTGACTACAATGGAAATAAGAAGCGCGGCGGAAGTAAAAATCAAAATCATCTCTTCTCTGATCCGTAATTGCAGATACTGCCAAACCCATAAAATAATGCTCGCAAAACCCGCTGTTTCAAAAAGGTGTCCAAGAATCCAAATGGTACCAAAAGTTGCGTTTCCGTAAAAAACCGACAAAAGAGCGCCTGAAAAAAGCAATAAAAAGCCTATAAAAAACGGCTTTAGGGCTTTTTTAAATTCATGCCGATATTGCTGAAATGACGCAAATGTTATTGCAAGATACAAAACCGCCGCTGCGATATTTATATAAAACATTGTCACAACCAAAGCCGGCAAAATAAAGACAGCTTCAAACCGCGGCCGCTCTACCGGGTGCTCTAAAATTAAATTTGCAAGCACCAGGATTAGACCGGCAACATAAAAAACAAAACCGAGGTAAATAAAAGCGCCCGAAGCCCCGAAGGCGTGCGCCACTTGCCAAGCCGCCAAAAGAAAAAACCCCACACCGCGGGACGCCGTAAGAAAATCACGACGGATCAGAAATGAGTCAAACGCAAACCATGCGACTATCAAAAACGCCAAAGCGCCCAAAATCTCCAGAGCAAAATGAAGGTTGTTTAATAAGAAAAATAAGGACATATTTATCGGAGGTCGTACCTCATATAATATCTTTAGTCTTAACTTTCACTTCCGGAATATTTTCTTTTCTGGTGTAACCGGCCAAAATTTCCTTAACTTTATCCACAATCTGCTTTGGGTCATATTGGCTTTTAACAAGATAGAGTACGGCACCCAACCCCAGAGCTTTCTCGGCATCCTCCTTGCCCGCCAAATTAGTCAACGCCACCACCGGGATAGCCTTAAGTTTCGGGTCTTGTTTTATGTGTTTTAAAACTTCAAAACCGGAAAGCTTGGGCATCATAATATCCAGCAAAACCAGAGTTGGCCTTGGATCCATGGTTTTGAGCTTAGCTATTGCCTCCTCTCCGTCAAAAGCCATCTCAATTTCGTAGCCAGAAAGCTTAAAAGCTTTCTCATACATTCTGATCATCAAAGGATCGTCTTCAACTAAAAATATTTTGGCGCTCATAATTTTGCGGCTATGTTTACAACTTCCTGCGGATCTAGCTGTGATTTAATAATAACATCTTTCGCGCCCAAAGCCCTTACTTTCTCCAAATCCGCCTCGCCATTGGATAAACTTGCTAAGTTAGTCATCGCCAAAACAGGCACATTCTCTAAAGCCGATCCGCTTTTTTTAATTTTTTTCAAAACCTCAAATCCATCGGCTTTGGGCATCATAATATCCAAAAGTATGGCGTCCGGAACGTCTTTGCTGGCAAAAAGCTTGCCGAGCGCCTCCTCGCCGTCGGAGGCCGTCTCAACCTCCCACCCCGACTTCTGAAAAGCCCGCCGGTACATCCGGGCAATACTCTGATTATCTTCTGCAATAAATACTTTTTTCATCGCGGTTTTATAAGAAAATTATATCACACGGCTTCCGGCAGAGCAAAAGCAAAGATACTCCCCTTGCCAAGCTCGCTTTTCTCAAGCCAAATTTTACCGCCCATGGCCTCTACTATTAATTTTGAGATATACAAGCCTAAACCGGTGCCCTTACTTATATCTCTGGCTAAAACTCTCTCTCCGGCTTGCTGAAATTTCCTAAAGAGAAGCTTTTGATTTTGCGCAGCAATACCGAAGCCCGTATCCAAAACAAAAATTTTTAAAAATTTATCGTCTTTTTTCACCTCAATCCGAACCTCGCCTTTTTGGGTATAATTGATGGCGTTTGAAATAAGATTGTAAATTACCTGCTTTGTTCTGTCGCGATCGGACAATGCCAAAAGCGGCGCGGTCTTTGAATCCTTTATAGATATAGAAAGTTTTTTGGAATCGGCAAGAGCCGACATCTCTTTGACAACTTCTTTAATCAACTCCAATACGTCAATTTTTTCTTTCTTAAATTCTACATTGCTCTGTTCAAGTCTGGACACATCCAAAAAGTCGTTGACGATGCCGATAAGCCGCAAACTGGCGCCGTAAGAATCTTCTATCATTTCTACGGCTTCCGGCTTAAGACTCTCGCTAAAAAATTGTTTAAGCAAAGCCATATTCCCGCGGATGGCCGTGAGCGGAGTTCGGAGTTCGTGCGAAGCAATGGCAAAAAATTCCTCGCGGCTTCTCTCCATTATCTTTGCTTCGGTGATATCTTCCATCAAAATCACGGCGCCGATTATCTCTTTATGATCCATCAGCAATACAACCGGCGCGAGAAAAATTCTTAAAAATCTGTCTTTAAAAGGAATGTCTTTTTGGTCTACAGACACTCCTTTCGCAATGCACTCGGCGCATCGCTCTTGCAGATTGAAAGCGCCCTTCAATTTTTCTGCTATATTTTTTAAATTAAATTCCTGCTCCTTCAGCTCAAGCATAAGCATGGCGGCGGTATTATGCAAAATTATTTCCTCGTCCTTACTCATAAGCATGAATCCTAAAGACAAACTATTGATGGAGGCAACGAGCCGCGCGCGCTCTTCTTCAGCTTCTTGCGTCCTTGTCTGGAGGTTTATTGCCATCTCATTAAACGCCCCGGCCAATTGCTCCAATTCGTCTCCGGTTTTGATATCCAAGCGATAATTAAGTTTGCCGCCGCCGATAATTTCGGTTCCTTCGTGCAGTTTTTTGATTGGATCGGAAATTCTTCGGCCGAAAAATATGGCGAGCGCGAAGGCCAGCGCCAAAAAAATAGCCGAGGTGATGCCGAATAAAACCCAAATCCTGTTTAAAGCGGCGAATGCCTCGTCTTTGTGGACCTCAACAAGCAGTGTCCAACCTTGTTTTAAAAAACACATTGAAGCGCCGAGCACTTCCTCTCCGGCGTAATTGCGGTAAGTTTCGAGTGTTTCTTTTTGGCCATCGAGGCATTGCGACACGGGTTCCGTGTTCACAATCATTTCTTCGCCATGACCATGCCACTCGTGGTGCGATGATGGATGAACGAACATTCTTTTCTCTTTGTCAACCAAATAAATTTCCAACGTTTCAAATCCGCTTCGTCCAGTAGGAGCGCCTTTTTGTATCTGAAATTCTCCAGAAAGAACGTCGGTTAATTTCTCCGTTTTAAAGAAGTTGGCAATGACGCCCAAAACCTTCCCGGTTTCTCTATCGATTATTGGCGCGGAAACGACGAAAGAATCAGTCAGCCCAAAATGCGTTTCCCCCCTCAACTCAATCGACGATACGCCTTTCAATCCGCGCAGAAAGTATTCGTCGGCCGCTTCGCTTTCCCTTATTTCATCTGCGTCGGTAGAAGCGACGACAACGCCTTCTGTGTTCATTATCAAAATTCCGGCCAATGTTTTATCAAGCGGCTGCTTGTTGGAAATCAGGTGCCAGCTTAATTCTTCGGCGGCTTTTTTTGACCCGCTGGCGGTTATCTCTTTAAGTTTGTCTTTTATAAAACCATCGGAAGCAAAGTCAGCCGTCCTTGTTTCCGAACTATCCAGATACGCGTATATCTGCCCCTCTTTTGCTTCCGCCAAAACCAAAAGCTTGGACAAAATTTCCCCTTCAAGCTCCTTTTGCGCGTTTTTTATGTTCCAAAAGCTAAAAATGGCGGCGGGCAAAACGCCCATGCCCAATAAAATCAAAAATAGCTTTTTTGTAATAGTCGTTTTCATTTGAGGAGTTGTTCGGCCTTTTCCACAAGCATTTTTTGAATTAAATCATCCAAGCATGCCATGTCCTTTTGTTATCATCGTCGGCAATTAAGTGGCTGACCGGATGCAATGGAATGCGCGGGTAGCGCTTCACAAAGGCATCATATTTGTTTTGCGCAAATCCCGTACTGCGGTATTTCACCTCAAACGCGGCCTCTTCTTTTATCACAAAGTCAACCTCGTCTCCAGCAACTGTCCGCCAATATTTAATATCGTCAAGATGTAATTTGTCTATCAATTGTTTAAATACAAAATTCTCAAGCACCTGCCCCGGATCCTGACGAGAGGCCAAGGGGTTAAAGTTGTTGATAAAATAATTGCGAAGTCCCGCATCATAAAAATATCCCTTGGGCATCTTGCCGATTTCTTTTCTGTGGTTGCGGCTAAACGGCCTTACAAGCGCGAAATGAAAAGATTTTTGCATAATGTAAAGATAATGGCTGATTGTTGGCCGCGACATATCCAGCGTATTGGCAAGTTCATTAGTATTTATTTGCCCGCCGATTTGCGCGGATAGCAATTTGAAAAGATCGTAATATTTCTCGCTTCCTTTAATATCGGCCTCGAGAATATCCTTCTTTATATACGCGGTAGCGATCTCTTCCAAAACTGCCTTTTTTTCTTCCGCGCCTTCGCTTAATACTGCTCTGGGATAACCACCGTAGATCATCAATTCTTCCACCAATGTTTCAAGATCCCTGTTAAAAACATGGGGTAATGTTTCTAATAATAAAAAATTATTCAAAGAAAAAACTTTTGGTATATATGGTAAAATGTCAGATCGCTCTTTGAAAATTAAAAAATCCCTTAAACTTAACGGGTAAATATAAAAAATCTTTTTGCGACCAGCAAGCGAATCCTTAAACTTTTTATCTATATAAAATGCCGAAGAACCGGACACAATAAGTTGGATATGATCAGCGTATTCATCATAAATATACTTTAGAAAATTTGTGGGGTTTTTCAGATACTGAATTTCGTCAACCAAAACACACTGCCGCTTGATGGACCCCTTATTGAGGGGGAAAATTTTAAACAAATTCTCCGGAGAATCGTTGAGGAGTTTTACGAACTCCAGATTCTCAAGATTCAAGAAAAAAGCTGGTCTTTTCTCGCGGATCTCAACTTCTATCTGCCGCAGCAAAGTGGTCTTTCCGGTTTGTCTTGCCCCGGTAAGAAGAATAATTTCCTTCTTGTCGCAGTGAGCTAATATGTTTGCTAAAATCTCACGTTTGTAAAGCACGCCTTCATTTTATCAGATATTTTGTCACTTGCAACTACACTTTATCCACATCTATTTAACCATGCGCTCGGCCTTTTCCACAAGCATTTTTTCGGAAAGAACCCCGATAAACACACCGCGCACAACACCATCTTTGTCTATAAAATAAGTAGTTGGTAAATTTCGAGCTTCATACTTCTCGCCAGCCTCTCCGGTTTCATCCAAAAGAACTCGGACCTTATATCCGCCGCGATTTATGAAATTTGCAACGGCGCTTTTGTCTTCCTGGCTAGAAACCGCAATAATCTTAAAAAGCGCCTCATCATTTTTGGCCAAATAGTCGTCTAAGATTTTTATCTGATCTGCGGAGGCCACGTTCCAAGTCGTCCAAAATGTCACAATCAACGGCTCGCCCAAAAAATCCGTTATTTTTACCATACGCCCTGACAAATCCGAAAGCTCAAAAAATGGAACGGGAGATCCAAGACTCGCGGCCAAGACCTCTCCACGCTTCTCCACAACCACATCTTTCGTTACTTCAGAAATCAGCGAACCTCCAAGAAAATAAAGAAGCAAAATACCCAAAACCATCGCCGCGATTATAATGAAAATCCACTTCATAATTCAAAATTTAATTTTTCCAATAAATCTTCTATCGCCCCGCGCAAACCCGTCCGCGGTTTTAAGGCAAAATCAAAATTAACGAATCGCGGAGAGATAAGCTCAAATTCCGATGTGCGCAATCTTTCAAAACCTGTCTTTTTTACCAAGATTTGATAGGTTCCTTCCGGAAGCAAAAGCTCGTATTCTCCCCGCTCGTTGCTCACCACGGGATTTTTGGTTTCGTACGCCTCTGCCTGCCACATCTGAAACGACTGGTCTTCGGAGTTTTTTACAAAGACATTTATAGAGGCACCTGGCGCCGTTTTCCCGCGCCTTATTATTTCCGCCTCGCCTATTTTTTTATTTGCGGTTTTGTTTCCCAAAGCGTCTTCTGCGGAAATTAAAAGGTCAAATTTGCCAAGTTCATCAAAAACCAGCTCCGTTTCCCACAAACCCGTGGATTTGTTCTTTGTAAGAAGAGTTACCCCACCCTTACCCTCCCCCAAAGGGAGGGTGTTGTTCTTACTCCTTCCTTGGGAAGGGGTAAGTGGTAGGTCTTTAATCTCCGCTTTCACCGTATCTGTTTCCAACGATGTCCTAAACACCAATTTAGCGCCGACCAATATTTTAAATTCATCTCCCTCCGGCAACAACATTATCGCTCCTTTAGACAAAGTAAAGCTCCCGATTCTGGGCGGCGTTGTGTCAACTGTTATTTTCTGCACGGCTTCGCCAGACAAATTTCCCGCCGCGTCCACCGCTCTTACTCTTAAATCATAATCTCCGTCTTCCAAAACAAACGGGTGCCGCGCAAGCCAGCTTGCGGATTTTTGTAAAAATCCGTCCGCAATTAAAGCCTTAAACCAATGCTCGCCATCAATGCTATATTCCACGAATTCAACTCCTGAAAAATTATCTTTTGCTCTTCCGCGCAACGCAAGAGTAAATGATTTATTGAAAGCAGTTTTAGAAAGCGGATCCAAAGTAACTTCCGGCGGCGTATTATCAATGTAGAATTGCCGCGCAGTAACGCTGGCGCTTACGCCATCTGCTGCTTCGAGTTTCAATTCATAGTCGGATCCTTCCAGAAAATTGCTCACATCCCAACTAAATTTGGCTGCGGTTGGTGATTTTAAAAGCGCCCTAAAATCTCCGCTCCCGCGGCGATAACTCAAAATTAAGCTTTCTATTTTATCTCCGTCCGGATCGGCAACTTCCCACCTAACTATAGTTTTGTGGTTAAGTCCTTTCCCTTCGCGCGGCGCCAAAAACTTCAGGGCCGGCGGATTATTGTAAATAAACGAAGTTTTTGTTTCTGGGCTTTTATTTTCCGCGAGATCAGTAGCGAAAAGAGTGATCTCGTTTTTGCCGTGGTTTCTTAAAGTAATGCCTGAGATTTTAAAAACTCCTTCAGAGTTGGCTGATGCCGAAAAGGTTTTTCCGTCAATTACCGCGCTCACTCTGCTTTGCGGCTCAGACGCTCCCTTAAGCGCAAACTGTACTCCGGCCGTGCTAGCGTCTTCGTCATCCAGATCACTCAAAACCTCACTTGGAAACTCAGTTTCCAAGTGAACAGCAGGAGCTGGAGGCGGACCGAAATCCACAATTACTATTTTGGTAGAACGGCCGTAAAGCCCGCGCGCGTCGCGCGCGCGGAATAAAATCTTGTAAAGCCCTTCTTTTAAGCCGGCTTGATTAAAGGTAAAGCTTTCGGAAGCCGAATTGAAAGCGCCGTCGGAGGCAATTGTAGCAGACCACGTTTTGCCGCCATCTAAGCTATATTCAACGCTGTCAATTGCGCCCTCCGAACCCAAAACTTTACCGGGGATTGCGATATCGGTTTTGTTGGATACTGCTTTTTCTCCTCCGTCAAATGAAATTGCCGGCAGATTATTTTTTACCAAAAAAGTTTCGGACACTATTTCGGTCTTTGTTGTGCCGTCGGATGCGGTAACCCTAATCTGGTACTGGCCGTCAGAGAAATCTGTCGTGCGCCAGACAACTTGTTTTCTCGAAGTGTTTTCGGAAAGCACGCTCCAAGTTGCGCCGCCATCAGCGCTTAATTCGTAAGCAAACTTAAGAGGATCATTATTTTTGTCCGAAGCGGAAATTCTGATAGTTGTCGTGCCGGTAAGCATCGCGCCTTTTTGCGGAGACAAAATCGCAAGCTCTGGAGTAAGGTTGAATTTAACAGTTAACGAAACTGCTTCGCTAGTATTTCCTGTCGCGTCCCTGGCAGAGATTCCTATAAAATTGACACCCTTATTAAAATCCGAATAGAGTTTTACGCCGTCCAAAATAAAATTGCCGTCTTTATCAGGCCTGGTTTTGTATTCGTCTTTGCCATTCACCATAACTACAACCTCCGTATCTTCGCGCGCCCGCCCTTTAATATTAACGACTTGCGATGTCGTTATATCTTTGTCCAGCGGAGATACAATGATCGGTTTCGGCGGCGGCTCAACTCCAACACTGAAACTTCCGCCGGAGGATATCACATTCCCTTCATTCCCGACCAAATCTTCTCCAGAAACCGAGATCAAGGCAGGACCATCGTAGCCAGTTGAAACGTAATAAGTCCCTTCAAACGTTTGGAGGTCCGACCTCCTTAGGAGGTCGGACCTCCTCATATCAATTTCCACCGGCCTGAAACCTCTCTGTGTCACAATTACTTTTGGCGGCCGCACCAAATCTTTGGAAGAAGTTACAATAATTTTTACATTCTCACCTTTGGAAATTTGCGGGTCGGCTTTTACGGTAAAAACCGGCGCGGTGTGATCAATTGAAAATAGGGGCGAAACACTCTCTCCGATATCTCCATACTTATCAATGGCGTTCGCCACAATACGATACAAAAATCCTTCCGGGACATCTTTGGTGTCCCACAAAAAGGCGCCTTCTCTAATCAAATCTTTGGCGATTAATTTTTTGTCTTCCTCCACCACAGATTTGCCCGGAAAAATATCAATATCATCGGCATAATAAAGAGAGACAGGATTTGGGCCCAAACCGAATCTTTCCAAAGAGGCTCCGCCCATCGTGTCATTTTGGTCTTTGGCCAAATACTTTATCTCTACACTTTTTCCAAAAACGCTTCCGGCTGCAGGAGACAAAATATTAACCTCCGGCCGGTACTGCGTAGGCCCCGCAACTCCTCCTGTGCTACCAGGGGGTGGCGGAACCACTGTGAAAATTAAAACTTCCCCACCGCTATTTTCAAGCAAAGCGCCGCTTGCTACTCCTTGTTCTTTTTCCACGCCGTCAATGCTGCAGCCGATTTCCACGCTATAAATATCTCCAACAGGCAACGCAATAGTCGCTTTGATGCTAAGCGTTGAAGCTGGTGCGTAACTACTAATAGCGGAGCCTCCTCCGGCAACGCCGTAATAATCATATACGATTATCTCCCAAAAATTATTGTGCGGCGCAACGCAACCAGAATCATCAAAACTATCCAGCGAGACATTAAATGTTACCGGGCCTGCGATAGAGGCGCCAGATGGAGAGCGGGAGTAAGTGATCGCGGCGGAAACTTTTTCAAATGGAAAAAGAAAAAGGCTGATGGATAGAAGGATACTGATTGTGGATAACGGTCTTGACACGGTTAATGAGGGATGTATAATGGACTTAAACAACAGGATGTTCGCAACACTGCGGGCAAACTCGTGTGACTTAGAAAAAGTCCTTGAAAAAGGGCTTTTTCTAATTTATTATAACTCCGTGGACCTGGGCCTGTGGTGTATATGGCTAGCATCTCGTTGTTGTCACACGAGGAAGCGGGTTCGATTCCCGCCGGGTCCACACCAAAAATCCTGCCCGAAAGGGCGGGATTTTTGGTTTCGCGCATTTTTCCTAAATTTCTCATCGCGCATTTATTATCTCATTTAATTTAGCGCGGGTTTTTGGGCCGACGCGGCCAAAGCCGGTGGATATTGGATCTCCTTGAGTCACAATTCCATATTTAATCTGAAAACGCTCAACAGCTTTTTGGGTAAGAGGGCCGAAGTAGCCAGTTACAAACCCTTCTGGATAAATTTCTGGCCAGCCGGCGAGTAATGCCTGAAGAATTTTTACGCCATCCCCGACACTGCCAAGGTCTAAATCCTGATTAAATATTGGGTTTGGAATGGGTATCGGCGTTAATTGCAGGCCAGTTTCTGTTGACGCAGATTGCGTTGCAACAAATGGCGGTGTAAGCGACAAGCCCGCCACTTTAAAAACAGCAATGCCCCCACCGCTATTTTCAAGCAAAGCGCCGCTTGCTACTCCTTGTTCTTTTTCCACGCCGTCAATGCTGCAGCCGATTTCCACGCTATAAATATCTCCAACAGGCAACGCAATAGTCGCTTTGATGCTAAGCGTTGAAGCTGGTGCGTAACTACTAATAGCGGAGCCTCCTCCGGCAACGCCGTAATAATCATATACGATTATCTCCCAAAAATTATTGTGCGGCGCAACGCAACCAGAATCATCAAAACTATCCAGCGAGACATTAAATGTTACCGGGCCTGCGATAGAGGCGCCAGATGGAGAGCGGGAGTAAGTGATCGCGGCGGAAACTTTTTCAAATGGAAAAAGAAAAAGGCTGATGGATAGAAGGATACTGATTGTGGATAACGGTCTTGACACGGTTAATGAGGGATGTATAATGGACTTAAACAACAGGATGTTCGCAACACTGCGGGCAAACTCGTGTGACTTAGAAAAAGTCCTTGAAAAAGGGCTTTTTCTAATTTATTATAACTCCGTGGACCTGGGCCTGTGGTGTATATGGCTAGCATCTCGTTGTTGTCACACGAGGAAGCGGGTTCGATTCCCGCCGGGTCCACACCAAAAATCCTGCCCGAAAGGGCGGGATTTTTGGTTTCGCGCATTTTTCCTAAATTTCTCATCGCGCATTTATTATCTCATTTAATTTAGCGCGGGTTTTTGGGCCGACGCGGCCAAAGCCGGTGGATATTGGATCTCCTTGAGTCACAATTCCATATTTAATCTGAAAACGCTCAACAGCTTTTTGGGTAAGAGGGCCGAAGTAGCCAGTTACAAACCCTTCTGGATAAATTTCTGGCCAGCCGGCGAGTAATGCCTGAAGAATTTTTACGCCATCCCCGACACTGCCAAGGTCTAAATCCTGATTAAATATTGGGTTTGGAATGGGTATCGGCGTTAATTGCAGGCCAGTTTCTGTTGACGCAGATTGCGTTGCAACAAATGGCGGTGTAAGCGACAAGCCCGCCACTTTAAAAACAGCAATGCCCCCACCGCTATTTTCAAGCAAAGCGCCGCTTGCTACTCCTTGTTCTTTTTCCACGCCGTCAATGCTGCAGCCGATTTCCACGCTATAAATATCT
>MFHO01000016.1 GCA_001778635.1 Candidatus Giovannonibacteria bacterium RIFCSPHIGHO2_02_FULL_45_13 | reverse complement strand
TACGATTTTCCCGTGTACAAAAAGAGCATTATCTTCAAAAGTAAAACCCGATCCGGTTAATGTCACTGTTTCTCCGATAAAAAGAGAATCTGGTGAAACCGCAGAAATGTGAGGCCGCTGTTTTCTGCCAAGCGAGGCAAAGAGTTCCCCAAGTTTTAGTCTGGTTTTCGGGCCGACTTGACCGACTTGTTCCAAATCAAACTTCTCTTGTAATTTTTTAACAGCTTTTTCGCTAAGTTTGCCGAAATATCCGGTTGCAAGCCCTTCCGGATAAATGTCTGGAAACTGCTTTAAAAAATCCTGAAGCCGCCTTACGTCTTCTCCAGAAGAGCCCTGGCGCAAATTACGGTTTATGCTTAAACTTTCCGCCGGCATTGGAGTAACGCCTCTGGATTTATTTTCCAGCTCCGCGAGCTTTTTTTCGGCGATTTGAATTTCGTTTTCAAAAAGCGCTATGCCGCGGTCCCTATTTTGGCTTGGCGCCTCGGCTTTTAGCCTCGCCAGGTCCGACTTAAAGGATTGGAGTTCGGACCTTAGTTTCTCCATCAGCGCCATTTCTTTGCCGCTTAAATTTGCGGCGAGCGCGGCCGTCGAAATGGCAAAAAGGGCTAACACTAAAACCAGCCCCGTGGTTTTGAGCTTATAGTTATTCATATCTTTTTATTATACTACAGCAATTCTTGTGGTAAAATGGATTGTGGACAAAAGAGGGTTTGCCCCGTCAACCATTTTCTCAACCGGAGTAGTTGGGTGGTAGTAAATTTACAGCCATGCTAATATGGCAGATATGAAATATAAAAATACCCTTAAAAAAGGATCGGTGCGGTTTTTGGTGTTTAAGGATAAAGACTCCTATTTTGGGGTAGCTCTGGAATTTAATATTGTAGTTGAGGCGGCGAATCCGCAAGAGGCATTTTTATTTTTGAATGAAGCGGCATCCGGTTATTTGGAATCCGCAATAAAGACGAAATTGAGGCCGCATGTTTTAAATCAAAAACCTGATTCGGAATATGAAAAAATGTGGCAAGCGCATCAAGACGCCAAATTGAAAGAAAAATATGCACGCATTGTAAATAATTTGCCGATTTTCAGTTCCGGGCGGTTGGAACTCGCAGTAAAATAGCATTATGCCGCGGGGTTTCAATAATTGGACGTTTAAGGACATAGTTGATTTTTTAAAAGAGCATGGCTTTCGGCAAACACATACGCGCGGAAGCCATTTTTATTATGTAGGCTATTTTGGCGGACAAACTCGCCAAACCCATATTCAATTTCATGGACAAAGATCAATTAACCCTCGCACCCTTAAATCGGTCATCCGCCAGTCCGGCATACCTCAAGAAGTTTGGATAAATTGGAGATAAAATATGCTAAAATCAACTTGATGAGGCCTACTTCGCTAAAGCTACGAAGGCCGAGGGGCTTTGGCCTGCTCGAAATTGTGATTGCCGTTGCGATTATTGGTACAACGGTTTTTGCGCTTTCGTTGGTATTTTTAATGGCCGACAAGCTGGAGGCGCGAGCGTCCAATCAAAGCCGCGCCAATTTTTTAGCCGAAGAAGGTTTGGAAGTTTTGCGCTTTTTAAGAGACGAGAGTTGGTCTGGCCATCTTGCAAATTTAAATACTATAACAACCTACTATCTTTCTTTTAATTCTGCCATTTCCGCTTGGAGCGTTACAACATCCAATCAGGGCCCTATTGATAACCTTTATACAAGATCTTTTACTGTAGCCGCTGTAAATCGAGACGCTTTGTCAGATGACATTGTAGATTCTCCGGCGGGATCGCCGGACGCAAATACCAAAAAATTCAGCGTAAGCGTTTCGTGGCAAGAGCGCGGCTCTTACTCTATAACCGCATTAAGCACTTATTTATCAGACATGTTTGCTAATTAACAAAGCGATGCCAATCTACGAATGACATGCGAATGCCACGAATAAAAATAAATAGCGGGTATTCTTTGTTGGAGATTGTTATTTACGTGGGGATATTGGCTATTATCGCCGTATTGGTTGTCGGCTCTACGCTTTCTATATATCGGGCTTTTGCTAAAACAAGAGTTGAGAGAAAGTTGATCGCAAACGGCGATGTTGCCTTGGAAACCATGATTCGCGGTATCCGCTCTGCTACCAGTTCGAATGCGGCAGTAAGCGTTTTCGGCTCGAGCCCGGGAGTATTACAAATCAACGCCGAAAACTCGACCGAGAAGTTTTCACTTTCCGGTACAATTCTCCAAATAAAAAGAGGCGGCGATGCTGCTGGAAATTTAACTTCCCCAGATGTCAGCGTAACCAGTTTGATTTTTTATTCCACGTCAACCGATGATTCGACAATGATAAGAACGCAATTTACGCTAGAGGCCGGCAGCGGAATATTCAAAAAAACAAAAAGTTTTTACGGTAGCGCGGTAATGCGCGGCAGATATTGATGATGCAAATCTACGAATCTTATGCCAATCTACAAATCACAAATAAATAGAGGACAGGCGGCGCTAATCGCAGTAATTTTAATGCTTATGATTATGCTCTCGGCTGTTTTTGGCGCGGCATCCGTTGCTATCAAAGAATCAAAGATTTCTATTGAAAACGAGAGGTCGCGCGGCTCTTTTTTTGCGGCGGAGGCCGGGGTGGACGATGCGGCTTACCGATTAAAGCGAGGGAAAAACTTAACTTCGTCTTTTTCTGTCACGCTAAATGGCGCAACCGCGAATATAATTGTCACAACAATCGGTGCTGAAAAAGAAATAAAATCGACCGGAGATTTGTTGGGCGTAAGCCGCGCTCTCAAAGCCGCGCTTTTTAATGTGGCGAGCGTCGACTTTCATTACGGCGCTCAAGTCGGAGCAGGAGGAATTGTGATGAACCCCAATAGCGAAGTAAGGGGCGCAGGAGGAGCGGCCGGAAGTGTTTATTCGAATGGGCCGGTGGACGGAGATAACAACGCGAAAATTACCGGAGATCTCACGATAGCTGGAAATAATTCAGCAGACGATATAGTTGTGTTGGGAACGCTGCGCGCGAACACTATAACGGACAGCAAAATCTGCGGCGATGCTTTTTATCAAGCCATCGATTCCGGCTCGTTAAGTTTTTTAAATAATCCGTCAAGCCCGACTTGTTCGCCGCCCTTGACACCCGGTACTGCCAACGCAGGATCTTCCAATCCCGCGCCCTCGAACATGCCGATTTCTCAAAGCGACATTCAAGGCTGGGAAAATGACGCAGCTATAGGCGGAACTATTAACGGCAACTGTGGCGACGACGGCGTTTTTGGATGCAACATTCCGAATGACGGCATTTTGTCTTTGGGACCCAAAAAAATCAACGGCAGTCTTACTCTTACCAAAAAACAAAATTTAGTTGTAACCGGCACGCTGCATTTCACCGGTCATTTGGATATGGACAGCTCCTCCGGAGCAACCATAAAATGCGATCCGTCTTTCGGCGGCAATAGTTGCATAGTGATTTTTGACAGCTGGATGCATATTAAAAACAATGCAATCTTTCAAGGTTCAGGAACGGCCGGAAGTTATATTTTAATATTGACGACGATCGTCGGCTGCAATGGGGGCGACCAGACTTCGCAATGCACTCATCACAACTCTGGCATGGATCTTCATAATAACGCGACCGGCGCGATATTTTACGCCGGAGATTCAATGGTTAATTTGCATAACGGCGTCGGAATTACGGAGCTTGTGGCCTACAAATTGTCTCTCGACAACAATGCCATAGTTACTTACGAACAAGGCCTTGCTAATGCAAATTTTTCTTCCGGCCCATCTGGCGGCTGGAATATTGAGAGCTGGGGAGAAGTGGTGCCGTAATTTGTGTTAAAATTAAAATATGTTGATGCCAACACCAAGTTTTTTTCGGCTCCCGATTTACGCCATTGAACTTTCCGACAAATCTTACAAATACTTGCGCCTAAAAGAAACAAAAGGTTGCCTTATGGTGGATGATTTCGGCGAGGGCGAAATAGCGGCAGGGATAATTGAAAGGGGCGAGATCAAAAAAAAAGACACGCTCGTCGCGCTTCTTAAAGAGCTTTTTAAAAAACACCATATCCGGTTCGTTGCAGTTTCTTTTCCGGAAGAAAAGGGTTTTTTGGAAAATATTCAGCTCAGCGGCGTCAAGGAAGAAGAAATACGGCAAGCGCTGGAATTTCAACTTGAAGAACATGTGCCGCTTCCGCCGAGCGAGATTATTTTTGACTACGCGATTGTGAAAAAAGAAAAAAATCACTTTGATGTGGTATTGAACGCTTTTCCCAGAGTGCTTGCGGACTCGTATCTGGAAGTATTTTCCTCGGCCGGAGCCTTACCTGCTTTTGCGGAATCTGAATTGGCTGCAACAGCGAGAGCTCTTGTGCCGAAAAGCTTTGCCGCAACAGCCATGATTATAGATTGGGGCAGGACGCGCATAAGTTTTTCCATTGTAGAAAGTGGAGTTTTGCGGTTTGCCTCAACCGTGCCGATTGGAGGAGAGGCTTTGGACGAAGCAATAGCGAAGACCCTGAATGTAGATTTGCAAAAAGCGCGAGAGCTTAAAATCCAAAACGGATTTCTGCCAGCGTCACAAACCTTTCAAGCCATTGTGCCGTTGCTTACGGCCATAAGCGAAGAGGCAGAGAAATACATAGGTTATTGGCAGACTCATTCGGAAAACAAAGAGGCGCCCGCAAAACTTTTCCTTTCCGGCGGAGACGCTAATTTGCTCGGGCTTACGGGCTATATGCAGGCAGAACTTGGCATTCCAACTGTACTGGCTAACCCGTGGACCAATGTTTTGTTTCCTAAGTATTATTTGCCGGGCATAGAACGGAAAGACGCCGTGCGCTTCGCGGCTTCCATCGGCTTGGCATTAGCAGCGCGAGAACAAGAAAAAAACATATGAGCTTGCTTACTGAAAATTACGAAAAAGAATTTAAGCGCGAGAAATTTTTAAGGATTTTGATTGGTTTCGCGGTAATTCTCATTGTAGCCTTTTTAGTCGGTTTGGTTTTTATGCTGCCATCTTACTTTGTTTTGATTTTTTCCGAGGATGATATTTTAAGGCGCTTTAAAGCCGCCGAAGAAGTTTTTGAAAAAAAAGAATTCAAAAATCTTGAGGAACAAATTACCGCAATTAATTCGCGGATTTCAAGTTTTGAAAAAAACGAGAGTCGCCGCCGGGAATTTGCCGCGCTTCTGCGCAAAATCGCGGCAAATACGCCAAACGGAACAAAAATTATGTTAATCAATCTTAATAAAAACGGAGAAGGCTTATATACTCTTTCGATTCAGGGGGAGGCGGCGGAACGCGGAGGATTTTTGCGGTACGTAGAAAGGCTGGAAAGTTTTAATGAGTTTGCGTCGGTTGATTCGCCGGTAGCCAATTTACTTAAAGAAACAAACGCTTCGTTTGCTTTAAATATTAAAATTAAACCGGACGCATATGGATATACTAAGTAACAAAAAACCGGTTTTGATGTTGGGCCTGATGATTTTAATTTTGGCCGCGCTGATAGTTTTTACGTGGTTTTTGTATCAAAAAATAAAAGAAGCAAGCGCCGTTGTTGCGGAGGCTGAGGGAAAAATAGCGCTTTTAGAAAAAAAGGGGCGCGAGTTTTCTTTGGCCGAATCAGGCATTCGTGATTACGAAAAAGAAATTGAATTTTTGGAAGGCGCGTTTTTAAACGAAAGCAGATTTGTTGATTTTTTGAGGTTGCTCGAAAGCATGTCCCGCGAAGCAAACGTCAATTTCAGCGCTAAAAGCGCAAGAGTGCCGTTGCTGTCTGACCAAGGCAAATCGGCTTCGCAAACCCAAGAGGCCGTTCTTTCTTTTGAGCTTACCGGGAATTTCGGAGCCGTCGCAAATTTTATTGCTATGCTCGACAACATTCCTTACGCCGGCTTAATTGAAAGCCTCAATATTGTTCCGCAAGCCGAGCCCGGCCAAAAGAGCACCGGAAAGCTCTTGGCCAAGATTAATTACATTATTTTTAATTTTGACTTATGATTAAACAATTTTTAGCGCGATTAAAGTTTAAAAGGCGCCTGACTATTGAGGAAGTTTGGGCGGCGGAATTGATTTTTGTGTTTATGTTAACGGCGCTGTTTATAGCCGGCGATTATCTACTTTACAAAAACTTTGTTACGGATCGAAAAACAACCATTGTTGTGGCAGAAGAAAGAATTATTTCGTTCAAAAAAGGCGCCTTGGACAACGCTAACAAAAATTTGCGCGAAAGAAAGGCGTTTTTGGAAAAGCCAACTTTTCCGGTTGTTCAAAACCCGTTTTAGTGCTATAATTTTTAATCAACGGCGCTCTTCCCCGCCTGCCTACGCTATGCCCCTGTAGTTCAACGGACAGAATGGCTCCCTTCTAAGGAGCAGATCCAAGTTCGATTCTTGGCAGGGGCGTAGGCATTGCGGGCAGGTAAGGCGTTGATGGGTGTTCGATTCCCTCCGAGTGCAAAAATATGTTATTATAAAAACACTCGCCTTGTCGCTGAAGCTTTGGCGAAGCGGGTCAGCTCGAACCATATTTTAATTTTGGGGGAAGAAAATTTTTTAATCATGCCATGCAATCCAATTTTTATGAAATCTATAAATCCTCGCTTTTTCAAAAAACTCTCAAAAAATTTCTTGGTAACGGGGACACCGAAGTAATTACAAGGCCAGCTTGCTTTTTTGTTCGATTGAAAAGCGAGGATACAAAACCCGTAAAAAGAATTATTGTATTTCCCCCCACTCGGCTTTACTGGTGATGAGATAAATCTGCTCAATCCACATCCCGAAGCGAGAAAAGCGAGGGTAAAAATTCTTGGCAAAATCAATCCAACAAAGAAAGGTTTTAAGCCGCTCATAAGAGAAATAAAATTCAGTTTTTCCCTCACTCGAAGTGTTCCTACCGAGAAGACATCGGCTTACGCAAAGTTTTCTGAGAAATACTCCAAAAGCCAGCTTAAATCTTGGAAAAACTGGTTTTATGTCGTTAAAGAAAA
>MFHO01000015.1:1052-27977 GCA_001778635.1 Candidatus Giovannonibacteria bacterium RIFCSPHIGHO2_02_FULL_45_13 | reverse complement strand
AGATTTTGAGAGCCCCACTCTGAAGAGCGCGGGCTTTTTTTATTGCAAAAATTTCGCAAAATATTTATAGATTTAGATATTTCGAAATTTAGAGATATCGATATTTTAAGGGTCGCCGTAAAAGTGCTTATACAATTCTGGGTCTTTTTCTTTCATAAATTCTTTCATCGGATCAATTTTAGGAATGTGCTTAAACTGCAATCCTCTTGCCGATCCACCTTTCACTTTTGCCGAAAAACTTTGAATGAGTCTAGAACACTCGTCAGTCAGCTTTAAACCTTTCTCTAATTCTTCCCTAGAAATGTATCCGCGGTCATAAGCAATATAAAGCTGGCTTCTGACTTCGCCGGACTCTCCTTTCGCTATAAACAGAGCGTCAATAAACTCGGCTTGCGTGCCTCGATCAAAACCCTCAGCGATATTAGACATCGGAGAAATGGCGGCGCGGCGAATTTGTCGTTTTAAATCAAAATCTTTGAAACTCGGCTTGTCCGTAATATCAAAAATAAAGTTAGCAAGTTCTCTCGCCTTCTGCCAGCAAATTAAATCTTCAAATTTTCGAATTGATGCCATACAAATTAAATTTCGATATATCGATATGTCGACATTTCGAAATGTCAGTCAAGTCCGTGTAATTTTTTGAGTTCGGCGATGCCTTCGGAGAGAGAAATTGTCGGTTCCCAGCCGAGGAGTTCTTTTGCGCGGGAATTGTCGGCTAAAGTCGTAACAGTTTCGCCCGGACGCGCGGGGATCACTTGAATTGGCCCACTGAACATATCTGCAAGCTCTTTTATTGTATAATTTTTGCCTGTGCCTATGTTTATAATTTCCGCTTTGCCGACTCTATCAGATTCCATTGCCAAAATATTCGCGCGCGCAACGTCGCGCACATGCGTAAAATCGCGCGTTTTTTGCTCTCCGTCAGCAACCATCGTCATCGACTTGCCTTCTTTCAACTGCTGGCGAAAAATCCCGATAACTGTCGCATAAGCTCCCGTCAAAATTTCCCTCGGCCCGTAAACATTAAAATAACGCAAAATCACCGTAGGCAGACCATAAAGCTCCGTAAAATTTCGGCAATAAAACTCCCCCATCAGCTTCTGCGCCGCATAAGGATTTAACGGATCAGGCTTCATATCTTCAAGAAACGGCGTTGGATTTTTCCCGTAAACCGACGAGGAGCCGGAATAAATAAGCTTTTTAACCCCGGCTTTTTGGGCCGCGCGCAAAACATTTAAAGTTCCTGTCGCATTAGCGTGATGAGTTTCCAAAGGATTTGCGATAGATGGCTGGATGCGCGCCAGCGCGGCCAAATGAAACACGTGGTCCATACCGGCAAACAGAGATGCGATCTCTTCATAATTTCGTATATCTGCTTCGTGAAAAATTGCTCTGGGATTTAAATTATCGCGTTTTCCAGTTTCTAAATTATCAATAATATGGACTTCGTGCCCAGATTCAATTAGGGCGTCGGACAAATTTGAGCCGATGAATCCGGCGCCTCCGGTAACAATTATTTTCATTTTAATTTCCTGCCCGTCCGGCAGGCGGGTTTATCTTTAATCCACTCTTTGTCATGCAAACTGACATCATTCGGCGTCAAACCTTGCCTCCGCAAAAGTCCTTCGTTAAAAATACGATCTTGATTGAACAAATCTGCAGAATGCTGAAGGCCGAGTTTTTTGTAATGCGCGATAAGCGCGTTTGTGTCTTTTGTAAAACAGTAACCGCCGTAGCCTCTGTAGCCGTGATAGTTGACATCCAGATGCGACTGGCCGATTCTCGGATCAGACCCAATTCCCAGTTTTATGTTTTCATAGTTCGCGCCGTGATGGCTCGCAAGATCAAAAATAGCGTTGGCAAAAGTAACTTTTCTGGTTAAAAATAAATTTGCGGCGTATTTGGTAATTTCTGCCTCGGTGGCCGTAAGATTAAGCTCGCTTGACGGCGACGCCAACGGCGCCTGCGGTAAAAGACTCAAAACCCGCTGCGCCGCTTCCTGATTATTGCGAGTCCAGCCAACCAGTTGGCGTTCCGGGTTTAGCATATTATGCCAAGCATTGGCTTCGGTTAAAAACTCCGGGTTAAACAAAACTTTGTGCTCCGGATGTTTTTTGCTGAAAAATTCCGTTGTGCCCGGCGGGACGGTGGATTTTATTATAATAATCTTTTTGCCGTTTATCGTTTCAAAGACCGCTTTCAACATGCTTAAATCCGCTGAACCGTCCCGATTTTGCGGAGTCGGCACTGAAATGAAAATCACATCCGCAAAATTTATATTGTCTTGATATCCTTTTTTTCTATCGGTGTCATATAAAAACAAATTTCTACCGCGCTTAAACTTTTTTTTCTCTTCCAAATATCGTTTAAGCGTTCCGCCAACCATTCCCACGCCAAGGATTCCGATTTTCGGTTTTTTATCCATATAATGTTTAAAACCATCCGCCGCGGCGGATGGTTTTAAAAATCTGTTTCGGATTATTGGGGTTTTGGAGCGGACTGCATCTGCAGGAACCATGGGATTTCGGTTGTTGCAGGAGTCTGAACAGGCGCTGGAGCTGGAGCTGGCGCGGGTACCGGCGCTGGAGCTGGAGCTGGCGCAGGAGCCGGTGCTGGTTCAGAAACAGGAACAGTACCCATAAGTTCCTGAAGCTTCTTTAGAGTTGCCGGACCAACTCTACCGACTTGCGAAATGCCATATTTCGCCTGGAAACGCTTCACGGCCGCTGTCGTAAGAGATCCATAATAACCGGTCGCCGAGCCTTCCGGGTAAACATCTTTGTCTTTCGCTAAAAATTCCTGCAAAGCCTTCACGTCATCTCCTATCACGCCTTGAGAAAGCTCGCGGGTCAAACCAACAGTTGCCGGTACTGCCAGCACTTGAACTGCAGCCGGGGGCTGACCGATTCCAAAGATTTCAGAGAGTTTTACCCGGGTTTGCGGGCCTACTCTGCCGACTTGTGAGATGCTATATTTCGCCTGGAAACGCTTTACGGCCTTAACTGTCAGGTTGCCAAAATAGCCGCTAACGGTTCCTTCAGGATAAATATTTGCGTCTTGAGCCAACAATTGTTGGAGCCTTTCCACATCTGCGCCTCGCGAGCCTAATGCTAGGTCGCTATTAAATACAGGACTTACCGCTTGCGCCACAGCCGATGGTTGAGCAACTATAGCCGCTGGAACTGCGGAAACGGGCAGGGGAGTTGCTACAACAGCAACAGCAGTTTGCGGTGGAACAATAGGAGCGTAAGCTCCTCCGCCGCCTCCGCCGCCTCCGCCGCCTCCGCCGCCTCCGCCGCCAACTATGCCTCCACCTACAGTACAAGTTGCAGAAACATTAGGAGTAACAGTTACGGTAGCCTGAACTCCTCCTCCGGGGTTTGAAATTGTATAAATACTTCTGTCTGATTGACACTGAAAAGAAGTGCTTACGGAGCCAACCTGCGGTGTGCTGAAAGTGATCCTGTCAGTTGAAGTAATCTGCAGAGTCTGATTTGCGGACATAATTAAAGAAAATGTGTTCGCTCCGACTGTAATAGAATCAATAAGAGCGCTCACGCCAGATACAGTCAGGCTTTTCCCACCTACGCTAATTATGGCACTGTCTGTGCCCAAAGTAACATCACCCACAGCAAAAGCTGCGATCGGAAGCGACATCAGCAAAGCGAAAATTTTAAAGTAAATTTTCATAAGTAATTTCGTGATTAACTTTTCAAACTTACTTGCAGGAACCAGCTTCAGCCCACAAAACACGCGAACCACCTCCTCCGCCAGTTATTGTTGTCGTACCAACGTAAACTCTGTACACAGTGCCATCATGCGGCGCAACAAGCTCAAGACAACTTCCTTTGTTCGTTCCGCTGGTATCAAGATAAAGCGTGGTTGTCGCGGAACCAGAAGCAGAAAGTTCCGCCGCCGGAGTAGATGTCCCACCTGCTCCGATAAATCCTTGAGTTGCAAATTGCCCTGAGGATCCTGTAGTCGTGGCCGTGCCTGACACCATAAGAGAATTGGCTCCAGTTGAAATAGAAATGCCAGACGAAGAAGCGTAGCCTAAAGTCGTAAGGCCGGTTACAGTAAGAGTACCTGTGGCGGTAACATTTGCCACATTTGACAAATTACCAGAAATCCACACGTTGCCGTGGACTCCTAGCTCATTGGCAACTACCGGAGTTGAAGACGCTATTCCAACCCTGCCCGTCAAAGTCGAAGCGCTGGTAACGCCAAGAGTGCCGCTCATGGTGACGTTGCCAGTCAGTGTGCTCGCGCCCGAAACCGTAAGCGTACCGCCGGTGTTGATATTAGTATCAATCGTAGTCGCGGAGTAGGCAATCCCGGCAACGAACAAAACAGAAACAAGCCCGGATGCCACAACAGTCAGGGCTTGTTTCTTTGAAACGAGAAAATTCTTCATAAAAAAATATTTAATCTAATAAAAAATAAATAAGTTTCGACACTTTATAACTGCATTTATTGTAACACAAAAAAACAAGCAAAATTGAGCCTGTGGATAACTTCCACTTACGGATTCCGCCCGGCTCTTATTTCCTCTATAAAACGCTCTCCTTGCGCCTTAAACGCAGGATTGATTTCTATTGCTTTTTGGAGCGCACCTATCGCATTTTGCCGCTCTCCCAACTGCATATATGTCGCGGCGAGATTGACGTGATACTGCGCATTATTCGGTTCTTGCGCTAAAAACAACATCCAAATATCGCGCACTTTTTTAAAATTTCCTGTCCTCGCGTAAGCGGTGAGAAGATTCTGATCGGCAATCAAGTTTTTCCCGAAAGTTTTAGTTAAAACTTCTTCGGCATAATCCGCTTTGCCGACAAGAACAGCGCCCAAAGCCATATTTTTTGCCGCCTCCCCGTGTTCTGTATCTAACTCATAGGCTTCTTTCAATACGCCAAATGCTTTTTCATTTTCTCCTTTGCTAATCAGCGCGTCTGCAATCAAAAAATAAATCTGCTGTTTTTGAGGAGAAAGCTCGTGAGCAATATTTAAAATTTTAAGAGCATCGTCAATCCTCCCGCCTCTTAAATAAAGCGACGCCAAAAAAAGATACTCTCTCGCGTCCAACGGGCTTTCGACAACTTGCTGCTGCATCTGGGCAATTGCTTTTTCCAAAACTTTCAATTTAGCTTCCTGCGGTAAGCCTGAAACCGCGACGTTGCTCGCGTAACTTGCAAATTGTTCTCTGGCCTCCATGTTGCCGAATGTGTTAAAAGCAAACACTTTTTCAAAATCCGCCAAGATTAAATCTGTGTTTTGGCCCCCAGTTGCCATGTCTTTTAAAGTGGTAAGCAGCGCGCGGCCTGCTAAAAGAGGTTTTAAATTTAGAAAATAGAGAGAGAAAACAACGCCAACGGCCACAAATACGACTGCCACGTACTTGCCTGGTTTTTCGAAACCGTCGCCCGGGGAAACACTCGGTGTTTTTTGGGATTCAACACCGAGTGTTGAGGAGGGCGACGGTTTCTTCAACGCCAAAAAATGCACAAATCCCAAAACGGCAAAAAACATAAAATATGAAGTTAAATTATCAAAAACAAAAAAGTTGTGGAAAAAATAAGCCGCGAAAAGCGATGTAAATACCGCCTTGGCCAAAGAATCGGCTTGTTTTTTCCAAAGAGCGTAAAGCCCCAAAAGAAAAGCTCCCAAATACGCGAAAAGCCCAAAAATGCCGCCGTGGATGAGCCAATCAAAAACGACGTTATGCGCCCGATCAAACCAAGGCTCCTGCTGCCACAAAACAGCTTTGTAATATTTGTTAAATACAATGTTAAAATTTTCCAGCCCCCAGCCAAAAATCGGGCGCTCCTTGAAACCCTCCAGCGCCATTCCCCAAATAGTAAATCGGGATTTTGTGGTACGTTCCTCCGGCGAAATTTGCGCAAAACGGCTAAGCACATAGTTTTTTTGGACAAAATCGGTGTTTTTAAACACAAAAAACGATCCAACCATCAAAAAAATTGCACCAGCCGCACCAGCAGCAATCAATTTGTAATGACGGCTATCCGCTCCCCAATCCCTTAAAACTACAAGTAAAGCAAAAAGCAATACTCCGCCCATAAAACCGAGTATCGAGCCCCTTGTCGCTGTTAAAAACACAATTGGCACCTCCAAAACAAAAAGAGACCCAAAAATGCTTTTGACCCATATGCGTTTTTCCCGAAACGCCCAATAAGCCAACAGCGCAATATGAAAAATCATGTAAATCGCGAGGTATGTAGAATTCCCCAGCGTCGCGTCCAATCTATCGCCTGATTGATGAATTTCCAACCTGCCCAAAAACTGAAGATAGGCATAAACTGTCACGATAAAACTTACAAAAATCGTTGAGTAAAAAAAACGCCGCCAATCCTTCTCTGTTGTAAAAACACTGATAAGCATCACAAAATATGCAAAAAGATGAAGGTGCGTAATCAGCCCCTCCATTCTTTCGTAGTTTGACCAAAAACTGCGGTAGGGATTCGCTCCGAAAATAGTTGAGAGCGCAAGCACGCCAACTGTCGCTGAAACCGCCCAAAAAATCGGCGAAGATTTTGGCCAGTAATTTTTATCTCCGCCAAAGGCGAGATCTCGCCCCTTCGGGGCGGAAAAAACCGCGGCAAAAACCCAAAGCGCTAATAAAATTTCAACCACAATCCTGAAAAAGAAATTTTTACCTGTTATAAACGGGAAAAACAAATCCCCGACTCCCGGCATCAAAATGTTCGCGAAAAAATTGCCGGCAACGATAAGAACCAGCGCCGGAAGCACGCAAAGCCCGACTTTTACAACCGATGCCATGTTATCTATCGCTCTTTGCGACATGAAACTAATGATACCCAAAAGAAGGTTGTTACGCAAATACTATACTCGCTTTTCGGACTTGTATGCGACGAAATGTTCAAAGCTCGGTTTTCAACAATTCCGAATATCCAACAAGCTCTTTCATTCTTCTTTGATGGTATTTGAAATTATGATCAATTGTGGCTATAACATAGAAATGCGGACATATTGGGTCAAGCAACCTATCAAAAACTTTATTGATAAAATGAAAGCCCCTTACCGCGACTATCTTCCATCCGCCGCTCTCAACCGTTTTTATAAGCGTATCGCGAGTAAAAAAATTTATGTGTTCAACAGCCAAACTCCCTCGAAACTTACCCAAGCGCAATAAGGAGGTGATTTTAGGAATGCAAGGAACGCCCAAGATCAAGATTCCATTCGGCTTCAGATATTTTTTTATTTGGCAAAGAAAATTATGCGGCGAATACAAGTGTTCAAGCAAATTGTTGGCAAAAATGACATCGAATTGCTTTTGAAGCGGCAAACCATCCGTTTCAACATTGCCGTATCTTATATCCAAACCCTTACTTTTGCCGTACTCCATTTCCGTTTCACTAATGGTAATTCCGACGCTTCCGCTCCCGAAATTGATTAAAAACTCGCCATAAGCGCACCCCATGTCTAATACGGACTTTTTGTCCAGATCAAACAGCTTCACAATATTTTTAAATGTTTGAGATTTTAAAACATTTGCGAAACGGTTTTGAATTTGCAAGTCTGCTTTTTGCGACATGGTTTAAATGATACTCAAAACCAACACAGAGAGCAAGCGACCAACGTTGCTAATTTGATAGCACTTGGAAGTTCGGCTTCCAAGTGCTAGTATAACAAACAATATGAGAAAAGAGGTATTTGTCATCGGCGAATTTTATCACGTCTATAATCGCGGGACTGATAAGCGAAAGATTTTCTTGGATAAATACGACCTTGAGCGATTTCTGCAAAGCATGCAGGAATTTAACGTGCTAGAACCAATAGGTAGTATTTATGAGAATTCTTTCGTAAAAGATCAACCCGGAAATCCGGCTTCCAAGTTGAGTCAACTAATAAACTGCATAGCCTATTGCCTTAATCCAAATCACTATCATTTTATTCTTCAGCAAACCGAAGAAAAGGGTATAGAAAAATTTATGCAAAAACTCGGTACTGGCTTTACGAACTATTTTAATAATAAATATCACCGTAGCGGGGTGTTATTTCAAGGCAAATTCAAAGCTCGTCATATAGACTCCAATGAATACCTTCTGCGTATAAGCGCTTATGTAAATTTAAACGACCGCGTCCATCAGCTTGGGAGTTCGGCTTCCAAGTCGAGTTGGGTAGAGTATGTAGAAAAACAAAAAGGGATTTGTGAGAAAAAAATAATCTTAGATCAATTTAAAAGCGTTGCAGAGTACAAGGCTTTTGCTGAAAGCTCGCTTAAAGATATATTGGCGCGCAAACAGCTTTACAAAGAGCTGGAAACATTATTGTTTGATTAACTTGGAAGCCGGACTTCCAAGTGCATTATAGTTCGTATTTTATGGCAATTATATCGTTCTCTCTAGGATAAAAAACGCGCGCCTTGCCGCCCCGCTCAATCAGCGCAAGATAGCGAAGAGGCCGCCTCACCTCAATCCGATCCGAAACCAAAACCGTGTCTTTTCCAAACACATATTTTCTTTCCAAAATAAAATCGTCTCCATGCTCTCCATCACGCGCAGCGGGCACTGCTTTGTAAACCGCCTCGCGAGGTGAAACATTGGCAATTACTTCTCCGCTCCACTGGGTGGAAATCATTGACGAAAACGCGGATAGGATTCTTCTTAAAAAATGGCCGGCGAGCAAGTGCAAAAGGGCGCGGATATTGCGTGCGCGCAGTTCAACAAACATATAAAACAAATGGCTTTTCAGCTCGTGCCGCTCATTTTTAAGCAGTCTTAATACGCGCCGAATTCTCGCCAAAAACGATTGTGACAAAGGCTCGGCAACCCAGCTGCCGAAGCCTGCGCCGCTTTCCACCTCTCCGTGACGCACCGGGTATCTATTAATAAAACTTTCGGATGCCTTGCCAAAATAAAACGCGTTGCCTCCGCCGTATCCAGAACCCCAACTCATTGTCGGAGTAAATGTTTTTCCGCGCACCGTTATCAGATACGATGGGGTCCCGACGCGCAGAATATCGGCGTCGGGAAAGTAAGCATATTCGTCTTGCGGTATATCCGTTTTTTGCGGAATAAGATTCCGCACGCGCGCAAGCCAGGCGATTTGGCAAGTCCAGAAAATTTTGCACTGAAAATTTTCTCCGGCCCTGGATGCCAAAATCCAGCCATCTTTATTTTGTTCGCGCTCAAGCCGCTCCAACATAATCCGCGCGTACTGTCGCGCCAAGCCGTCTCCGGCGAGCTCGCTCCACTTCAACAAAGCGTAAAGATCAAAAGAGAAGCTCGCCGCTTCATAGAAAGAATGCCAATACCAACGTTTTGTTTCCGCCCGAATGCTTTTTAATCCGTCTCTGCCGACCAGTGCGATGAGTGCCCGAATCCCCTTGCTTAAATTTGTTTCGTATACACGCCAATCAATACCAAGACGATCCAAAGAATACAATATAAAACCAATGTGCCTTGAATGATAAAAAGAAGTGATGTCGCGCGCGGAGTCCGGCATTCCGGATTTTTCCGGAAAAGGATGATAAGAAAAAAAACCGTCCGCCCACTGCTCCCGAAAAGCTCGATCAACGCCTTTTAAAACAGCCTGTTTCCACTTTTCTTCATGAAATAAAGCATAAGCCGCGGCAAGCCCGGTCCCGGCCCACAACCTCTGGTTGGTAATCGGCTTTTCCGATGCCGCCTCCGTAAGATAACTGGAGGAAACTTTCCACACCGCGTCGCGATATTTCTCTGCCGTTTCCACCGAAAGGCCGTTTTGCGGATGAAGCAAAAGAGAAGAGAGCGCGTCAATTCCGGAGCCCGCGTCCAAACTTGAATTGGACATATTGTATCTTGAATGATTTCCGGGCCACACTATCCAATATTTTCCCGACGGGTCCGGCTTTATCTTTGAATATACAAACCCCGCGTAGAGTTTGGCGCGTTCCAGATATTTTATTTCGCCGATCGCGTCAAAAAGCTCCAAATTCAATATCACAGCGTAAGCGATTTTTCCGGTATGCGGAACTTTGTGTTTCGCGCAAAAAATATTGCCGTCGTTTTCAGAAACGCCCAAAAGAGCGCCGGAGGCTTTTTTAAGAAGTTCCAGCGCGCTTTCCATCGTCTGCTTTCTTTAAAAAAAATAATTGTATTTTTGCGTACTTTCTCCAAATTAGCGGCGGCATCATTTTAGAAAGTAACCTTGCGGCTTTGACAAATAATGAAAACGGCAATGGCGGGGATTTGCTGTAATATGGCGTAAGTTCTTCAATTGTCGGGAAAAGAAATAAGCATTCCCGCGCTTCCAAACTAAAGCCCGTTTTTTTTAATATCCCAAAAACCCATTCCGGATCAATCGGCTTGAAAGGAGCCACCATCTGCGGGGTCATCACCGGAAAACGAATTTCTTTTTTGCGGCGCGCCTTGAAACGGTGCAGAGGCAGAAAATAAGAAAATTTGTTGCAGACTCCTAAAATCAGCGTTCCCCCGGGTTTTACTAAAGACGACAAATCCTCTAGCATTTTTTCATGCAAATTGGTTTGATGCGCCTCCAAACGAAAAAGGCAGGAAACAACATCCGCTTTGCCGGACGCTCCCGCAAAATTATAATTAACGTAATCAATTGCGCGTTCATTGCTTTCGCCGCCAACTCTTTCCATTGAAAAGCGCGCCAGTTGGTCCGCGATTTCCAAAATTTTAAACTTGGCGCGCGGAAACAGTTTGACCAGCCCTTCCAAATACGCGCCGGTTGACGGCAAAAAATCAATCCATTCCTTTGGGTCCTGCAGCATGACCTGAGGCGTGTGGGTTTTGATTGAATCAAGAACCGCGGCGAATTCTTCGTTAAGATACGGGCGGTATTTCGCGCCGCTCCAAACTCTGAACTCCTGAAATGTTTTTAGCTTATTAAGCGGCCAATCGTCCGGATCTCCCGAAAGCGGCAGGTCACGGTCGCCGTCGTAGAAATTATTATGCACAAATTCCGCAGGCGATCTGCGCCTGGGAGGCGGCGGTTTTTTGTCCGGCCAGCCGAACATAACCAAAGCCAAAATCTCGCGCCTTTCCGGTATTTTAAAAATGCTCCGCACAATTTTTTCTTTCCCAACGCTCGCCGCCCAATACGATCCGAGCCCGAGGCTTTCCGCGGTAAGAACCATATTTTGAATCGCGGCGGCGCCGGATTGGATATTAGAATGGTATTCCTGGCTGAACCTTTTATCGTAAGTTGCCAAAAAAAGCACCGGGGCCCTCGCGGCTTCCCCGGCTGATTTGGCTTCGTAAACAAGTTTTTGGCGAAGCGCGGGATCGGTTACGCGAATCAAACCCAATAGCTGCATATTGCAGGAGCTTGGCGCCCAGATTGCGGCTTCAAGAATTTTTTCAACATATTCTTCCGGCACGGACCTGTCGGAAAAATGCCGCTGGGTTCGGCGCGATTTAATGATATCTAAAATCATTTTAATTTGGCGTAGATATCTTTTCTTAAAAATAAAAGTTCGTACCAGTTAACCTGCCTATCCACAGGTGAAATATATTTCTTGGCAAGAATGTAGTTTTGAAAACGTAAATCGTTAGTTATCGCATCGCTTTCAGTAGTATAAATGACTTTATCTAAAGAAGAACTGGTAAAAACTGCCGCGGCTGGGTTTTTAAGGTAAAAATACTCAACGCGCTCTTTTAGAGACAAATTACGACGGGCCAGAACAGAATCATTTAATGCTCCGAAATCAATTGTTTTCATGCCGGAAAAATAAGGAATGGCTCCAGCATCAATATAAACAACAAGCCAATCCGAGGAAGACAGAGTTTCCTTAAGAAATTTGCCAGCCAAGTAATGCATGCCTTCTTTGTCCAATTTTTCCTCACGGGCGAACCTCATTTCACCGCTAATTTTTACAATCTGAAACGCAATTTGGTATGTGCTTAATACAATCAACAAAAACAGCGCTAATTTATAACTCACAGGTTTCGTTTCTTTGATTTGGTTAATTCCCAAACTGCCGAGATTAAGCAAATAAGCCAGTCCTATCCAAAAAAACGGCATAAAAGGAACATAAAAACGTTCGGAAAAATTTGTAGTAAGATGCGAGCGCGAATAAACCAAAAAGAGCAGCGCCATAAAAGCCACGACGGCAGAAATTAAAGGCCAAAGGCGCTGATCCCAAAGTCCATTTTCTTTGGATTTAATTTTCTCCCAAAGCCAATCCGCCGCAGGCAATATCAATAAGAAAACGGACACGAACGGAATAGCAAAATACGCGCGGAAAAACCTGGAAATCCAAACTATCAAAGAAATATCAAGTGAAGCCAATTGCTTGGCGTAATAAGTATTCGGCAAAAGCGCGCCATAATAATTCCATCGCCAAAGAAAATAAATCATTGCCGGCACAAAATAAAAAATGGTAAATAAGGCCGCGAAAAATTTTAACGCGTTTCTGTGATGTTTGAATTGCACATATGTTGCCGCTGAAATAGCAAATCCAGCCCAAGCTACGCCTTCCGGACGAACAAAACCAACTATAAGCGAAAACAAAAAGAAAACCGTGGTACTACTTTTTTTATTCTCTGCATCAAACACAACGCGCAAAAGCCAATAAAACGACGCTAGAATGGTTGCAACAAATAGCATGGTTTCAAGCCCGGACAGAGCGTGAGTGAAAAATATGGGCGTGGTGCTGTAAAAAAGCAGTGTTAGACCAGAAACCAATTTATTGATTCTAAGTTTCCGCAACACTAATAGAAGCATCAGCCATCCCAAAAAATAAGCTGATACTCCAATTGCGTGACTTACATCAATTGGATCAAAGCCCAACTTAATAAAACCGGCAAGCAAAACCGGCAAAGCAACACCAGTATAGCCCTCAATCGGCAGCTCTCCGATATTCCATGTTAACTCGCTGTGTTTTGCGAAGTTATCGGCGTAGCGAAAAGTAATAAAAGCGTCGTCTATAACCCATTTTGGAAAGATAGTTAACACAACAACTGGATAAACCAGCGAAATGACGATCAGGGCAACAGATGCAATATTGTAAGCTAATTTCATGTCAATTCATTAAGAATAACACGAGTATAATTTTGCACACTTTCTTCAATACTCACCGTAGTCACCGGTAAAAAATATTCATCAGTGTACGCTCTGATACTAGCTTTATCAAAACTAAACAAATAATTAATTATATCCTGCCGAGCAACTTGAACACGTCCATCAATAATTTCTTTCAAAGCAACCTTACAAGCCTCAGCATTATTGACCTTAAATACGCCCGGGGCCTCGCGGTACCACGCATAGCCGAAAACCAAAGACGGCTTGCCGCGCAAAACTGCCTCCCAGTTGGTTGTGCCGTTCACAGTAGCAACACATTGTGATTTATCAATCAAATAAAAATTATCTGTATTTATCGGTACAATTCGGACATTGTGCAAAGCCGCCATGGCCTTGTAATATCCCCTGTAACGGTAACTAAAATAATCCGACCCACGCAATTTCCATTGCATAGGATGCTCCTTTACGTAAATTAACCAATCAGAAGGGATGCTCGACGAAAGAACTTTTAACATCAATAATTGGTCCACAAAAATTCCCCCCAAAGGGCTGGTCGTGCTTTCTGGCTGTTGATTTAATGCTGCATAAATAAATTTTTTTGAAAAATCCGGAGGCGCCGCCAAAGCGGCGTACTCTGTTTTTTGATTTTGCCCGAATCTGCGAAGCGGGTGGGTTAAAATCTTTAGAAAAATTGAGTAATCTTTCAATACTGTTAAGGTGGTCCAAAATGATCTAAGTTTTACCAAAAGCTTATTAAAACCAGAGTAGGCTTTTGCATAATTTATAACATCTATTGGTATCGGCTTGGCTAGGGTTTTTTGAATTACATAGTAATCCCGAATGTCTTTTGCCAGATCATTTAGAGACCAATTTTGATTTTTATTCTTTTGTAATTCAGCTTTTAGAGCAATGCTGCCTAGAACAAAATCGTTCATAAAAAGTATTCTGTCGTTTAATCTTGTAAGCATAAAAAGAAGTGTTTTTACGCCTAAAAGTTTGGCCAAAGAATAAATCACAAAATCATAATTTGTGTGCGGGGCAACAAGAAAAAGCACAGCATCAGGCTTTAATTTCTTAAAAACTCCAAACCAATATCCAACATAGTGATAATAAAGATGCTTCCTTTCGCTTACAGGCAGTTGGTCAAAAAGCTTATTCATCATGGTAAGCACAACTGATTCCACGCCCAAAAAATGTTCTAACAGCTCTTCGCCCGGCGGAGCAAATTCTAAACCGCCAACCCCGGCGGGCGGCCTGCACCAAAGGACATCGCTGTATTCGTGGAAAATCGTTCCGGGAAATTGGGTCTTATCTATCTCGCCGTCCAAATTTCTGCCTGTCCAGTAGACAATTTCATGGCCGTGTTTTTTTAGATTGTAAACGACGTCTATGTGCCCGAAGCTTTTTCCCGTCCAACCGATTAAAAATAACCGCATAAAATTTTATTTCTAAAGCTTCGGCAGTTCATTAATAATAAACGCAGCAATGTTCTTAACGCTGTCAGCGTTGGATAATCCGGAGCCCGCCCCGGCGGAAGGCGCAATGTAGCCGCGGATTGCGGCTTCGCCAAAACTTTTAAGATAATTAATAATTGGCCGATGGTCTATTTTAAAACCGTTCTTAATCTTTTCTACCGCTTCGCGGCAAGAATCAAAATCTTTGACGTGGAGCAGACCGGGGCAATCATAATACCAAGGATAACCAAAGACAATGGCTGGCTTTGATCTTAAAACTGCTTCCCATCCGGGCGCGCCGGTAACGGTGGCAACCGCTTGCGATTCATTAATTAACTTGTAAGAACTGGTTTCAAGCGGAACAATTGAAACGTTGTCAATCTCTGAAATTTTCTTATAATAATCGCGGTATCTGATGCTGGAAAAACCAAACCCCCACCTCATCCACTGAAGAGGATGCTCCTTTACGTAAATCAGCCAGCCGGCCGGCAAAGCCGCAGAAAGAATTTCTAACGCCAAAATCTGGTCAACGAACGCGCCTCCTTGCGGGCTTGTAGAACATTCCGGCTGAAGCTGGAGAGGGGCATAAATAAATTTCTTAGAAAAATCAGGCGGCGATTGCAAACGCAGATACTGCCCTTTTAAGTTATTCGTAAATAAATAAAAAAAATTAAACAATGAGAACCTGGTTGAGTATTTGTTTATTTTGAAATCAAGATTGGGAGGCGGGCTGTTAAAATTCTTATCGGTTCTCGGCGCGTAATAATTCTTAATATCTTCCGGCAAATCTTCGGCCTTAAAATTCTTATCGCGATTCTCCTCCAGCGCGTCATGCAGCCATTCACTCCCGCCCCAAAAATCTTTCAGCGGCAGCAGTCTGCCGGGAATGCGCGTATCAACAAAAGTAAGAATTTTTATGCCGAGCGTCTCGGCTAACGCGTAAATCACAAAATCATACACAAAGTGCGGGATATAACTCATCACAACGGCATCGGGCCGGTATTTTTTCAAAACGCCGTGCCAATACCGAACCATCTGATAATAAAAATGTTTGCGCTCGTCCACCGAGGCTTTGTCCATAAAACGGTTAAGCATCGTCAAAACAAGCGATTCTGTCCTGTGCAGTTTCTGCAGCAAATTCGCTCCTGGCGGCGAGAAACCGGAAACATCAACGCCTCGCGCCGGTTTGGCGGCAAGAGCTTCGCGATAAGAATGAAAAATTGTCTCCGGCGCTTTAAATTTATCCATCCCTTCGTAGCCAATCCAGTAAACTATTTCATGGCCGCGTTTTTTGAATTCCGCAATTAAATCGTTCATCTCCGCGCTCTTGTCAGTCCAAATTAAAAATATTTTCATAAATTTAGGATTGTTTTAAATTATACATCTTATAGAAATAAGATTCTGCGTCGCGGAGCAAATCGCGCGGGGATCCGGCTTCAATAATCCTGCCGCCGTCCAAAACCATAACCTTATCAAAATTGACCACCGTAGACAGGCGATGCGCAATCGCAACGACCGTAACGCGGCCTCTCAAGCCTTCTATTGCTTTTTGGACCAAAACCTCCGACTCGTTGTCCAAAGCGCTGGTAGCTTCGTCCAGCACAAGAATTTTTGGTTTGCGGGCAAGGGCTCTGGCCAAAACCACTCTTTGACGTTCCCCGCCTGAAAGCCTCATGCCGCGCTCCCCAACCACAGTTTCAAATTTATCTTTCTGGCTCTGTATAAAATCATGCGCATTGGCGGCCTTAGATGCGGCAACAGCGTCTTTTAGGCTGACAGATTCTTCATAAAATCTAATATTGTTTAAAATGGTGTCGTTAATCAGAAAATCATCTTGAGCGACATAACTAATGTTCGTTCTCCATTCCTTTAAACTAATTTTAGATACATCTTCTCCGTCAATTAAAATTGTTCCTTTTTGAGGATTATAAAGGCGCAGCAGTAAATCGGCAACGGTTGTTTTGCCTGCGCCGGAAGGTCCTATTAGCCCAGCGATTTCTCCTCTCCTGATAGTAAAATTTATATTTACAAGTTCCGTACGCGCGCCGCCGACTCCGTAGGCAAACTCTACGTTTTTGAATTCAAGAACATCGTTAAAATGAAATTTGCTTTTCCCGGCATCCTCCTCCCCGTGTTTCGCGGCTTCGTCGCGGAACTGAAGAATACTTAAAAGTGAAGGTATAGACGAATTCCATCCATATATTTCAGTTTGCAATGATTGAAAATTTTCGAAAACCTTATTGATGGAATACACAACCACGGCAAAAGAGGCGAAATTAAACCCCACGGTTTTATAAAAAAAAGAAAAAATCGCCAAGATAAACACTACGCCGATCGGCTGCAGTAAAACCCGAGTAAGGGCATTCACACGGCCCGCCATAACCTGCAGCGCATTTAAATCCTCGAAGGTCGCCGTCCCTCTTTTAAGCGCCTGATTCTCCGCAAACATGGCCTTGATTGATTTTATGCCGATCAAACTTTCATTCAAATAATGCGCCAGGTCCTTGGATTTATTGATAATATCTTTTGCGATTACGCGGGTTTTATAAAACCAGCGCCGCAATATCAGCAACATCGCCGCGCCGAAAATCAAAGCAAGCAGGGCGACATTAAGCGATAAATTGATTACCAGAAAACTATAAACGGCCAAGTTAATCACGGCCAAAAAACCGAAACTGAGGCGCGGAAATAATTTCGCGCTGTCCGTAACATTAGCAATTAAAATCTGATCCAAGTGGCCCACTTTTTGTTTAGCCAAATAAGGCCAATTGGTCAGCAAAACCAAATTCAGAAGCTCGCTTCTTGTTTTTTTTTGATAATCGGCCGCCATGAGCGTCGTAATAAATTGGCTAACAAATATAACGGCGGCTTTCATAAAAAAAACAGCCGCTATAAACAGCATTAAATACCTTACGGAATAATCAATATTAAAATAAAGAAAAAAACTCCTTATTATTTTAGAAACGGCGTCGGTTGCTTCCGCCTGATTTTTATCCACAAATGAAAACAGCGGCACAATCGTATTCATCCCGACGCCTTCCAAAACGCCGCCGATTGTGGTCAAAACCGCCATCGCCGCAATCTGCCATCGATATCGCGAGAACTCGGATGCAATCAATCTGGACGATTCAAAATGCTTGCCGCTTTTAATTTTCATAATTGTTGTGATGTCAACGCCCCAAATCTCCATTCTTTAGCCGCTTGTTGTTTATAAAGCAAAGCAGAGTATCGGGCAAAGAGCGGCTTAGCTCGCGGCGCCTCGCTCTCAAAAAAGAAGACAGGCTGTCAACCGCGGCATTAACAAAACAGACATTCTGCCGATCGAGTTCTTTGCTCGTCTCTTTTACGCTAACCAGATACATCAGGTTGAAATCAAGACATGGATGAGCAATAAAAGCGATTATTGGGCTCACTGAAGCAATGGTCGGCTCAAAACCCAACTCTTTTTTTAAAATAGCCGCAATAGCCGCGCTGATAATGTTATCGGACGCAACTTTTTCCATGCCGCTCGGGTGCCCGCACGGGGTATCAAGTTTGCCGGGAGACTGAACAGCGCTTTGCGGCCGGCGGTGCAATCTAATTTTGTCGTCGCTTGTCAAAACAAGCGCCCCGATATTCAAGGCATTAAACCACCATTTAGGATTCGGGAATTCCCGCTTAAACTTATTATCAAGATTTGTGAATAAGTACTGGCTATACTTTCCGTAACTAACTTCCAAATCAAGCAACCCGGTGCCATAATCAAACGCGAACGACCACAATTTCAGCGAACGCCCGTCGTAGTCCGGTGGGCGCGCAATAAGCCTGTTTTTGATATGCTCACCAACCTCATGCGGAGGATTCCATTGCTCGCGAAGACGAACTCGCACAGTTTCTATATTCGACGCCACAACATTGTTATGCCGATAAAAGATGTAATTCAGGCCGGCATAGTCTTTAAAATAAAGTTCCGCCAGCGAAGAGGCTATTGGCTGGAAAATGGATTTCAAGATTTGAAGCGGCATAATTTTCATTGCTCCGCAAACTTTTTGAAAAGCTGTTCGGCTAAAAAAAGGTCAGTAGGAGAATCAATATCTATGGCGCGATCCCTCGAAATAACGTGATGGAGAACCCGCTCGCCGGAAAGCGAGTGTTCGTTCAGCACAACTTCCGGCCTTACGGCGATGACATTTGCGCGGAAATATGTCGCAGGATGTTTTTGGCGGGAAGAAGGGTTGGCATCGCGCCCGCTTTTGGTAAGAGCCGACACCAAATAATTTCCGTCATCCGAAATCATAAGAGCTTTGTTGAGCGGCTGCTTTGTCTCCGCCACCACCATGCAAGAATGCGCTTCGTTGTCATTCAAAATTTTTGCAACACACGCATCAATATCATCAGCCGTTTGCAGCGGCAATGTCGGCAGCACGCGAACCACCAAATCCGGACGATAACGCTCGTTTTCTTCCAGCCACCGCAGAGCATGCTCAACATATTCAACCTCTGGAGATTCGTCCGTGGAAAACTCTTCCGGGCGCAAAAACGGAATCTCGGCTCCGAATTTTTTACCGACTTCGGCATATTCAAAAGAGTCAGTAGAAAGAACAAGGCGATTGATGTAACGCGAACGCTTTGCGGTTTCAATAATCCATGCCATCAATGGTTTTCCCGCAAACGGCGCTATGTTTTTATGCGGCATCCCTTTAGAACCAGAGCGTGCGCCTATTAACCCTAATATTTTTAGATTGCGCGATGACATGTTGTGTATAAAACCCTCTTGGATTCAGCCATGTTTCTTTGAATATGCGTCATCTTTTGGCTCGTATCCGAGGTCGCGCTTGGCGTTTTGAATATCCCACAATCTGTGTTGGTTTGCGGAAACTCCGTAATAAACGCCGAAAGAAACGGGCGCCGTAATTGATTTTCGAAAAAGATCAACGAGATCGCGGTGGCTCAGCCATTTTCTAGCAAGCTTCTGGTTTTTTGTAGGATCGTCGTCGTGCCGCACATTTCCGATGCGTATACAAATTGATTTTAATCCGTACGCCTCCCAAAACATTCGCCCAAGCGCTTCGCCGAACACCTTGCTTGCTCCGTAATAACTGATGGGCCGCATAGGATCGTCGACAGAAATCGGCTTTGCCGTCTCCGCATTATTATTGTCATTTACATACCCCTCCGTCACTCTGTTGGAGCTTGTGTATATAACCCGTTTTGCCCCCGCCATTCTCGCGCCTTCATACACATTCCTGGTTGCTATAATATTATTTTTGAGTATTGAATCCCACGGAGCACCTGGCCGAGGATCGGCCGCGAGATGGATTACAGCATCCAGGTAATTTATCTCGCGAAAAACCTTTTCTGCCTCTTCCCAGCAGGAAAGGTCGCACACAAAATGAGTCGGGGATTTCACGCCTCTTACATCAAGGGTAAAAAGCTCATAATCGCTGGCCAAAGCCCGAAAAAGTATTTTTCCTATTAATCCTTCGGAGCCGGTGATAAGAATGCGCATAAATTTTTATAAACTCATTCTGCTTTGTAATTTCGCAAAGCGCCTGCGGCAAATTCCAGGCCATGCCCGGGCCGATCCGGAATAATAAAATATCCGTTTTCGCAATGCGGCTTTTCCAAAAAAAGATCGTCGGGCATCCAATCCACAAATTCCACCGCAAAACCGTTTGAAATCGATCCGAGAAGCTGAATAGACAGTTCGTGCACGAGATGCGGAGTGATAAGAAGATTCCAAGAAGCAGCGAGGTCAGCAATTCTGCGCACTTCACTAAAGCCGTTGGCGCGCGTAACGTTGGGCATTAAAAACTTTGCCGCTTTTTGCTCAATTAATTCGCGGAATTCAAACCGCGTATAATTATTCTCTCCGGTTGCCACCGGAATTTTAATATTCCGGGCAACTTCAGCGCAAGCGCGAAAATCATCAGCCAGCACGGGCTCCTCATACCAAACAAGATTAAAACCCTCCAAAAGCTTTGCCTGCTCAATATTTTCTTTTACGCTAAACCGCTGATTCACATCCACCATAAGCTTCATTTTTCCGCCAAGAGCCCTGTCCACTTCTTCCACTAATCTGCGATTTTCAAAAAAATTTTTACTGCCAAGCTTAAATTTATAGAACTGGCAACCCATTTCAGCGTAGCGCTCCGCCTCCTTTATTATTTCGGCGAGTGAGTACTTTGGCCAACCGCCACTGCCATACGCGCGGACTTTATTATTATTTCCTCCCCAAAGTTTATAAAGCGGCTGTCCAGCAATTTTTCCGATTATGTCCCAGAGGGCAATATCAATAACGCTTACCGCATAGCCTGCAATTCCCACGCGGCGAACATTCTGATCGGCTCGAAACATTTTCTCCCACAGCTCATCTATGGAACGCGGATCGTCTCCAAGAAGAAGGGGCTTAATCCTTGTCTCCAAGTATAATCGGACCGTATCGGCCGCCACACCGCCAAAACAAAGAGTGTAGCCAACGCCGACAATACCTTCGTTGGTTCTGATTTCTGCCGCCACCAATCTATGCTCTTTTGCTTCCAGGGAAATGGGATGTAGCAGAGGGATGGCGAGAGTAAAAACGTCAACGGAAACGATTTTAAGCCCAGCCCTCATCGCTTTCGATTTCTTTAATAAGCCGCGCCAAAGCGGCCGGAGACAGTTTGGGCGCGAACTCCGATGAAAATTTGCGGCTGTTTAATAATGCTGGCGCGGCAGAATAGTTTTTGTTATAATTCTCGCGCACAATGCCCTTTTCATGAGGAATCAAAATATACATGTCTTTAGTTTCAAGCGCGCGCGGAGTTTCATAATCGGCCAGCAATTTCTCGTGGATTTTTTCGCCGGCGCGCTTTCCTATTATTTTTACTTTAATATCGGATGGATTTTTGCCAAAAATGGGCGCGTAGTAATTTACCGCCGCTTGTGCTAAATCAAGAAGCCGCGCGGATGGCATTTTCAAAACAAAAACTTCCTGCCCGCGCATCATCTTGGTTACAGCTAGCACCAGATTTGCCGCCTGCGGGATAGTCATTACAAAGCGCGTCATTTTTGGATCCGTAACAGCAACAACGCCATTTTTTTGAATTTGCTTTTTAATAAGCGGCAAGACGCTTCCGCGGCTGCCCAAAACATTTCCGAATCTGACACAGGCAAATTTTGTTTTTTTATTGCCCTTATAATAATATGAGGCCAAAAACAATTTTTCTGCCATTAGTTTTGAAACACCCAAGATGCCTTCTGGTTCCGCGACCTTGTCGGTGGAAATGCCAATAACCTTAGGAACACTAAGGTCTCGCGCAACTTCTATAATATTTTGCGTGCCGATAATATTTGTTTTCACAACCTCAAAAGGATTGTATTCCGACATAGCAACCTGTTTCAAAGCCGCCGCGTGAAAAACCATGTCCGCTCCTTCCATAGCCATGCGCAATCTGTCTTTATCGCGGATGTCGCCAACGATAAACCGCAAAGCCTTACCGCGTACGCCGTCTATCCCGAATTCGTGCATCATTTGGTAATGCCGATCTTCGTGTCTGGCAAAAATTCTGACCGCTCTCGGTTTAAACTTCAAAAGCTGGCGCACTATTTCCGAACCGATGGAGCCCGTGCCACCGGTGACAAGAATTGTTTTTCCTTTAAACTCTTTTAGCATGTTTTTTTATGATTTCTATTAATTTATTTGAAATATATTTGACATCTTCTTTTTTAAGGCCGATATAAAACGGCAGAGCTATCGTACTATTGCTAACCGCTTCGGAAACGGGGAAATCGCCGGGCTTAAATCCGAACCTGTCTTTGTAAAAGCTAAAAAGGTGAATGGAGGGAAAATACGGCTTTGTGCTAATCCCGCCTTTTTGCAGTTCCAAAATTATTTTATCGCGGCTGATGTCGGGATTTTTTATGCGAATCACGTACACTTGCCAAGTATGAGTGTTGTGCGGAGGAGCTTCCGGGACTTGAATCAGCTCGCCATGCGGCGCCAAAAAATTATTATACAGCCCAGCAACCAACTGCCGATCTTTAATCAACCAATTTAATCGCTCAACTTGCGCAAGGCCTACAGCCGCCGAAAGCTCATTCATCCGGTAATTATACCCGAGCCGATTATGGTCCAGCCACTGCATATTGCTTCCCCTGCCCTGGTTACGGAGACTCAAAAAAAGATCGTGATATTTTTTATTGTTGGTGACAATTATGCCCCCTTCTCCGGTTGTCATTTGTTTATTCGCGTAAAAAGCGAAAACGGCAGACTCGCCGAAAGCGCCTGCCATGCGGCCCTTGTATGTCGCGCCCAAGCTCTCGCATGCGTCTTCAATGATTTTTAAATGATGCTTTTGGGCAATCTTTAAAATTGGGTCCATCTCCGCCGGCTGTCCGAAAATATGCACAACCAAAATTGCTTTGGTTTTTCCGGTAATCGCGCACTCTATTTTTTTTGGGTCAATATTGTAAGTCAAAGGGTCAATATCCGCAAAGACAGGCTTTGCGCCAACATATAAAATCGCGTTGGCGGAGGCCACAAAAGAAAACGGTGTAGTTATAACTTCATCTCCCGGCCCGATTCCGGACGCAATCATGGCCAAATGTAAACCTGCGGTGCCGGAGGAAACCGCGCAAGCGTATTTCGTGCCGACAAACTTGGCGAACTTCTTTTCAAAAAGCTCCTGCTTTTTACCCAAACTCAAAACGCCGGAATTCAAAACTTCCAGCGTGTATTTTTTTTCTCTCGCCGCGATATGCGGCCTGGCCATCTGGTAGCGCCTCATTAACTATAAAAACCCCAAAATTACGCTTGGGGTTTCCTCGGCAGTTTTCTTAAAATTCTCACTGGCGCGCCCGCCGCAATAACGTTCGGCGGCAAACTTCTATTTACAAAACTGTGCGCACCTACAACAGTGTTTTCGCCAACAGTAACGCCGGGCATCACGGAGCTATGTGTGCCGATGCGGCAATTTTTTTTGAGCAAAACTCTCCCCTTTTTGTCGTCAATTGTTGAATATGAATAAAGAGAACAATGAGAGCCTATTTGCACTTCGTCCTCTATTTCTACACCGTAATGCGCGGCTATTAAAGTATAGGCGCCGATATCCGTATTTTTTCCGAGCTTCAGCCCCTCCGGCCGCAAAACCAGCCAATTGTATTTAGTCGGTTTGCCATGCCGAATCTCCGGCGCCTTCCAATTTTTGAATCTGGTTTTGGCCTTAGACATATCGTCTCAACACAACTAATTAGTAAACATTTCTTCGCTAATAAGGGTTTCTGCCGGAATATCTGACTTGGAAGTCTTGCCAATAATCTGATTTAGATATTTCGGAAGCATGCCTGTGCCCGGGCGGCGGATGTCCAAATTTTCGCTGGTGAATTCTTCGCCGGCTTTAATATCGCGCGCGGCGACAATGCTTTTTCTGGCCACGGTTACGTATTGCCGTTCCGGCTCCAGAAGTTTTTTCCGGCCGGAGCCCATAATGACTGGCGCTTGTTTTAACATCGCAACCATTTCTTTAAATTCTTTCGGTTCCATTGAGGCTATGTGATCCGGCCCTTTCATTTTTCTATCCAAAGTAAAATGTTTTTCAATCATGCGCGCGCCTAATGCCGCGGCCATAACCGCGGCATGCGGGCCGACCGTATGATCCGAATACCCAACAAGAACGCCGGTTTCTTTCATCAAAGTCTGCATCGCGCGCAAATTGACGTGCTCCGGAGCGCACGGATAATCGGTCGTGCAATGAAAAAGCGCAATCTGATCGTTGCCAGTGTTTTTTATTGCTTCAACCGCCTCTTTAACTTCTTCCAAATCGGACATGCCGCTTGAAATTATCATCGGCTTTCCGAGCTTGGCGGCGTATTCTAAAAGAGGCAGATTCGTGAGATCGCCCGAACCAAATTTGAACGCGGGAACATTATGGGATTCAAGCAAATCAACTGACGCCTTGCCGCCGTGCGGAGTTGAGATAAAAATGATTCCTTTTTCTTTTGCGCGCGAGATCAACGCCGAATACCATTCTTCTTTGAGCTCCAGCTTGCGCAGCATCTCCAACTGGCTTTCTTCGGCGCCAACTTGTCCGCCTGATTGGCGGATATTTTTCTTTTGATAATCGGCCATCTTGCCAGCGGTGGTCACCACCTGCTCCGCGCGGAAAGTCTGGAACTTTACCGCGTCCGCCCCCGTCTCCGCCGCCGCGTCAATAAGCTTTATCGCCAAATCAAAATCGCCGTTGTGATTTACTCCGGCTTCGGCAATGACAAACGGCTCTAAACCATAATTTACTTTTTTGCCTTGAATAACGATGTTTTTCATGCGAAAAATTTTTTAATTCTAATTAATTCAACTTCAACAAATAATGGTTAGTTTCGTGGAGCTTGAAACCGGCTTTTTGGTAAAGAAAATTGGCCGCGAGCCGCTTGGAATTGGTTGTAAGTTCAACAACTTCCACGCCTTGTTCTTTTGCCCACTGGATTAAATCCAAAAGTATCTTCTCTCCAAAACCCTTGCCGCGATATCTGTCATCCACAATCATATCTTCAACTATGGCTTGACGCCGCAGTTTCGTCTGCCGAGGAAAAATCCAGCCCATGCCAATAAGCTCGCCTCCGTCTTCAATCTTGCTTACGTAACCGTCCAGCATCGCTTTATACAGAGATTGCTCGTTTACAACAGCGGCTGAATCAAGCTGTGACACGAGCTTCCGCACCTTGTTCAAATCATAAACAAATTTCTTTTTTACAAATTCCAGTATTTTTTTGTTTGAATCAAAAGCAATGGTTTTTAGTTCAGAAAAAGGAACCCACGAAATTTCCGAATTTTCTGCTTTATTTAATTTAATATCTCCAACCAGCTCTGTTAAATACGCAAAAGACAAAACTGGGAAGTCAAAGTTTTTATATTTTGCCGTGCCAGAAAACGCGCCGAGATAAGTTAGCAGAGAATTGACGCCTAATTCCTCTTTGATTTCCCGCTTCAGCGCATCCTTCGGCGTCTCGTTTTTATTTAAGTATCCGCCAATAAAATCCCACTCCCCCTTAAACGGCTCTTCTGCGCGCTTGGCCACCAAAAGTTTTTGGTCGCGGATTACAACTGCCGTGGCAGTCGGCTTAGGATTTTCAAATCCGCATAATTCACAATTTGTATTTTTCATTAACAATAGTTTAACTAATAAGCAATCTGCTTTGCAAGCAATTTGGAGTTTATTGTAACATCTTCTAAAATTTTGGCGACTCGCGGACCAGCTTTTCCATCGCCCCACGGATTTTTTGTTTTCTGAAGTTTTGCCAAATAAACTTTGTCGTTTAAAGATTTGTCTACAACTTTTTTGATAGCTCCGCGGTTATATCCTACATTTATAACATTATCTCCGTGCTGTCGGCCGAGCTGGCGCGTGCCGATATTTACCACCGGCGTCTTAAAAGAGGGCGGCTCAATCGTGGCCGCGCTTGAATTCCCGACCCAAACAGCCGCTTCGCGCTCCAAAACAAGAAAATCTTTGTACTGAAGTGATGGAAAAATATGAAAAAGCGGATTTCTTTTTTCTTTTTCTATAACCTTTATAATTTTTCTTCCACCGGCATCGGCGTGAGGATAAATTACAACGACTGGCAGTCTGAAATATTTTACTGCCGCTATCGTTTCCTTAATTTGTTTACCGGCATCCCGCCATTCTTCGCTTACAGGATGCTGGGTAATTAAAATAAATTTTTCACTTGGATTAAGCCGGAGTTTTTTGCAAAGCTCCGCTCGCGTTTGCAGCTTCTCATTTAAAATTACGTCCAGCGCAGGCGCGCCGACAACATGTATCCTCCAATCCTCTTCTCCCATTTTTTTGATTCTCTCGGCCGACTCTTTTGTCGCCGCGAAATGCACATGCGACATCTTCGTAATTGCATGCCGCGCGACTTCGTCAACGGTATAGGTTTTTTCGCCTCCGTGGATGTGAGCAATCGGAATGCCCAAATAGATCGCCGCCATCGCAGTAGCCAACATCTCAACCCGGTCTCCTAAAATCAAAACGATGTCGGGCCTGTTTTTGTTAAAAACGGAAACAATATTCGACAAAAACGCTCCGGCAAACCGTGCCATGCCAAACCTATCATCTGTTTCAAAAACGGCGTTAATGTGTTTAGCGGCTGGAAAAAAGTTTCTCACTTCATTTATGGTTTTACCGAATCGCGGCATAAGATGCATGCCAGTGGCATAAAGGTGAAGTTTAAGTTTTTTACTCTTTTGCACCGCGCGCAAAACCGGCGTCATAAGCCCGAAATCCGCCCGCGTCCCGGAAACATAAGCGATTTTTTTCATCATTATTTAAACTAAAAAATAAAGAGCGCAGTAACAAGTTACTGCGCTTTAAAATTAGCCAAAAAGTTCTCAATTTCTCTGACTGCGAGCTTCGCGTCCAGCGGCCGGAATTTTTCCATAATCGCTTGATCAGGCCTAACCAAGAGCGGCCTTATGTCCATAACTTCGGTAAGCGTTTTTGCGCCG
>MFHO01000015.1:0-1007 GCA_001778635.1 Candidatus Giovannonibacteria bacterium RIFCSPHIGHO2_02_FULL_45_13 | reverse complement strand
ACCGCGACCGTCGGCTTTCCGCATGAAATCGCAGTGTTCATGGACGAGCCTATGCTTGAGAAATAGGCGTCGCATACTACCGCCATGTCGTCGCTATTTCCTGCATCCAGCCGCCGAACACGGTTGTCAAGCGGCAAAAGAATCTCGTCCCACACTTCTACAAAGATCCGCTTATTACCGATTTCTTCAGCTGTTTTCTTTTTCTCGTTCGGGTGATAACGCGGGATCAAACACCAATTTCCGTGAGTCTTTTGCAAAGACGGCACAAGCAACTTCAATTCTTCCGTTGTATGCAAAGCGCCGCCGCCGCCGTAAACAAAAATCTCTTCAAATTGAGTCCGCAGTTCTTTTATTCCAATCAAAACCGCTTCAGGAGATTTGTATTCAGGACCGGGTATAGCGTGATTGCCAATAACGGCAACGCGCGCTTCGGCACCGACGCAGCCTCTCGCAATTTCAGCGGAGTACTCGTCAATAGTGAGAACCAGAGCACATTTTATCTCCGGATTCCTTTTTGCTCCACCCCAATAGTCCTCAACTCCGACCACGGGGATTCCCATTTTGTTTGCCGCCAGCGCAATGGTCCTGGAAAGATTAGTCGGCCCGGGAAACCCTACCAGCACGACTTGCGGGTTTACATCTTCCAAAAGCGCTTCTGCATCAAAACTCGTTTTTGGATCCGGGTCGGCATTGTTATCAGAAAAATAAGGTTTTATGCCAGCTGTCTTGTAATACAAAACCCCAACCCCTTCAGCCATAATCCGCACTTTATGACCCAATTCTATAGCAGCCCTAGAAATCGGCAACAGCATCTTTGTGTCTCCATTATCCTTAGAAACAACCAACCATTTTGCCACTAGGTGCCTCCTTATTTAGGCATTTTAGTCTTTTAAAAACCTATCATATGGACAAATTTTTGTAAATATGCTAGGAATTAAGCAGCTTTTGACAACCAAAGTAGGAGGGAATTATGATTCCAGTTTGGTTATTGCCGGTTTTTCTGCGAC
>MFHO01000014.1 GCA_001778635.1 Candidatus Giovannonibacteria bacterium RIFCSPHIGHO2_02_FULL_45_13 | reverse complement strand
TAGCTTTTTTGCCTCCACGGCAGTTATTTCTGCTTCTTCATCAAATAATTGAAAAATTTTGCTAACAGGCCTGCCGTCGTAACTAAATATAAAAAGTTGCACGGCGTCTATCCGAAATAATTTTAATGCGGCCTCCATGTGCATTCTGGCATTATATCTTTCTTTTTCAAAAAACGGGCGTACTGCGGAGTGAAATTTTATCGTCGCTTTTTCGTAAGCAAATTTTTTCTTCCCGGCTTGTGAAATAAGCGCAGCGCCGGAATTGGCGTAATCAACCACAATAGTGTCCACAATCACCTTTCTTTCATCTATAACTTTGCTTATACAATAAAAAATCTTCAGCGTGGCATAATAATCTCCGCCTTCGCTGGAAATCAGCAACTTGATAGGAGCAACGTTTACGGAAATAAGTTTATCAAAAGCGCGTTCAATCAAAAAAGGAGTAATAGGAGTAATCAGGCCAATAAGATAAATGCGCCGCTTCTCCAAATCATAAAAAACATGCCTAGGAGATTTTTTGTTCGGCATCTTGCAATTCTCAACTCTAACCTTAAGATAGCGTTATGCCGCTTAAATTTCAATCTAGACAAATTCCGCAAAATCCGGGGGTATATTTTTTCAAATCCGCCGGCGGGCGGAGCGGCGGCAAGATTTTATATATAGGAAAGGCCGCGAATCTCCGTGCGCGCATAAGATCATATTTCGGAAATGCGGCTAAGCCGCCGCTTGGCGGCTTAGCCGCCAAGTTAAACTTAAGTTGGGAAATTCTTAGTTCAGAAGCCGAAGCGCTCATCCGCGAAGCGGAGCTTATAAAAAGATATCGCCCGAGATACAACGTGCTGATGCGCGACGACAAGCAGTATTTTTATGTCGGATTTACAAAAGAAAAATTCCCGAAAATATTTATCGCGCACCAAAAAAACCGCACCGCAAATTATATCGGCCCCTTTACTGAAGGCGGTGTTCTGCGCTCGGCGCTAAAGACGCTCCGACGCGCTTTTCCATATTGCACTTGCCCGAAACCGCACAAGCGGCCATGTCTCAACGCGCGGATTGGGAGGTGTTTGGGGTATTGTTGTTTAACCCCTACCCAGCCTTCGGCTGGACTCCCCCTTCGTAAGGGGGAGAAACTATTATTTTCTTCCCCCTTCCCCCTTACGAAGGGGGAAGTGGATATGGGGGTTAGGGGTTATGAGAAAAACATCCGCGCTATCAGACAAATCCTCTCCGGAAAAAATAAGAGACTTGCGCGCACATTAAAAAAAGAAATGCAAAAATTATCAGCGGCGCGGAAATACGAAGGGGCTGGCAAAATCCGCGATCAAATACGCGCGCTTGAGAAAATTTTTGAACATCGCGGAGTACTCAAGCAAAACATGCCAACAGAATACACAAAAGCTATCCACGCGCTGGAGTCACTGCTTAAAATCAGCAACTTACAAAGAATAGAGGCGTACGACGTGGCCAACATCTATGGAAAATTTGCGTATGGATCGATGGCAGTATTTATTGGAGAAAAACCAGCGAAAGAAAACTACAGGCTTTTTAAAATCAAAACAGTTAGTGACACCAACGATCCCGCAATGTTGAAAGAAGTTTTAGAGCGCCGGTTCAAACACAAAGAATGGCCGTATCCGCAACTAATAATCGTAGATGGTGGCAAGGCGCAGCTCGGCGCTGCCTTGGCGGTTAAACCGCCAAGTAAGATAATCGCCTTAACAAAAAATAAGAAGCATGTCGGCGACCACATTTTTATCCAAAATCGCCGCGAACCGATTTCTTTAGACAACCTCCCGCAACCTCTTAAAAATTTAATTCTGTATCTGGATTCCGAGGCTCACCGCTTTGCGATTTTCCACTACCGAAAACTCCACCGCAAAAGGCTATTGACTTAAAATTTCTACCATGCTAACCTTGAGTAATAATGCGTAATTTACTCCTGTGGGTACAAATTGCGGTTTCCGTGCTGTTGGTTGCGGCTATTTTGCTTCAGCAAAAAGGCGTAGGGTTAGGTTCGGCTTTCGGAGGCTCAAACCAAATTTACCGCTCAAAAAGGGGCCTTGAAAAAACATTATTTATGGCCACAATAGTTCTCGCAGTATTATTCTCATCACTTGCGTTTTTTAATCTCATTATCAAATAAGGAACATCAATGCGAGTAGAATTTCTTGCGCTTATAGCGCTCGCGCTAATCGCGCTTGTATCGTTTCTCGGCATACTTACGGAATTAAATAAAAAATATGGCGTGGAGACGCCGGCGTTCGGAGGAACCCTGCGCGAAGGCATTGTTGGCAACCCAAGATTCATAAATCCACTCTTAGCCCAGACCGACGCTGACCGTGACATGACATCCCTAATTTATGCAGGCCTCCTGCGCTATGACAAAACCAGCGAACCAAAACCTGCCTTGGCAGAAAGCTACGAAATTTCTTCGGACGGCTTAACCTATACAGTTGCTTTGAAAAATAAACTTTACTGGTCAGACGGCGAAAAGCTTACTGCTGATGACGTTGTATTTACAATCGGGCTTGCGAAAAATCCGTTCGCTCAAAGCCCGCGCAGGGCGAATTGGGAAGGCGTGGATATAGAAAAAATTGATGATAAAACCATTCGCTTCCGCCTCAAAAAAGCTTACGTCCCTTTTTTGGCAAGTTTAACGCTGGGTATTTTGCCAAAACATCTTTGGGATAAAATTCCTCCTTCGCAAATCTCCTTGGCAGAATTCAACACTAATCCAGTAGGCGCCGGACCTTATAAAATAAAAGCCACGGATCATGATTCTTTGGGATCCATAACTGCAATGAAACTTGCGGCGAATAAATATTTTACTCTTGGCAAACCGCATATCAAAACATTGTCAACGCGCTTTTACGACAACGAAGAAGCCATCTTAAAAGATTTACGCGTAGGGGCATTGGATTCATACGGCGCGGTATCCTCAAAAAATGTAAGCGATGTAAACGGGCGCGCAAAAATTCAAAAAATATCTTTGGGGCGGATTATCGCTGTATTTTTAAATCAAGGCGCTCAAAAATCGCTCGCTTCTTACGAAATACGGCGCGCGCTCAATTTGGCTTTAGACAAAAAAGATCTTGTGGAAAAAGCACTCGATGGGTACGGCGAAATTATTGACGGCCCGCTGCCTTGGACCGCAGAAAATAATTTATATGATCAAGACGCGGCAAAAAATATAGTTTCAAAAGCCAAAGATAAAATTATATTTACATTAACAACGGCGCAAACTGCAGAACTTGAAGAAACCGCTGAAATTTTAAAAAATATGTGGAACAAAGCCGGTTTCGAAATAAATATAAAAACGTTTCCTGTGAGCGATCTTGAACAAAGCGTTATTGGCCCTCGCCGATACGACGCTTTTCTTTACGGAGAAGAAATAATGGGGAGCGCGCCGGACCCATTTGCGTTCTGGCATTCGAGCCAAAGAAACCACCCCGGCTACAACATTGCTCTTTACGCCAATTCTAAAGTCGATAAATTACTGGAGCAAGTAAGAATTGAACAGGACAAAGAAAAGCGCGGAGAGCTTTACGACAACATCCAAAACGAAATTAAAAAAGATTTGCCCGCGATATTTTTATTCACGCCATACTATTTGTACGCGCTGCCAAACAATATCAGCGGAGCCGCCATTAAGAACGTTAATACGGGCTCGGAAAGATTTGCTGCTGTTCACGAATGGTATTTAGAAAAAAATTATGTCTGGAAAATATTTTACGAATGAAATGAGAAAGGGCGACGTTTCGCAAAGAACGGTTTTTGACATGAAACCGGTACTTTATCAGCCAAATGAAGCAAAAACCAACGATGTTTTTTATAATGTTTATAGAAACCTTGAAATAATCGGAGGGAAATTGCGATATGATATTACTGAAATCCCGCAACGGAAAATAGGAGTGGAGTTCGCCAAAACATTCGGGCATTATCACAAGGGAATCTACCCGGAACTTTACGAGGTTTTGGATGGGCGCGCGTATTTTTTACTTCAACGTTACGGAAACTCTGCCCATCCGGCAGGCGGGGATCCAGCGGAGATTAAAGAAGCGTATATTGTTGAGGCGTCCGCCGGAGCAAAAGCTGTAATGCCTCCCGGATTCGGGCATCTATCTATAAACATTGGAAATGTGGAGTTGGTGTTGGGAAATTGGATCGGGCTAGCAGAGTATGACTACGAAACCATAAAAAAGCTTCGCGGAGGCTGTTATTATGTCTTAGACAGAGGAAAAAATATGGAATTTGAGCAAAATCCGAATTATAAATCCGTCCCGAAGCTGAAAAAAATAAAACTCCGCGACCTGCCGGAATTTGGAATTAAAAACGATAAAGAACATCCGATTTTGGATTTAAAAAATGAGCCGCAAAAACTTGAATGGCTCGTAAATCCGGAGAAATATTTAAACTTATTAACAATTGAGAAACTTTATAAAGAAATTTAACACGCCCCAGTGGCGGAATTGGCATACGCGTACGGCTCAGAACCGTATCCCGCAAGGGTTAGAGGTTCAAATCCTCTCTGGGGCAAAAATAAATATGGAAAATAAAACGAAACATAAAATTAGTAATTAATAAAATATAATTATGCCGCCAAAACAACAAAGACCAAGAATAAGAACGCTAAATGACCCGCCTAGCCGGGGCTATTCAGATCGCCGCCCGCTTCGCCGGAGCTTCAGCGAGGCGAGCCCGCTTCGCCAAAATGAGCACTCGGCTCCGCGCCACAACGCGACTTCCGACCGCAAATTTTATAAAGAAGGGTCACTGACCGGCCATGAAGCGCGCGGCCACGCCCAAGCCTTGAAGCGCGACACGCTTTATTATGTCCCATTGGGCGGGCTGGAAGAAATCGGCCGCAATTGTTCATTTTTTGAATACAATGACGAAATTGTCATCATTGATATGGGCATACAGTTTCCCGAAGAAGAAACTCCCGGCGTGGACTGGATTATTCCCAACACAAGCTATCTTGAGAAAAAAAAGAAAAATATCAGGGCGCTTTTGATAACGCACGGGCACTACGATCACTTCGGCGCTGTCCCATACGTTCTGGAGCGGCTCGGGAATCCACCGATCTACGGCACGCGGCTTATCAGAGAAATACTGCAAAAACGTTTAAATGAAATGCCGAATGTCCCAAAAATGCGTTTTGTAGAAATAAAAAACCGCGACAAAGTTAAACTCTCCGAGCATTTTATCGCCGAATTTTTCGGCGTAAGCCACACCGTGCCGGACACAACCGGAGTGGCGTTGCATACGCCAGCCGGCATCATGGTGCATTTTGCCGATTTCCGGCTTGATTACGACCAAGAAGACACGGTTCAAAATCTTCAGGAATTCGAGAGGCTTTCAGGGCTCGGCATTCATACATTGTTTTTGGACAGCACCAACGCAGATTTTGAAGGGCATTCTGTTTCAGAAAAATTGGTTGAGGCAAATCTTGAAAAAACTTTTTCGGAAGCCAAGGGGCGTATTATCTTGTCCACTTTCGCATCCATGATCACCCGCATGGCGGAGATAGTTAAGATTGCCGAAAAATTGGACCGAAAAGTCATAATCAATGGCCGCAGCATGAAAGACAATCTGGAAATTGCCAAATCGCTTGGTTACATTAAGTATAAGCCCGGCACTCTTATTTCTGTGGAGGAAATTAATAAATACAAAGATGACAAAATATTGATTCTCTCAACCGGCGCCCAAGGGCAGGAAAATGCCGGCCTCATGCGCATAGCAAATAGAGAGCACAAACACATCCACGTTAAACAAGGAGATACGATGATTTTCTCTTCTTCAGTGATCCCCGGCAACGAGCGCGGGGTGCAAACCCTCAAAGACAACTTCACGCGCCAAGGAGCTATTGTAATCACAAACAACGATTTGGATATACATTCGTCCGGTCACGCTCCGGGAGACGATTTGGCGATGGTCGCAAAAATCTGCAAGCCGAAGTTCATTATTCCTATCCACGGTTTCTATTTCAAACGCGCCGCCAACATTCAGAATATGAAACAAATAGGCATCGGCAAAGAGCGGATCATTTTGATGGACAACGGCCAAGTCGCCGAACTTGGTAAAAACAATAATGTAATAGTCACAGACAAAACCGTAGACGCGTTTTATGTTATGGTAGACGGCCTCGGAATAGGAGACGTGCAAGAAATAGTTTTAAGAGATCGCAGAATGCTTTCGCAAGACGGTATTTTTGTGATCATCGCGGTGGTTGACGCGCAAACTGGGCAAGTTAAAGGTTCTCCGGATATAATCTCGCGCGGATTCATTTATCTCAAAGAGTCCCACGAACTTCTTTCGCACACGCGGCATCTGGTAAAACGCGTGGTGGAAGAATCCACACACAACATGCACCCCATAAATTACACGCACGTCCGCGACAACGTCCGCGAACGCCTCGGCTCATTCCTCTTCCAAAAAACAAAAAGGCGCCCGATGGTGCTTCCGGTGATTATTGAGGTATAAAAAAACCTGTTTTTGTGGTAGCATAAATAAATGGCAAAAGAGATTATTGTCAGCGGAGTCAGGCCGACAGGAGAGCTGCATATCGGAAACTATTTAGGCGCAATTAAGCAGTTTGTTGAGCTTCAAAAAAAATACAAGACGTATTTTTTTATTGCGGATCTCCATGCAATTACCGAGCCACAGGACCCGAAAAAACTGGCGGCACAAACGCTGGACATCGCGGCGCTTTATTTAGCGTGCGGTTTGGATCCCAAAAAAACTACGCTTTTTGTGCAATCGCATGTTCCGTACACACTAGAGCTCGCGCACAGCTTAGGTACAATAACGCCGATGGGAGAGCTCAGCCGGATGACGCAATATAAAGAAAAAATCGAAGCAGGAAAACCGGCAAATTTTGGCCTCTTTGCATATCCCGTTTTAATGGCTGCTGATATTCTTCTCTATGACGCCGATGCCGTGCCGGTCGGCGAAGACCAGCTTCAGCACGTGGAACTTGCCAGAACACTTGCCCGCAAATTCAACGCAAAATTCGGCAAAACATTCAAAGAGCCGAAGGCGCTTATCCAAAAAGCTGGCGCACGGATCATGGGATTGGACGACCCGTCAAAAAAAATGTCCAAATCCGCCGCAAGCGCAAACAACTATATAGGGGTACTGGACAGCGAGTCTGAAATCAAACGTAAAATCAAAATCGCCGTAACGGATTCCGGCAAAGAAATAAAATTCAATCCGGAAACAAAACCTGCCATCTCCAATTTACTTACCATTTACAGCCAAATAGCGGATATCTCTATTCCGGGACTAGAAAAAAAATACGCCGGCAAAACTTACGCGGAATTTAAATCTGACATCGCTCCAGCCATAATCAAAAAACTTTCCCCCATACAAAAAAAATATAAAGAACTTGACAAAAATAAAGCAAACGTGCTAAGGTTCTTAAGAGATGGCGCAGTCCAAGCGCGCAAAGCCGCGGAAGCGGCGATAAAAGAAGTGCGCGCGAAAGTCGGGCTCTTGGAGGTTTAATTGAAACAAATCATCTATTTGGTAAGGCATGGTGAAACAGACTACAACGCTATAAACGTCTATCAAGGAAAGGGATTAGACAGCAGCCTAAATGCGAAAGGACAGAGGCAAGCAGAGCTTCTTGGAAAATGGTGGCGCCGAAACAAAACTATCTATCCGCTGCCGAATGTAATTTTAACTTCTCCTGCAAAAAGAGCCATGGAAACGGCTTGTATTATAAAAAACGAGTTGGTTGGCACAAAGAGGCCGCCAGCAATAATTGTAATTCCGAAACTTCACGAAATAGATCACGGCAAATGGGAGGGGCTGTCAGACAAGCAAGTCAAGAAAAAATATCCCAAACTCTACCGCATTTGGAGAAGCAAACCGATGAAAACAGGGTTTCCGGGCGGTGAGACCATGAGAAAGGTTAAAAAACGGATTTTAAAGGATTGGAATAAAATTAAGAAAAGAAAAGAAACGTATATTCTGTTTGTTGGCCACGGCGGAGTGAATTTTCAGATCGTAAATGATGTTCTAGAATCCGACAAGCTTCGTAATGTCCGACAAGACAACGCGTGCTTCAACGTAATAGAACTGCCAAGAATGCGAATGGCGCTCGTAAACAGCACCGCGCACTTGCTGTAAGCCACAAGCATTACGCCTTCAGAAGCTCTTCCAAGAGCTTCCTTTTTTCGTCTAAAAGTTTTTTAGTATCGGCCTCAATGTTCAAGCGTACCAAATCTTCGGTATTGGATGGACGAAGACTAAACCACCAGCTCGCCCCCACACCAAACTTTTTGGTGTGGGGGTCTAGATACTCAATTTTTATGCCGTCTAAATAAGAAATCTTACCGTCCGAGAAATACGCCGCAATTTTATCTAAAACTTTGTCCTTATCTTTTACTTTAAAATTTATCTCTTCTGACTTTGCGTAACGAAGCAATGGTGTGACTAATTCGCTTAACTTTTTATTTTCCAAACGAAGCAAATCCAATAAAGCCAGCGCGGCAAAAACAGCCGAATCGCAGTAAAAAAAATCGCGAAAATAATAATGCCCGGAAAGCTCACCGCCAAAAACCGCATTATTCTCGCGCATAAGCCGTTTGATAAACGCATGCCCAACTCGTGACTCAATCGGCAACGCGCTATGGCTCTCTATTTCTTCACGGACAACGCGGCTGGAACGAAGATCGTAAATAATTTTTTCTCCGACTTCGGCGTATTTTTTTGCTAAAAGCGCAGTCATCATATCCCCTCTCACAATTTCCCCTTTCTCATCCACAAATCCTATCCGATCTCCATCGCCATCAAACGAAATCCCCAAATCCGACCCCTTGTCCGAAACTAAGTGTCGGACATCTTCCATGTTTTTGGACTTGAGCGGATCCGCTTCGTGATTTGGGGAAGTCATATCCAAATCATCATGCAAAAATTCGACTTGCATTTTGGGAAACTTCAAAAAAAGTTTTTCGAGTAAAATCGAAGCCATGCCGTTGCCGGCGCATACTATAAGCCTTACGTTATACGCTTTAAGCTCCTGGAATTTTTCTTCAAAAAAATTCAGATAATCTTCTAAAAAATCTTTTTTTATTATTTTGCCGCGCGCCCCATTCACAAAAATCCCTCTGATCGCGTCGTTCTTAACCTCTTCCATGCCTGCGCCCTCCCCAATCGGCACAGCATCTTTTTTCGTAAACTTGATGCCATTAAATTCCGCCGGGTTATGTGAAGCGGTAACCATCGCGCCGCCATCGGCTTCAGTTTTATTTACAATAAAATAATGCATCGGAGTCGTAGTAAGCCCCGCGTCAATAATTTCCACGCCTTCATCCAAAAGTCCGTCTAAAAAAGCTTCTTTAAGAGCCGGGGAAGAAACACGCGCGTCAGCGCTTACGACAATTTTTAGCGGCGCGCCTTCTAACTCCCCACTTCTAACTCCTAACTTCAAGTATCTCGCGAATGCCCGCGCTATCTTATACGCCGCGTCTTCATTAATCTCCTCCGGATATTTACCGCGGATATCATACGCCCTAAAAATCCCCTCACTCCAACTCTTTTGCGCAATTTTGTGCATACTTTAATTCTATTATTAAAAATCCGCAAATTCCAGCCACCAATTTCAGCCATACATACAATTTAAAAACGCGGGCTTTCAAGCTCCGCGCTCTTTATAATAATTTTCGCGACAATCCAGGAACATCTTTAGCGTTTTCTCCGTATATGTACCCTTGCCGACTTTAAATGAATAATCATCAATGCGCAATACCGGATGCACATGAAGCGTGGTTGAAGTTAAAAACGCTTCATCGCAGCCATCCAACACCGCGAAATGCAAAGGAGAATATTTATCTACAAACGAAAAAATTCCAGATTCTCCGGCGCGCTCAAGCACAATTTTTCTTGTAATGCCTTCGAGAACGCCGCTCCCTTGAGTAATCAAACCTCCGCTTTTTGTGACAAAAAAAACATTCTCATATGCCCCTTCTGTAATGCCGTTCCGCGGACTCCAGTAAAGAAATTTATCAAAACCCTGATCCCGCGCTTCTGCTTCATAAATATCCGCATATCCATATCCGGCAGTAAACTTACATTGCGGAAATTCCCGCATCGTCTGCATAGTTTTTAATTTGAAAGGTTTTTTGGGCGCAACCGGCAAGGGCCTGATATCCAAACTTAATGTTGGATAACCCAAAGCGGTTTTTGTATCGTGCGAATCTCCGGAAGTTACCAAAATCCTAACTAAAGATTCGTCTAATCCACCTTTCTTTAAAAGCCGGCCGGCCATCTTCTCAATTTGCTCTTTTGAAGGAAGCCTCTTAAGCACTATGCTTATGCGTGCGGAACAAGAAGAAATCAACCTTGCATAATGGTCGTCCCAATGAAACATAGTCTCTCTTCTCGCCTCTAAAAATTCCTGAACCCCTTGTCCGCGCCCTAACGCCAAATCATTCGCAAAATTGTAATTTATATACCAAAGTCCATCGCGACAAGTTAGCATCATAAATCTTCTCAACCCTTGAATCTCAAGAAACTATAGCATATGAACAAATTTTTTAAAAGACCTGCCGCGCTCGGCGTATCCGCTGAACATATCGAAAGCCGTGGAAGCCGGCGACAGAATAACGACATCGCCTCGCGCGGCTTTTTTGTTGGCTAATTTTACTGCAGATTTTAAATCGTGAGTTTTAATAATAGGCGCGGCCTTTCCAATAGCAAGGCCGATCTCGCTTTTATTTTGACCACAAAGAATCACCAGTTTTGTATTTGATTTTTTCACAGCAGCTCCAAGCGGCTTAAAACCCAAGCCCTTACTCTGACCTCCGGCAATCAAAATTTTTGGTTGGGTAAAAGATTTTAAAGCCGCAATCGTTGCGGCCGGATTGGTTGATGCAGAATCATTATAGTAACTGACGCCTCCAACTTTTCTTACAAATTCCAGCCGATGCGGCAAGCCTTTAAAGTTTTGAACTGTTTTTCTGATAATTTTTTGGGAAACGTCCAAATTAGCAGAAATTGTTGCGGCCATTGAGGCATTTTTAAGATTATGCGGACCTGATAATTGCAAAATTAAATCCGGATCTGGCAAAACAGCAATTTTTTTGCCATGGCTTTTTGAAGCAATAAGTTTTGAATATTTATTGTCTGGGAAGAAAAAAATGGTAGGCAATGTTTCACCTATTGATGAGGACACGAATTTTTCAAGACCTTGCGCAGTACGACCGGTACGAGCAGAGCGATTTTTCAGCAGAAAAATACGCGTGTCTTGAAAAATTTGGTGTCGAGGCAATAGGTTACTCACCAATCGCGCCTTGGTGTTTAAATATTCCTTAAATGATTTATGGTAATTCAAATGGTCCGGTGAAATATCTAAAACAACCGCGATATCCGGCGAACGATCTAAATCCTGCAGCTGGAAGCTGGAAAGTTCTAAAACAACGATCGAATTTCGCTTAAGCCGCGGCAAAATATCCAGCATCGGCCTGCCGATGTTTCCGGCCCAAAAAACATCTTTTCCAGAGGCTTTCAATATTTGATAAAGCAAAGTCGCCGTTGTCCCCTTACCTTTTGTGCCGGTGATGCCGATAATTTTAACCTCACCCCCCACCCCTCTCCTTCGTAAGGAGAGGGGGGTTTTAGAAAATAACACCACCTCTTTTCCGCGCGAGGCGCAGATTCGGCTACCGTAAAAACCCTCATCGAGCGCAGCGAAAAAAAGCTTCGTGGCACTAGTAATTTTTACTCCGGCTTTCTTCGCTTTTTGAATTTCCGGCAAAAGATACGGAACCCCCGGCGACCGGACAATCATATCAAACTTGTCTAAATTTTTTAGGTAATTCCTTCCTTGTCGCTTAACATCGCGGATTTCAATCTCGCGCTTGGGTGTCGGACACCCAAGTCGTTTAAAAAACCTTTCCGCTGATTTCCCCTCAACTCCGTAGCCCAAAATTGCAATTTTCACCCCGTTAGAAACCTTTTTTCTAGCGGGGTTCATATTGGCGAGGCTGGGCATAAATCTCGCAAAATAATTTTTGATTTGGCGGATTCGCGGGAAGTGCTAGAGCGCATCTCTCTATTAAAATCTATAATTTTATAAGTTAGCGAAAACCAGTCTTTTTTGGGAAATAATTTCATCAAATCTTGCTCAATTTTTTGGGGATCTTTTTCAGAAGAAAGCGCGCAGTAATTGGCAAATTGCCTAACGTGCGTATCCACCGCAATCCCTTCAACAACGCCGTAAGCATTGCCTAAAACGATATTGGCAGTCTTGCGTGCGACTCCTCGGAGCTTAAGCATCTCCGCCATAGTCTTTGGCAATTTCCCTCCGAAGTCTTTTTTGATTATTTTAGCCGAAGTAATAATGCTCTTGGCTTTTGCGCGGTAAAATCCTGTTGATTTGATTTCTCGCTCGAAAGTTTTTAAATTGGCGTTGGCAAAATCATCTACGGTTTTATATTTCTTGAATAATTTTTCCGTCACTTCGTTTACTTTTTTATCCGTGCATTGGGCAGATAAAATTACCGCCGCCAAAAGCTGGATATTATTTCCGTATTTAAGCGCGATCTTCGCCTTCGGATAGGCCCTCTTCAACCGCCTCAAAATCTCAAAAGCCCGCTTTTGGCGAGCTTTGAAGGTTTCTTTTTCTGCCTCTTTAAAAGTCATTACTGCGCGAGTTCTTTGCCTATATCTGAAAGCTCCTTATCCAAATCGTTCAAATTTAAGGCATTAAGATCCGCTTCTATTGACGAGGTCGTGTCGGAAGGAGGCAAAATCGCCGCGCCTTGTCCGCCGGTGCTATCAATGCCGGACCTCAAGTAATAAACGGCGAAAGCCGCGATTATCAAAACAATCACTATAATCACCACCCACCAAACAAGTTTTTTATTTTTATTGTCTTCCATAAATTTATCTTGATATAGTGCTGGTAGCTTCGCTGCCCAGCCGCAAACCTTTTATAGCCGTCACAACATCAACCAAAGCTTTATGCGCGTCTTTAACTTTTTGCGCAACACCGCGAACAAGCTCTTTCACTTTCTCAAATGCAACTTTCGGGTTTTCGCTTTTTGCCATAGCCGCAAATTGTGCTTTCGCGTCGCTTAAAGCAGTTTCAACCGCGGAAATTTTATCGCGCGCGGCTTTCAGCAAATCCCTCTGTTTAGAAACATCGTTGCCGGCGGCTTCTGTTTTAGTAAGCCTGGACTCAATCCGATCCGCCAAATTATTCAAGCGATCAATCGCGTTTTCAAATTTCCTAACCATTTGATTGAAAAACTGATCAATTCTCTTTGCCCGCTCCTCGCCCACCTTTTTCTGAAGCGCGTCCACTCGTTTTTGAGCCTCGGCCTTAAAAGCTTCTCGCTTGGTTTTCGCTTCCTGCATCAAGGCGTCGCGCTTCGTTTTGGCCTCTTGCCTAAGTGCCTCTTGTTTTTGGCGAAGATCTTGATTTAATGCCTTTCTGGCATTAGTCGGAGCGGGATTTTCCGCAAAAACCAAAAGCGGCACTGCCCCAACAAGCGCGCCCGTTATTAAAACTGCTTTAATTTTAGTCGCAAAACTCATAAATCAGACTAACCTTTTAATTATAGCATACTTCTTAAAAACAAAAGATGGCACCTGTGGATAACCCCGCACCGGAGCAAAGCTCGGTGCGGGGCGAACCCAAATTTCACTCGTACCTTAAAGCTTCGATTGGGTTGAGGCCGGCGGCGCGGCGGGCCGGATAGTAGCCGAAAACAATACCGATTGCAGCCGATACGCCGAAAGCCAGTAAAACCGCCCGGATTGAAACAGACGTGACTATGCCTGCAAATTGCGAAACCAAAATCGCGACTACCCACCCCAGCGCCACGCCGATTACTCCGCCTAAAAATGTGAGCATCACCGCCTCCGCCAAAAACTGCAAACCTATATCTTTATTTTTTGCGCCAATAGCTTTTCGGAGTCCAATCTCCCGCGTGCGCTCTGTTACTGTCGTCAACATCATGTTCATAATACCGATTCCGCCGACGAGAAGCGATATGCCGGCGATTGAAGCAAGGAAAATCGTAAAAGTTTCCGTGACTTGCGTCAAAGCTCCTAAAATATCCGCCTGGGAAATTACTGAAAAATCAGGCTCGGCGACGCGGTGGCGTTCCAAAAGAAGCTCGGTTGCCAGTTCTTGCACCGCGGGCATTTTATCTTTATCCGAAACCGTAACTGCGATTGTGGAAAGATAGTCAGCCCCCGCTAAAATTTTCTGCATGGTGGTAAGCGGCACGATAGCCACGTCATCCGGATTAAAAAAACCCGCGCCGCCTTTCGGCTTTAAAATTCCGATAACTTTAAAATTTATTTTGTTTATGCGTATGGTTTTGCCAATAGCATCATCCGAGCCGAAAAGGTCCGCTGCAACCGTCGGCCCCAACACTGCGACGCGCGACATGCTGCGATTATGCTGGTCGGAAATAAACGCGCCGCGGTCTATGGAAACATTATGAACAGGTTCGTATTCCGATGTTGCCCCGATAACCGTTGAATTAGTATTGTTGCCCGCTTGCGAAACGATCTGTAGCCTTCTTTGGTGTTCGGCTGACACGTAAAGTACGTCCTGAATCGCGCGCAAAGCCTCGGCATCCTCATTTTTAACAGTTTGCGCCGTTCCGCGTCCGGCGGAAACAATGCCTCGGCCCGGCTGGACTATGCCCGGCATAATTGTCAAAAGATTGGAACCCAAACCCTCAATGCTTGTTTGAATCGCTCCTTGCGCGCCCTGCCCTATTGAAACCATGGCGATTACGGAGGCGATGCCGATAACGATGCCCAAAATCGTAAGGCTTGACCGCGCTTTATTTGAAAGAAGCGCGGAGATAGTTTCTTGGAATAAATCGGATGGGTTCATAAATTATTTATCAATCGACGATGATGATTTTTGCCGTCTTCAACAATTTCGCCGTCTTTTACATGAATAATTCTTTCGGCGTGCTCGGCTACGTATTGCTCGTGAGTAATGAGCACTATTGTCCGGCCATGTTTCTGGTGAAGCTGTTGGAAAGTGTGAAGCACCGCCTCCCCGGTTTTGGTATCCAAATTTCCGGTCGGCTCATCTGCCAAAACCAAAGCGGGGTTATTTACAAGCGCGCGTGCGATCGCGACTCTTTGCATCATGCCCCCGCTAAGCTGATTTGGAAGATGCCCCCAAAAATTTTCAGGAAAAGTCGCCGAAGCAAGCGATTCTTCCGCTGCCTTCTCACGCACTTCTTTGCCAACTCCAGCGTAGACCAGAGGCAATGCGACGTTCCGGAGAACGCTCGTGCGTGGCAGCAAATTAAACGCCTGAAAAACAAAACCGATTTTTTTATTGCGGATATCGGCGAGCTCGTTATCATCCATAAACGAAACATCTTTGTCGTCCAAAAGATATGTCCCAAGAGTTGGCGTATCAAGGCATCCTAAAATATGCATCAGAGTTGATTTTCCGGAGCCCGAAGGCCCCATTATTGCAACAAACTCTCCGTTTTGTATAGTAAAAGTCGCGCCGCGCACGGCAACTGTCTCAACCTCGCCGTTTTTATAAATTTTAGAAATATTTTTGCAAATAATCATTGAAAATTATAAATTGAAAATTTGCATTTATCGCCTTCCTCCTCCTTGTCCTGGAAGGCCTGGAATTCTCAACCCGCCGGATTGTTGCTGTGTTTGAGTAGTAGCCGTTTGCGCGCTAATCGTGCCTGTAACTACCAGATCACCTTCTTTCGCGCCCGAAATTATTTCAATAAATTCATCGTTTGCGATGCCGGTTTCAACCTGCGTCCGGATGGGAGCGGCTTCGCTGTTTTTTATTTCCGCATATTGCATGCTCCCCTGCGATTTTACCGCGGAAACTGGCGCTATAAGCACGTCCGTCTTCACATCAGTAATCACCGCGGCAGACACGCTCATCCCCGGTTTTACCCGTTCATCCCCGCCTGCTGGCGAGGCTGGCTGCGTGTCAAAAGTAATTTTTACCGTGTAAGAAACCACTCCTTGCGCGACGGCGCCGATTGCGTCAATTTCGGCGACTTCGCCGGAAATGGACAGCTCCGGAATTGCGTCAAAGGTGAGCGTGGATTTTTGGCCGACTTTTATTTTTGCGACGTCAACCTCGTTTAAAGAAATTTCGGCTAAGCGCTGTCTAGTAATGAATGTAGCCGCTACTGCCCCGCCGGAAACGGAATCGCCATTTTTAAAATTAATTTTTGCCGCAACGCCGTCAGCTGGAGCGCGCACGAAATAATCGGAGAGTTTTTCTTTGGCATCCAAGAGAGCGTTTTCGCGCTGTTTGACTGAAAGCTCCTGCGATTTAAGATCAAAATCTGCGTTTATGAAAGCGTCTTTTTTGTCTTGGATCGCGTCTTTAACCGAGAGAAGGCTTGTGATGTGAGAATTGGTTTTGCTGGTGTATGTGTTGAGACTGGAAAGATGTGCGTCCGCAAGAGCATTGGGTTTCAAATCACGCTCTATTAATTTATCTTTGTAAAATTGTATTAGATTGGACGCATCCTTTACCGCCTCGGCGATTACCTTCGTGGTATCGTAAGTTTGATTCGCGATTTTTTCTACGGCGGCTTCGTCTGAGAAGCGGGAGGTGGATTTGTAATCCGCGAAATTTTGGTCATATGCCTTGCGCGCGGCCTGATAGGAGTTGAAAGCGTCGTCTTTGTACAAAACAGCTTTTTCGTCGTAGGATTTTACCGCGTCAGAATAATAATTGAGGTTAGTTTGGCTGCTTATAAAATTATTTTTAAAAAGCAAGTCGTTGAGCCCGGCCATAATTGCCGGCAGGTCCAAAAAAGCGTTTGAAGTTTCATTGAAGCCGTCTTCGTAGGCTTTTTTCAGATCCGCTTCAAGTTTTTCTTTTGAGTTTTCAACTTTGAATCTTTCCAAAGAAAGTTTGGCGTTTTCCAGATTTGCCTCTGCGTCGCGGACGGATTTTTGGGCGTCTCTGGCATCAAGCCGGATCAAAAGCGCGCCGGCCACCACCCCGTCGCCGTTTTTTGCTCCAACGTAAACGACGTCGCCGGCGGCTCTGGCTTTAATATCCACTTGATTTGATGCAGAAACCTGCCCGCTTCCGAAAACGGACGCGGTAATTGTGCCTCGCTTGATTTCAGCAAGCAGGTATTTTGTCTCGCCGCTAGTATCCGTCATTTTTTTGTATCCCCAATATCCGCCGTACGCCAGAAAAGCTATGGCAATGCCAACAACAAACTTGTGCTCTAATGCGAGCCTTGTAATGTTTTTAAACATGATGATAAAAGTTTAATTTATTAGTTGATTTTCTTCCAGAGCCAGGCGACTAGGAGGATGACGACGGCGAGCCACACAAGCCATGTTATAATGCCCAAAAACCCGAAAATGCCCACGCTGCCGCCTCCCGTCATCGGCCCCCAATACCCATAATTCATCATAAGCCTATTATAACACATAAAAAGTGGCGACTTACCTCCCATGACACTTTTTATATTTTTTGCCTGAACCGCAGAAACAGGGGTCGTTGCGGCCAGGCTGGCCGCCAGCAACCGGCTTCCAGCTGCCAGCTACTGACAAATTAGCACTCTGGCTAGATGCTGGTTGCTGGGAGCTTGGAGCTATTTTAAATATCAAATTCGCGATGTAGGCGTTGATATGGCCTTCTAATTGCTGGAACATTTTTGCGCCTTCGTTTTTATATTCAACCAGCGGATCCTTTTGGCCATACGCCCTAAGCCGCACGCTAGAGCGCATATATTCCATCGCCTCCAAATGCTCCATCCAAAGCGAGTCAATTGCTTGGAGCATAATCATGCGTAGAGCGTCGGAAAAACCTACAACTTCTGTTTTTTTCTTTGCGAAAGCATCCTTGGCGTAATTCTGCACAAGCTCGGTAAGTTCTTCTCTGCTTTCGGCGCTTGCGACTCGCTCGTGAAGATCAGACGACTCCCCTACCATGCTTGCTAAATTCTCTTCTATTTCTTTTCTGTTCCATTCGTCTTCCAGTCCAAAAGTATGCGCCTCAACTATTTTTGTAAGAACATCGTGCAGTAAACCAGCCGCTTCTTTTTCTATTTCTTCTGGTTTAGCAAAAAGCAATTTTTTCCTTCTGGAATAAATTGCGGACCTTTGTTTATTCATCACGTCATCGTATTCCAAAACGTGTTTTCTGGTATCAAAATTAAATCCTTCTATTTTCCCCTGCGCTGATTCAATCGCGCCAGAAACCATTTTATTTTCAATCGGCTCATCTTCTGGTATGCCGAATCTCCCCATTAAATTTTTAACTTTCTCTGAAGCAAAAATGCGCATCAGATCGTCTTCCATGGAAACAAAAAATTGCGACTCGCCGGGGTCGCCCTGCCTGCCCGATCTCCCGCGCAGCTGGTTGTCAATCCGGCGCGCCTCGTGCCTTTCTGTACCAATGACGAGTAATCCGCCCGAATTTCGACATCGCTCAGCCTCTTCTGGAATCTGGGGATTCCCTCCGAGAATTATATCCACTCCGCGGCCTGCCATATTGGTGGCAACAGTCACCGCACCAAACCTGCCTGCTTGCGCAATAATCGCCCCTTCTTCTTCATGATTTTTAGCATTTAAGATTTTGCGCGCGATTCCTTCGCGTTGCAGCATCGCAGCCAGCTTTTCGTTTTTTTCAATAGATACGGTGCCGACCAAAACCGGCTGCCCTTTTTGGTGGCGCTCTTTTATTTCTCTGACAAGCGCGGTAAATTTTCCTTTTTCCGTCTGAAAAACTTTATCCGGAAAATCCTTGCGGATCATCAGTTTGTTGGTTGGGATCTGCACAACTTCCAATTTATAAACTTTGTGAAATTCTTCGGCTGAAGTCTGGGCGGTGCCAGTCATCCCTGCCAGTTTTTCGTACATTCTGAAATAATTTTGAAAAGTAATTGTCGCAAGTGTCCGTGATTCCTGCTGAACCCTTACGCTTTCTTTGGCTTCTATCGCCTGATGAAGCCCATCCGACCATCTGCGCCCAGGCATTAGGCGGCCCGTAAATTCGTCAACAATTATTACTTCATTGTTTTTTACAACATAATCGCGATCACACAAAAACAAAGCCTGCGCCCTCAACGCCTGCTCTAGATGATGCACAAACCTCATCCCGCGCTCCGTATAAATATCTTTTACGCCGAGCATCTGCTCGATTTTTTCAATGCCGGATTCGGTAATCAGCGCGGTTTTCATTTTTTCATCAATATTGTAATCGTTGTTTTCTTTAAGTCTTGGGACAATTTTTGCAAAAGTCTTATAAAGCTCTCCCGACTCCATATCTGGCATAGAAATAATTAATGGGGTGCGCGCTTCATCAATCAAAATTGAATCAACTTCGTCAACGATCGCGAAATGATGCCGGAGTTGAGACATTTGTGATGGCGAGGAAACCATGTTGTTTCTCAAATAATCAAAGCCGTATTCATTATTTGTGCCGTAAGTAATGTCCGCCGCGTATGCTTCGCGCCGAGAACATGGACGCAAAAAATCATGAACTATTTTGAACGCGCCAGTTGCGTCTCGCGCCCGATCTTCTTCTTCATGCGCTTCGTGTGATGGATCGTAAAGATAACTCGCTTCGTGATTCAACACCCCAACCGAAAGCCCCAAAGCATTGTAAATCTGTCCCATCCACGCCGCGTCTCTTCGCGACAAGTAATCGTTTACGGTAACAATATGCACCCCTCCGCCGATAAGCGCGTTTAAATACGCTGGGAGAGTCGCTACCAGTGTTTTTCCTTCTCCGGTTTTCATCTCCGCAATCTGCCCGCGATGAAGCGTGATTCCCCCCATCAACTGCGCATCAAAATGCCGCTGACCAAGAGTGCGTTTCGCGGCTTCTCGAACAGCCGCGAAGGCTTGAGGGAGTAATGCGTCAAGAGATTCTGCCTCAGCGTCAGATTGGGGCACTCCCAATCTTTTCCTAAACTCTTCCGTCTTTTTCTTTAACTCTTCATCTGATAGCTTTTTAAACTCCGGCTCCAGCTTATTTATTTCTTCCACAACAGGCCGCATTTCATTGATTACTCTTTCATTCGCATCCCCAAAAATTTTACCCAAAATTGACATGCTTTAGATTATACCCCAAATTTTACAAAATTGCAGGCGCCCTTCTGTCTTTCCTAATTCGCGCGAATGGTTGAATGATTTATGAAATTCTGATACCATCTTTATATGAAAGAGTTGGAAAGAATTTTAAAGGCCCTAGCCAATAAACGCCGGCTTGCAATTTTGAGGTATTTAAAAAAGAAGGGCGAAGCCTCGGTCAGCGACATAGCCGAAGAAATCAGCCTTTCGTTTAAAGCCACCTCAAAACATTTGGGCATTTTATATTCCGCCTATATTTTGGATAAGGAGCAAAGAAGCTCACTGATGTTTTACAAATTGGTTTCGCAACAAAAACCGCCCGTCCGCAGAATCATAGATTTGCTTTAGGCGCAACTGTACATTACTAACTATACATTACTAACTATATAATATTCGCTCATTCGCGCGAATGAGTCCATATAAAACAAAAACCTCTACTTCATATCATGGATATGTGATTCGCGCAAAGTGGCAGAGGTAATTTTAATAAATTTTGCGTTTTTTTGGAAATCGCGGAGACTTTTCGCGCCGAGATAACTCATTGAAGAGCGAAGGCCAGCGATTAAATCATCCAAAACATTTTTTGCTCTGCCGCGGTAAGGAACTTTTCCGGATTTGCCTTCCGGAGCGCGGTAAGCTCCATCTCCCGCATTTGGAGCAGCATCACGCGAGGCCATGCCTCTGTATAATTTATATCCCGCGCCGTCTTCCAAAACATATTCGCCAGGAGACTCATCCGTGCCAGCAAAAAGACTCCCTATCATAACAGTAGAAGCGCCAGCGGCGAGAGCCTTAGAAAAATCTCCTGAATTTCTGATTCCACCATCGGCTATAATTGGAACTTTGTATTTGGCAGCCGCCTTGGCGCATTCCAAAATTGCAGTTAATTGCGGCACACCCACGCCTGTCACAATCCTCGTTGTACAAGCAGCCCCCGGACCAATGCCGACCTTCACGGCATCCGCGCCAGCTTTTATCAAATCAATTGTGCCTTTCGGAGTCGCGACGTTTCCGCCAACAATCTCAACTCCGCTAAATTTCTTTTTTAAAAATTTGATTGTATCAAGCGCGCGTTCATTATGCCCGTGCGCAATGTCCACCACCAATACATCAGCTCCGGCATTCAACAGTGCTTTGGCTCTTTCAAAGGTGTCACCTTTTACGCCTAGTGCGGCGCCGACCAAAAGTCGGCCCTTTTTATCTTTGGAAGCAAGCTTGCCATTCGCCTGTTTTAAAATATCTTTTAAAGTGATAAGACCCTTTAAACGCTCCGTGCGATCAACTAGGGGCAGTTTTTCAACGCGATGCTGAAACATTATTTTTTTGGCATCGGCGAGTTTAATTTTGGGGTGAGCAGAAATTACTTTCTTTGTCATAATATCTCTGACTTTCCCGCCATTTTCCGAGAAAAGAATGTCGCGGCGGGTAATAATGCCAACCAGTTTTCCGGCACGGTCCAGCACAGGAAGGCCAGAAACGCTTTTTTCTTCCATCAACTTTTTGGCTTCTCCGAACTCCGTATCCACAAAAATAGTGTAAGGATCCTCTATCACGGCGCTCTCCGCCCGTTTTACGCGGCGCACTTCATCTGCCTGTCGCTCAATGTTTAAAAAACGATGAATTATGCCGATACCTCCGGATTCTGCCATAAAACGCGCCATTTTGGCTTCCGTCACCGTGTCCATATTGGCGGAAACAACAGGCAAATTAAGCCTTATATTGCGAGAAAATTGCGCCTCCGTGCTTACATCCTTCCGCGAAAAAACCCCGCTTCTCTGGGGCTCCAAAAGCACATCGTCAAAAGTATATCCCTCGCGCATGCCAAGAGTAATTATACATCAAGAGCTATTTCCCTTTCAATCTCCTCGCGCCCTTGAGCATAAGGGCGCGTTTTCTTTCTTTAAACTTTTTTATCTCGCGCTCCAGCTCTTCTTCTAAAAGATCAATCGCTTCGTTTAAACTCTCGCCCAAAGCTTCGGCGCGGAGGAGCGTTTTGCCAATCTTCAAATTTGTTTCTGCTCTGAAAACTTTTCCGGTTTTGTGATGACGCGTAGTTTTGCCGACCTCAATATTTAACGCGATCGGTTCGTTGTCTCGCGCCAAAAATTTCTTCGTCATCTTTACCAGCTTCGTATCCACATACTCACGCGTGGATTCCAGCAGTTTTATATTCGTGCCTTTTAGTAAAACTCTCATTGTTATTTATTATAACAAATTAAAACCCGACCAGTTGCGGTTCAATTTCCAGTTCGATGCTAAATTTTTCTTTGACTTTGTTTTGAATATCGCCTGAGAGCGCCAATACTTCTTCGGCTGACGCGCCGCCGTAATTTATTAAAGCCAAAGAATGAAGTGAGGAAATGCCCACGTTCCCGACGCGCATTCCTTTCTCAAAGCCAGCGCACTCAATAAGACAGGCAGCAGAAATTTTCACCCCACCATCGCTTCTCGGCCAAAACCACGGGTCAGCGCAGCAATTTTTGGTCGTTTTACATTGCGCAACTTTTAACTTTAGATTTTCTAGCACAGTTTCTGAAATCGCAGGATTCGTAAAAAAAGAGCCGACACTTGAGTGAAGCTCCTCTCCCATAAAAACCATGCCTTTCCCTGAACGGATTTTCAAAATTGCCTCGCGGACTGCTTGTAAGGTCGGTGAAGCATCTGCATCAAAATAATTTTTAAGTTCATGATATGCGAGCTTCGGGCTGCCTCCAGGCACAAAAGTAAACGTAGCGCCAGTTATTGCATATCTGCCGGGATTTCTTTTAAAAACGCTTGTTCTGTAGCCGAATTCGCATTTTTTATTACTAAAATTTATTTCTTTTCCAGTTTTAACGTCAAAAGCGCTTACTGATTGAATCAGTTTCGCAACGCTTTTCCCATAGGCGCCGATATTTTGCACTGGGGCGGCGCCTGCAGTCCCGGGAATTCCGGAAAGTGATTCAATCCCGGCTAAATTGCGGCTTACCGCAAACTCGACAAACTTATCCCAATCTTCTCCGGCGCCGACTGTTACAAAATTTCCGGACACATCAATACCGTTGATAGAGTTGCGGATAACGAGGCCGCCAAATCCTTTATCAGAAACCAATATGTTTGACCCGCCGCCTAAAACAAAAACAGGCAACGATTTTTCCACCGCCCAGGCGATAGCCTCTTTTAATTCCTCTTTATTTCTTACCTCGCAAAAAAAACTTGCCGGTCCGCCAATTTTAAATGACGTATAAGGAGCGAGTGATACGTTTTCTAAAAATTTCATTTTTTTTCAAACATTTCCTTTTCTTTGCGTGTTTTAAGCTCCTCCCATGATCCGCCGGCATCTTCAAGTGCCCTTCTTGCATCCTCAAAGGTTTTGTCGCTTTCCATTATTTCTTTAGTATCACGACGCGGCCAAACTTCGTGCCAGTGATATATAAAGGCCTTCCACGCCGCCTCTTCTTTTTGGCGCAGCTCTTCTGGATTTATATTCGTTTCTAAATTATCCATATCATTTACCGTGCCCCGCACCTTTTAAGCTTGGAGGGACTACAGAGGGTTATACTCCATCCATGTCATTAATGTGAGTGCCTGCTCTGTAATCCCTCCAAGAAAAGGTGCGGGGTGAAAGTGCCAGCCTTTCCATATTAAACCATCTTTCCCAAAAACACAAAACCCCCGATAAATCGTGGGCTTTGTGCAGACATAGATATGTACCTCCGACGCAAGGCCGGAGAACACTCACATGCTTACATCTTAGCAAGCCTATTATTTTTGTCAAGCGCATAATATCCACAATCAGCCTTGAGTGCCTCGCGGGCGCTGTATTGATACTTAAATCCGAAGCGGGTAATTTTTGAGCCGTCCGCGATTATTGGGTATGTATAAGAATTGATGCCAGCCGGCACGGTCGGAATTCTACCGCGCGAGAGATGCCACATCGCGCCGAAAGCGAGCTTTCCAAGAAACACGGGGACTCTGATAGACGCCTTGCCGATATCGCGCGCCATATCTTTTAATAATAAAAAATCCGGCGGCGCGAGATTAAAAACTTCATAATTTCCGCCGATAGTGCCTCTTGCCATCATCCGGATGGCTTCCCAAACATCATCTTCGTGCACATATTGTCTCGCGGAATCCAATCCGGTAATAGGCACGATTGGGAAACCGTACTTTACCATCTGCAAAAGACCGAAACGTTTAAACATAAATTGGCCCCGAGGGCCGGTGACGGCGCATGGGCGGACAACAAGCACTTGAGGCTTGAAACTCGAAACATTAAACGCGGTTTTTAGTTTGTCTTCAATGACTTTTTTATCCACACCGTAAAGATAACGCGACTCCAAAAACGGATCGTCTTCGCGAAATTTTCTTGCAGTTGAATTTGTCAGCAATGCGCCGTAAGAAGCAACAGTTGAAAAATGAATAAGGCGCTGAATTTTATTTTTAAATACAAAATCAAACACGCGCTCCGCGGCAGCAATGTTTGATTTAATTTGCCAGATTCTCTTTTTGCCATAACCTTCCCGAATCACATATGCGCAGTGAATCACAACGTCAGGCACTCCATGCACTAAAACTTTTTCTTCCCAGCCCGGGTCGCCGAGATTGTGAGTGATAAACGAAACTTTGCCGCCCGGCGGGAAGAAACCGCCCGACTCCTCGAAACCTGGTTTTGAGACTTCCAAAAAACCAGGTTTCTTCCCGTCGGGCGGCGGCTTCATATCTAACGCAACTATTTTTTCTGCAACCCCATCCTCTAAAAATCTATCCACCAGCATACCGCCGATATATCCCGATGTTCCTGTTATAAAAACGCGCATAAGGTTACTCTATCTTAAAAATCCTATTCTCGACAAGACCAAGTTAATTGTTTTTAAAATGATCGCCAAGTCCAGCAAGAACGACCTGTTTTTTATGTAATAAAGATCATACGCCAGCCTTTCTTTGGTTTCTTCAATTGAACTTGGATTTTTGTCGCCAAAAAACTTTTGCGAAACCTGTGCCCAGCCGGTTAAGCCGGGCTTGATAAGCGTGCGCACTTTGTAATAAGGAATTTTTTGTTCAAGCTCCGTCGCAAAATTTATGAAATCTGGCCGCGGACCGACAAAGCTTATATCACCCTTAAGAACATTCCATAACTGCGGTAACTCGTCCAAGCTGGTTTTTCTTAAAAATTTTCCGACTCCGGTAACTCTGGGGTCGCTACCATGCGACCAGGCCGAATAACTGGTACTGTACATTGTGCGGAATTTATAAATTTTTAAAAGCTTGCCGCCTTTGCCGACCCTGTCCTGGGTAAAAAGCGCCGGGCCACGACTTTCCAATTTGATGGCCGGGATTATGAGGGGATAAAAAAGCAAAGATATCAACCCAGCCGAAAGCGAAACCAAAACATCAACCACTCTTTTTGCAAAATCATAGAAAGCGCGCGAAAGAGATGAAATGTTTTCCAAAAGCCATGTTTCATCAACTAAGGATAAGGGTATTTTATGAAACACGGACTCGTAAAATTTCTGGAAATTTAAAAATTGCACGCCCCTGAAAAATGCGCCGTAAAATTTTTTTATCGTTTCATTATTGTTTAGCGCGGAGCTTGAAGAAACTATCGCCGCGAACATCCCGCTCAAGGCGGCTTTTTCAACCGCAGAAACATCGGGAACAATTTTAAAGTTTTCATAGTAAGGATTATAATGAAAGGCATGAGTGATTTCCCGGAGCTCACGCTCCGGACCAACAACGTAAAGCGCGCCTCTGCCGAAAGCCGCCTTGAGAAGAGGCATGCTCCATGCTCTCCATAAAAACAGCAATACATAAGAGAATATAAGATACAAAACCAAATTTACTTTCGGGGCGATGTAAAAATACGGCAAAAAAATATAAAAGAACACGATAGCGATAGCGCTATTTATAAGATGGATTCTGAACAAACTTTGGGCAAGAGACAGGCGATAGCCAATTATTAAAGTGCTGTAAAGGCCAGCCAGATACAAAACCAAAATCCATAGCAAAAAAACCAGCAAAAACGGCAATATATTATCATACAGAAAGACCCGATAAGACCAGAAGTATCTGCCGTAAGGCAGGAAGAAGCGGATAGTCAAAGCAAGCCACAAAGCCAGCGAAAAAACGGCGAGATCGCCCAGAAACAAAATCAGCGCCAATATGCGGGATTTAGCGTGCCAATTATACATCTATGATAAAAATATTATACGTCATAACAAAATCCAATTGGGGCGGGGCTCAAAGATACGTTTATGATATCGCGACTTCGCTGGATAAAGAAATGTTCGACGCGGCCGTTGCTTGCGGCGGTAACGGCCTATTGGCGACAAAACTGCAAGAAGCCGGTGTTCGCGTAATTCAAATCCCTTTCCTGCAACGCGATATAAATATCATAAAAGAATTTCTATCGCTTTTTGCGCTTTTTAAAATCTTCCGGAAAGAGCGTCCGGACGTAATACATCTCAACAGCGCCAAAATCGGCGGGCTTGGAGCAGTTGCGGCATACGGCTTACGGATTTTTTGCGGATGGCGACCTAAAGTTATTTTCACCGCGCATGGCTGGGGATTTAATGAAGATCGGCCATATCTCGCGCGCGTCATAATTTTCCTCGCGCAATGGATTTCTGTGATTTTTTGCGATTTCGTAATTTGCGTTTCATGCGCCGTATTCAATCAAGGAATGTATTTTCCATTCGCTTCAAAAAAACTTCGGCTTATAAACTTAGGGATTAAAAGTCCTGATTTTTTAAAACACCTTGAGGCTCGGCACAGACTCGCTACCCTCAATAAAACAAATTCTTTGGGTAAAGAGTTTCCGAGCGTCTGGATAGGCTGTATAGCCGAGCTGGCAAAAAACAAAGGGTTAGCATATTTGATTGACGCAATTTCAATATTAAGGACATCGGATGTCCAAGTATTGATTATCGGAGATGGCGAAGATTATAAAAAACTCCAGCTCCAAATCTCCAACCTCCAACTTCAAGATAAAGTTTTTCTTTTGGGATTCGTTCCTGAAGCGTCGCGATATCTTAAAGCATTCGACATGTTCGTTCTTCCTTCTATAACAGAGGCGGGCGCCTATGTGCTTCATGAGGCCGGCTTTGCGGGCATTCCGGCGGTGGCCACTAAAGTGGGCGGCATACCATACATTATTAAAGATGGTGAAAACGGATTTTTGGTCCCTCCAAAAAATCCGGAAAAACTTGCCGAGGCTTTAAAAAAACTTTTAGGTGATGAAAATCTGCGAAAAATCATGGGCCAAAAAAATTACGATCTTGTCTCCCAAAAATTCTCATTTGAAAAGATGCTCCGCGAGACTATTGACATCTATAATAAAGTGAGCTAACTTAAACACAGACACAGAAAAGGGACTTTATGTACATTATTGTGGGCGCGATCGGTGGCGTCATTAGTGGCCTTGTTTTAGATTTATGTTTTCCTAAAATGTCGCGGATAGCGAAGGTGGTTATCGGTGGATTTTGTGGCGGACTTGTGTTTTGCATTATTGTTGCAAAATTGGTTGGC
>MFHO01000013.1:529-7466 GCA_001778635.1 Candidatus Giovannonibacteria bacterium RIFCSPHIGHO2_02_FULL_45_13 | reverse complement strand
CAATGGTTGTGCTGGCGGAAAGAGCGCCCGTTGAGTCAACAGTAAGGACGGCGTCCGTGTAATTGGAGAACCTTACCGTTGAGGAAGCAAAGAGGGTGCCGAAGAAAGGAGAAGAAGAAGCGTTGAAAATGTAGGAACTACCGGAAAAAGTGATTGCTAATGGGCCGTTGGCTGTTGCAGTATTCAAGCAGTTTGTGCAGGTGAGCCCATCAGTTAAAGTCCAAGCCAAGGGAGATGTGGTAGTTGCGGAGATGACCTGTCCCCCGTTGCCAGCAAGGAGTCCCCCAAGAGTGGTTGAACCTGTTCCTCCGCTGGATGCCGTAAGAGCGTTGGAGAAAGCAACGGAGCCGAAAACAGAGAGAGATGAAGAAGCGGAGAGAGGCCCGGAAATATTGAGGTTGGAGCTTACAGATGAAGACGCGGCAGAAATGAATCCTCCTCCGAATTTCCATAAATTATTCGCGTCTAACGTAGTTGTAAGAGCGCCCGCAGTATTATAAATATCAATTATGTTGGCGGCCTGGTTAGCTATTGGGCGGATAGCAAGAGTGGTTGTAGCAACGTTATCAGAGCTTATAGAAAGTTTTGCGTAAGGAGTACTTGTAGCTATGCCTACCCTGTTTGTTGAAGTGGAAATTCTTATAAAACCGCCGTCATTATCTACAAAAGTCCAATTGACATCAGATCCCCCGCCGCTTGCAGAAGCCCAAGTGAGACCTCCTGATCCGTCAGTTTTCAAAAAATTCCCATTTTCAATGGAAGCCGGCCAAGTATAAGTATTGCCATTAAATTTAGTAGTTCCTGTCGCAATAAGATTTGCCAGAGATAAATCGCCGGAAAATAGCGCGTCACCGTGAACCGCGAAGAGTTTTGCTGGAGTAGTCGTGCCCAAGCCGGCACGTCCCGAAGAAAGAACGGTGAGCCCGGAATCTCCGGCCGCCTGAAAATATTGCGAGGCGGTAAGCGAAGTGCTGGAAGCGGAAGTCAACGTTGTGTTCCCATACAATGTCGCTGCTCCGGTTACTTGAAAAGTTGAGGATGCAAAAAGCCCGCCTATGTTATTTACAAAAAATAAATTTGAGCCGCCGGAATTTTGGATTTGGAAAAGATTTGCCAACTGGCTCGCCGCAGCGCGCAAAGTCGCCAAAATTGCGTTTGTTGAAGTTGCTTCTATCGTCACAATCGAATTTCCAACCGGTGTTGTTGTGCCAAATGATGACGGCGTAGTGCTTCCGCTAACAGCCTCGGCGAGCCGCGCGAAAGAAGACGCAGAAATTCTTTGCCGTGGCGAAAGAGTCTGCGAAGAATTATTATCGGAAGAAACTTCAACTTGCAAATAAACATCGCTCGCAGTATTAAAATTAAAATCCAAAATGTCCGGATAGCCGTTGGCCACGTCTCCAATGTTTACGTTAAACACTCCTTGGCGGATAGTTGCGGTTGTCGTGGCTGGAACAGCAAATGGCCACAATCTGTTCCCGGAACCAACCGTGGCATTGTCCCAAATTGAAAATTTAAAATAATAAGTCGCGCTAGAGCCACTCGTCGGCAAAAGATTTCCGTCCGCGTTACTTAATCTTCCTTGATAACTTATAATAGTGGGAACGCCAGTAGCGGCTTTAGAAATATTGGATGCAAAAAAGAAAACAGAAGTAAAAATTAACCCAGTTGCAAACAGCACAAAAATGCGCACAAACTGACCTTTTTTCGTGCTAAGGTTCATAGCTTCATTATCGCACAAATTTAACCCCGCCTTAGGCGGGGTTATCCACAGATATTTCGGCAAACTACTTTTATTTCGGCGAGCTACTTTTTGCGCTCTTTTTCAGATCTAAACAGCTGTTTTTATAATAATTTTATTAAAGTTTATTAATGTTTAACCATTTGCGGTGCCATTTAGACAAAATCCGAACTGAAATTGTGAGTTAAGTAGCAATTAGTGTTGGTGCAAAAGCCAGAAAAGTGTTGTCTTTTCTGGCTTTTTTCTTGTTTTGGCACACAATTATGGAATGACAATCCATAATCGCACAAAAAAAGCGCTGTTCTTTGTGCAAACAGCACATGATTCGTTGGGGGCATACAGTTGCCGGAACAGCACGATGGCGATGTGTGCGGTGCCGTCGAGGACAATGCTGGAAGAGAGTCGATGTTGCGGCATGCAATGTAAACCGACTCAAGGATCGATGGATGCTCGGCGTTGCTTCGCTGGCATCGCTTGCAAAACAAATCGGGGCGCATCGCACTACGCTTTCACGAAAGTTCCGCTCTCTTGATATTCCAACTTCTCCGATCCCGCTTCGTCCGCTTACTCATCCTCCTGTTATTGTTTTGGATGGGACGACAATCTCAAAAACCACAGTACTGATTATTGCTTACGATACGATTTCCAATCAACCCTTAGCTTGGTCGTTTGTATCACATGAAAAGTTTGATGTTTGGCATGCGTTGCTTATGCGAATCGCTGTTCGCCACCAACCGCATGCGATCGTCTCTGATGGTCAAAAAGGGCTACTTAAAGCCGTGAAAACAATATTTCCGCACATACCGCATCAACGATGTTTCGCCCATGTTATCCGGCTGTCTCTCGCGTGGTTAACCAGAAATCCTCAAACTGGTGCGGGGCAAGAACTGCGGATTTTAATTAGAGTGCTCGCTCAAGTTAAAACACCTGCCCATGCAAACGCATGGTGCGAATCTTTTACTCTATGGAACGCTTGCTACGAAGAGTTTCTCAAAGAAAAAAGCATCAATCCGGCAACAGGCAGAAAATGGTATACCCACCGTAAACCGAGAGCGGTTCGCTCGCTTGTTTTACACGCATTACCGAATCTGTTTTGGTTCACCATCGATAACCATATTCCAAACACAACCAACGCGGTTGAAGGAGGCATCAACGCTGTGCTGGCAGAACTGCTTCACCGGCATAGAGGCATTACTGAGCAACAGAAAAAAGCGCTTGTGACGCGCTTTTTATATGCCCGCAGAAGAAGAAAATTACCAACACGAAACGCTACTTAACTCGAAATTGTCTGCGGAAGGGGCGAGATTCGAACTCGCGGTGCCTTTCGGCACACTCGCTTTCCAAGCGAGCGCACTAGACCACTATGCGACCCTTCCAATAAGTTACTTTGTTCACTTAATAAGTGTACCCTTAAAATCTTTTCCGGCAAGAAGATTGTCAAAATTTTTAAGATCGGTGCCTTTTATAATAATAGCCGCAAGCTTCCGGCTGCCTGCTAATTTGGCGCCGACGGGATCTACCGGCGAATGCGCGCCCGGCTTCCATTTTGCCGGAATTAATTTTCTATATTCTTTCCAATGAAGCTGTTTAATTGGCCATGCTGATTTATCTTTTTTTGGATCTTTGGTGTACACATAAGCCGGACTGCCTGCAATTATTGTTTCTCTCGCTCCAAAACATGAAGCAATCTGTAAAGCCACATAATCCGTCGACCACCCGGGCCGCCAACCAGAAGCAATCGTCACAGGAAATACCATTCTCTTTGATTTTGATTTTGAATGCGAATCAATAATCACCGGATCGGCTTCTTTCCAAAAAATCGTCCTAAGAAGATGCGCGTTAAGGCGCGTTGCATGAATGCCAATCCAATCTTTATCCTCATCGCTTAAAGAAATAACGGCGTTGGCCGCTTTTTGATAATCGCGCGCCACTGATCCACCGCCTGTTACAATCATAAACTTTTTTCCGCGCCGAACCCATTTTAAAACGAATTTGCGGAAGTTTTTTAAAAATTTAACATTGATGGCATCCGGGTGCACTATCGATCCTCCAAGCGCTATTACTATAGTTTTTCCGAATTTGTAAGTCATATTGTTGTCCCAAACCAGGTTTAGGTCACTACTGACCTAAACCTGGTTTGGGTCGTCATTTTTCTTAATACCTTGATCCGTTCTTCAATAGGAGGATGAGTCATAAACATCTTCGCGAACCAACCAACCGTGCGCTGCTTGCCCTGATAGGGATCGTCCAGCCAGAGGTGAGCTGTGGCATGATTTGCCTGCCGCATCGGCGTGTGATCCCCCGCTAATTTCTCTAGTGCCGACGCAAGGCCGTCCGGATAGCGAGTTAACAAAGCCCCTGAAGCGTCAGCCAAAAACTCTCTCTTTCTGGACACCGCAAGCTGGGTAAGAATCCCCGCGATAGGCGCTAAAATTGCCAAAACAACGCCGATAAGAAGAAGAATGGCATGAACTTGCCCGCGATCGCGGTCGTTGCTGCGCCATCTTAAAGATCTTAAAAAAATATCCGACATGAGCTGAACAACTCCGACAAGCACAACAACAACCGTTGAGACAAGCATATCGCGATTACCGATATGAGACATCTCGTGCGCCAAAACGCCTTCCAGTTCCGATCTGTCCATAATTTTTAAAATACCTGATGTTACCGCAACCAACGCATGCTTAGAATCGCGGCCAGTTGCGAAAGCGTTTGGCTGCGGAGAATCCACAATGTAAATTCGCGGCTTCGGAAGCCCTGCAGTGATTGCGAGGTTTTCTACAATATTATGCACTTCGGGCGCGGCATCCTCTGGCAACAGTTTGGCGCCGGTCGTAGCAATAACGATTTTATCCGAATACCAATATGACGCAGTACTCATAATAAAACTAAAAATAAATGCGCCAATAAATATCAATTGGTTCCCGTAAATTCTGGAGAATGTCCAACCCAAGGTCATAATAATAAGAAAGAAAATGGTTATCAATAACCACGTTTTCCGAATGTTAGATTCTTTGTGTGTCCAGATTGTGGCCACGAATTTAGAAGTTAGACATAAGAAGTAGGGGGTTAGAATTTCACAGAAATCGGTTCGCGCTGTGCCTGCGCTTCATCCAAATCAAAAAATTCTTCTCTCTTAAAGCCAAACGCACTGCCGATTAAATTTGACGGGAAAGTATCAATTTTGGTGTTTAACTCCATAACATTCGTATTGTAAAACCGGCGCGCGGCCTGGATTTTGTTTTCCGTGTCCGCAAGCTCTCTTTGCAACTCCAAAAAATTGGCGTTAGCTTTCAAGTCCGGATAATTTTCGGAAACGGCAAACAAGGTTTTAAGAGCGCCGGAAAGAACGTTCTCCGCTTCTGCCATTTCTTTTAAGTTACCTCTTTTCTCCGCCGAAAGCGCCCGAGTCCTTGCTTCGGTAACTTTAAAAAACACATTCTCTTCGTACTTTGCGTATCCTTTCACGGTCTCCACCACATTGGGAATCAAATCATATCGACGCTTTAATTGCACATCAATGTCACTCAAGGCTTCCTTCGCCCGATAGCTCAAAGTTACCAGCCGATTATACGCCCAGATAATCCAAAGCGCCGTCAAAACCGCCACCCCCAAAATCCAATATAAAATAGTCATGGTAGATATTATAGCAGACAATTTATGCAATTAGAATACCTCTCTGAAAATAGGAATTTTAATCAAGACGCGGAGTTCCATAATATGAACTCTACGCGTGCCTCCCCCTTCAGCGATAATCGGGATAGCATATAATCCTTGTTCCGTGCCCGTTGGAACTGTGACGGAAAACGTTGATCCGGATGAATATTGATCTTCTGCAAGCGTCGGATTGGAAAATTGGAAAACGGTTCCTGAGGGCAAAGAAGGAGAAATCTCTTCCTTGTTAACAGAAAGCGCTATCGGTGCGGAGAAACCGTCAAATGGAATAACTTTTATATTTACGCTTGCGATGTATGGTTTATCAAGCACGGTTGTACCAACCGGCAGAGTCGGGTTGATAATGAGGTCGCTTGAGTTCTCCAAAGTAAAATCCGGCTGAAATGTACCGATTGGAACAAATACTGATTCTGGCGAAGAAGTCGGAGCTGGCGGAGGAGCGGGTGGTGGAGGCGGCGGCGGAGGAAGTGTAGGCGGCGCAGGTTGCGCGGCAACAGTAAAACTTTGGGTGGAACAATTGTTGTCGTCGTTTGATTCAAAAACCGCGTTCACGGAGTCAGCGCAGAATGTCACTTTATGAGTGCCGGCGGGTATGTTTGTCAGACTTGCTGAAGTCAGAGTCGTTTCCGCGCCCTGCTCCAAAACAGCGAAGGCGTTTGTTGAAAGCGTTCTGTTAATTGTGCCGTCGCCGTTGAAATCTATTTTAAACACGCCGGAAATAGTTTGGCCGCCGATTGTGCTTTGAGCCGTATATGAGCCGCTGTTTTGTACGGATGCCTGAAAAGTAAGTGTTTGGCCCTGAATTAAAGAGCCGGAAGTAAGCGCCGGAGGGTTCGAAACAATAATATCGGCAGGCTCAACAACATGAATTGTCGCGTAAGCTACGCTAGAAATTACTCCGGTGCGGTCGCGGATTCTTAAAACTTGATAAGTATATGTGCCGGGAGGATCAATGAATGTATATTGCTGATTAAAATTGCAGGCGGATGGACTTGCCGGATCGCTAATCACGCGGTCAAATGATTCGTCAAAAGTGGTGCGGTCTTTCGGTAAAACCTTTACGTAAACGCTTTGCGAAGCAATACCACCCCTCCCGCGGCAAGTAGCCGTGTAAGTTTTTGCGTAAGTAAGATCGCCGGTGGAATTGGAACCGGACGTTCCTGTCCATGTGCTGGGAGAAATCGAGCAGGAATTAGCCTCGGTTGAAGTCCATGAAATTGTAGCCGCGCTATTGTAAGGAATGGTAATAGAATCTCTCTGCCCGTTGACTCTAATATCAATAGTCGGCAAAACCGGCAATTTTACCTCAACGCTGTCCGATACTGTTCCTCCCGGGCCGGAGCATTGGATTGAAAACGAACGGGAATTGGTCAAGCTGCCGCTTGATTTAGAACCGGACGAGTGAACGGCGGCGCCGTTAATAAGGCAAATGTATGACTTTTGCGAAGTCCAGCTCAAAGTCACGGACTCCTCGTATTCCGCTTCCACCGGCCCGTCCGAACCGTTGGCTTTAATATCAAC
>MFHO01000013.1:0-275 GCA_001778635.1 Candidatus Giovannonibacteria bacterium RIFCSPHIGHO2_02_FULL_45_13 | reverse complement strand
CCGGCGGCGGTGTGTTTATGGTAACAGACGCGGAAACTCTGGTTTTTTGGGCGCCCGATGTTACTTCCGCAATTACTTTTTTGAGACCGCTGGCGCTGTAAATTTTGGAAACAGACTTTGCAATGCCGGAAAGATTTTCGTCACCTGACCATAAGTAAGAATATGAATTTGGTTTGCCGCCCACCGCATTGGCCGTCAGGGAAACAGTATCGCCTGTTAAGGCAATGTTTGGGGAAATAAAAACTGACGCGCTAAGCGGCTGATATACAGTTGCT
>MFHO01000012.1:29409-30115 GCA_001778635.1 Candidatus Giovannonibacteria bacterium RIFCSPHIGHO2_02_FULL_45_13 | reverse complement strand
CTACGGCGTATTCAAATACAACGGCGAACTTTATGACGGAAAGCATGAGCCAATGATTCCAAAGAAACTTTTTGAAGCGTGCCAAAAAATGATGGCGGACCGTTCTCGCCCGAAAAAACCGAGCCAAAAGGAATATCCGTTTAGAAACCTGCTCAAGTGCGGCGAGTGCGGGTGCGCCATCACTTCCGAAACGCAAAAGGGGCATAACTACTATCGCTGTACCAAAAAGAAAGATAAGCAATGTTCGCAAAAGTATATTCGCGAGGAAGTTTTGGCACGCCAAATTTCGGACGAGATTCAAAAAGTTTCTTTGCCTCCCGCTTGGGCGGAGTGGATGCTAACCGAACTAAACAAGGAAGAAGCGGAAGCCGCCCAAGCGGGCGCCGTTTTCGCTCAAAATCTCAAAACTAAAATTAAAGAACTTGAAGGAAAGCTCGATACACTTTTAGACGCTCATTTGGACGGCACAATTTCGCGCGAGGAATACATCGCCAAGAAAGAGAAAATCATCACCGAAAAGGCCGGGCTTTCCGAAAAATCAAGGGATTTTGAGCGAAACGGCAATCATTGGCTCGAACCGGCCAGACAATTCATTTTAGCGGCTCAACAAGCCAAAATTATCGCTTTGCAAGAAAATCCCATCGCGGGAACGGGATTTTCTCAAAAGGATTGGCTCGAACCGCGTTTTGCTTTCGCAAGAGGTGGC
>MFHO01000012.1:0-29354 GCA_001778635.1 Candidatus Giovannonibacteria bacterium RIFCSPHIGHO2_02_FULL_45_13 | reverse complement strand
AAACTCGTTTTGTCCTAACTGGCTCCCCGGGCAGGGATCGAACCTGCGACCGTCTCGTTAACAGCGAGCCGCTCTACCGCTGAGCTACCGGGGAATGTCTTTTTTAATATACTAAAAATCTGGCTTGTGCACAACTGATTGAGCAGATTTGTGATGGGGGAGTATAATGAAATTATTATGAAAAAGTCAATTTTTTGGTTGGGTTTTTTTATTGTTTTGGGCGGCATTTTGCCAGCATTGCCTGCGCTGGCTATCTCTATCAACAGCGGCCCGCAGGCAGTTAACGTTATGGGTTCCGGCGCGCAGATTACGTGGACAACAGACGAGGCGTCTGATTCTATGGTTAATTATGGGACAAGCCCGGGAGCTTATACTTATTCTTCTTCCAACAGATGTGACGCAGGAGGATATGTGACCAGCCATTGCATAAACCTGACGGATTTGGCTTATAGCACAGTTTACTATTATAAAGTTATTTCTTCTTCTGTTTACGCGACCGGGCAATTTACTTCGGCTTCATCAGGTGGCGGAGGAAACGGAAGCGGCTCAATCCCGTCTGCGCCTTCAAATTTGATGGCCGACCCCGCTCCAACGGCTTCGGCTGTTTATCTTAAATGGACCGATAACGCCACTAACGAAGACAAATTCAATATTGACAGAAAATTTTCCAGCGAGTCGCCTTGGACATTTTTGACGCAAATTACAGTCGCAAACACGACAACCTACACCGATTCTACAGTAAGCGCGGGCACAACTTATGATTACAGAGTGCAAGCTTGCCTCTCCGGATACGGATGTTCGGAATATGCTTATTTGTATGGAGTTTCAACGCCAACATCAAGCGGGGGCGGAGGAAGTACCGGAACTAGCGGCGGCGATACTAGTAGCGGCGGCGGAGGTGGCGGAGGTGGCGGCGGCACGTCAACTTATGGAGACGCAACTTTGTATGGCAAGATTTTAGATTCTTCAGGAGCAGTAGTAGTAAATGCTCAAGCGGGCCTTTACACAGCCGATAAGTCTGTTTCTTACGGAGCGTCTTCTGATTCTCAAGGAGCTTATTTTATCAGAAACGTACTTGCGGGAAGTTATAAACTACAGGTCTGGCCGCCTTACGGGTCAACTGGGTTTGTAAGCCCCGCTATAATTGACATTGCTTTGGGGTTGGGCGAGACGGTAAACAAAAATTTAATTTTTTCTAAAGCCTCTAAAACCGTAAAAGGAAAAGTTTTGGACGTTGCAGGCAATGCGGCGAAAAACGCTTTCGTATCTGCTTTCAAAAAAGACACGGGTTCATATTTGCAGACACAAACCGACTCAGATGGAAAATATGTGCTTTTAGTTTCCGGCGGCTCATGGGAAATAAGTGTTTACTCACAAGTCCAGCCTGCGGATTGGATTTATAACCAGCCTCCGCAGTCTGTAGTATTCGGACAGGACGCAACCGCCGAAGAGAAGATTTTAGATTTCACCGTGGTATTTGCGGATTCGTCAATAAAAGGCAAAATTTTAAAACCTGATGGCACTGTGCCTTCATTTAACACTGTGTTTGTAAATGTTCAGGGCGCTGCAGGTTTTGGGTTCGGAGGTCCAATCGATAGTTCGGGATCATTTGCGGTTAGATTGCCAGCGGGCACTTATGGCATATTTATTCAAAGCAATGATCAAAATCTTATAGGCCCCAAAATTCCTGATGTTACGGTAGCCAAGAGCGAGGTTAAAGATCTGGGCCAATTGATGCTGCTTAAGCCAAGCAAAATAATAAAAGGCAAGGTAACAAAAGAAGACGGGTCCGGAGTTGCTGACGCTTTTGTTAACGTTTTTAATCAGGATACAAAGATTTCCGTTGGCGTCCAAGCTGATTCTCTGGGCAATTTTTCGCTTGCTGTCACGGGCGGCTTATGGGAAATCTATGTGCATTCTGCTTCAAAGCAGCAGGGAGAAGAGGCGTGGATTTATAATCAGCCTTCTCAATCAATAATTTTTGCGAACGACACAAGTTTGGAAGAAAAAATTATTAATTTCAAAGTTATTTCAACTGATACTGCCGTTTCCGGCAAAGTATTGAGGCCTGATGGGATCGCTCCGTCACCGGACACCACATTTATAAGCTTTAACCGTACGGATGGATTTGGATACGGCGCGCCGATAGGAGCGGATGGCACGTTTAAAGTGCGATTGCCGGCCGGGAGTTATAATATCTTTATTCAAAGCCGAGAATCCGGCTTTGTTGCGCCCGACGTCCCGCCGTTTACTTTAAAGAGCGGCGAGTCAAAAGATTTAAGTGATATTTACCTTATCAAAGCCACGAAGCTCATTAAAGGAAAAGTGGTCCGGCAGGACGGGCGACCTGTTGCAGATGCAGTAATAAATGTCTTTAAGCGGGACGGCCCCGGAGGGATTGAGGCGCAGGTTAATTCTTTCGGAGAATATTCAATTTATCTGGCAGGAGGTTTTTGGGAAATTATGGCGCGCCCCCTTTCGGAGTCCGCGAGCTGGACTTACAATCAGCCGCCGCAATCAGTGGTATTTTCGGAAGACAGCGCGCCCGAAGAAAAAACTGTTGATTTTACAGTGCTTACGGCCGATGTGACCATAAAAGGCAAAGTCTTAAAACCGGACGGTTTGCCGCCTGCGCCAGATACTGTGTTTATAAATATTGACGTGGAGGGCGCCAAGGATTTTGGCGTGCCCATGCCAAGTTTCGGCACGCCTCTTAATGCCGCGGGAGAATTTATTGCAAAAATTCCTGCAGGAACTTACGTTCCATCCATGTATGTCAATGTGCAAGGATTGCTTGCGCCAAAACTTGACGCTTTTAGCGTAGTAAGCGGCCAGACAAAAGATTTTGGCACAATCACGTTGCTAAAGGCAAGCAAGACTATTAAGGGCAAGGTTGTAAGAAGCGATGGCGTAGCAGTAAACGATGCTTTTGTCGGAGCCAACCGCGTTGATGGCAAAGATTCGGTGCAGATTCAAACAGACTCCGCCGGTTCTTACACTCTTTTGGTAGGTGGCGGGCTTTGGGAGATTTACATATATCCTGTGGCCAAAACTGCCAATTGGGTTTATGTAACGCCGTCGAGCCAGGTTCTTTTTACAGATAATGCCGCTCCGGAAGAAAAAATTATCAATTTCACCGTAGTACCGGCAGACGCCACTATCAAAGGTAAAGTTTTAAAACCCGACGGCTCCGCGCTGCCCGCAGATACGATTTTTGTTAGCTTTCAGGGACAGGCAGGGTTTGGAGGCGGCGCGCAGGTTGAATCCAACGGCAATTTTTTGGCCAATATCCCTGCCGGCGCTTACAATATTATGGTACACAGCCAAAACAAGGAATTCGCGGCGCCTGATATCGCGGCTGTAAGCGTTGCAAAGGGAGAAACAAAAGACATTGGAACAATAACGCTTGTCAAAGCCACCAAATTCATTAAAGGCAAGGTTATGCTCTTAGATGGACGAGGAGTCGCAAATGCGTTTGTAAGCGCATTTAGAAAAGAAACACAAAGCTGGATTGAAGCCAAAACGGACAGCGCCGGCAATTATTCCATACAGGTTCTTGGCGGAACTTGGGAAATTAACATTCATCCGGATTTTGCGATTTCCGACTGGATTTATAATCAGCCGCCGCAGATTGTGGCATTTGCCGCGGATTCGTCCGTGGAGGAGAAGATTGTTAATTTCACCGTGGTCTCGGCCGATGCAGTTATAAAAGGCAAGGTTTTAAAATCAGACGGAACCTTTCCTACGCCAGGCACTGTATTTGTTGGTTTTAGGAGTTCCGCTGGCGTTGAGAGCGGAGGACCCGTGGATGGGAGCGGCAACTTTTTGGTGAAGGTCATTGCCGGAACCTATCAAATGTTTATTCACAGCCAAGATCCAAAAGTATCTTCTCCTGACCTGCCGCCGGTAACTATAGCAAGCGGTGAGACGAAAGACATCGGTGAGGTAAAATTGATTGCGAGATCCGACCGAATCAAAGGCAAAGTCGCAGATAAAGACGGCAAAGCCATCGTCGGAGTATTTGTTGATGCTTATCAGCAGGACAAGGATAATTATTCAAACTCTAAAACAGATGCGAATGGAAACTTTGAGCTTTTTGTGACTCCGGGGATTTGGGAGGTCATTGCGCGGCCGGATCCTTCGTTGAGATTTTTTAGCGCAGAGCCCCCGAAGCAAATTACGGTCGTCTCCGGCGCGGTGTCTGTAGTCAATTTTACCTTGTTACCCGCAGATTCAGTTCTTTCAGGCCAGATTGTAGATGAAAAGGGGAATTTCATATCGGACATTTTCGGATTCGTAGGTCTTTCGCAGAAGATTGAATTCGGGTCTGGATTGGGCGGCCAGGTAGATCGCGGCTCATTTCTATTCCCCGCGCCTTCGGGTTCGTATACCGCGTTTCTTTTTCTGCCTCCGGAATCTCCATACACGGCCGGCGCACCTCAAACAGTTACGCTGGAGGCTGGTAAAACAACTGACATAAAAATTTCTGTTTCCAAAAACAATTCGCAAATCGCAGGCAGCATTATGGATGATGCGGGGAAAGCAGTTACCGGTTTTAAAGCGCAAGTTTTTGCAACAAGCAAATCCGGCGCGTGGCAGGAGGCGGCAGTGGAGGCGACAACTGGAAAATACGTTTTGAGGGTTGCGCCGGGAACTTGGTATTTGGGGTACCAAATTGATCCGGCTTCCGGTTTCATTTCCTCCCAGCAGCCAACGGTTGAAGTTGCGGTCGGGCTCGATGCTATTGTCACCAAAAACCTGATTGTTAAAAAAGCCGGCTCCATAATTTCCGGGCAGGTTACTGCTCCTTCCGGGATTGGATTGGCTCATGTCTTTCTGGCTGTTTCTTCAACAGGTTTTGAAAGCGTAATTGAAAGCGGGACCGAAGAGGCCTTTAAGAGTATTTTTGTGGCAGGAGGCGAAACAGATGCAAATGGCTTCTATAAAATTGCGGTGCCGGCAGGTTCTTACTTTGTAAAAACTTTCGTAAATCCAGAACAGGGTTTCATAAACGCGCAGGAACAGAAGATTACTATTGTTGAAGGAGAGACCAAAACAGTCAATTTTCAGATGTTAAAAGCCGATCTTCGCATAGAAGGAATGGTTTTATTTGGAGAAAAGCCAATAGCAGATAGCTTTGTGTGGGGCTGGTCAGAGCGCGGAGGGTATCAGGAATCTTTTTCAAGAAGCGACGGGTCTTATGCGCTTAACATAACAGCTTCAACCACATGGAGAGTCGCTGCTTCAAAAGAGATCAATGGGGAATTTTATAAATCGAGCGAAATCAGTGTTAACGTAGGATCTACAACTATAAAACAAGATCTTGTTTTAAAAAAAGTAAGCGCTGCTCCGCAAACAAAAGTGCAATCGGCGGATGCCTCAAGGCCGATGATGATATCTGTGCCGGAAGGGCCTACGGTTGTGGCGCCGGCCAGTTCGGTGTCCGCCGGCGGGTCGGTCAGCATAAGTATTACTCCGGATGCAAGAGTAGCTTCTCAGGGCGAAGTAAAAGTAGTCGGGCTCGCGTTTAATATCGAGGCTCGCGATGAACAAAGACAAATAGTATCGGAATTAAATTCTTCGGTGACAATAACACTGCCTTATACGGAAAAAGAAGTTAGCGCTCTTGGAGTAAAAGAAGCAGAGCTGACCATCGGGTTTTGGGAAGAGACCGCAGCTACATGGAAGCCGCTGGAAAACTGCGTGGTTAACGACCTGCAGAATAACGTTACTTGCTCAACTTCTCACCTTACGCGCTTTGCCATTGTGGCAGCGGCGGATATTATCCCGCCTGCAGCTCCGTCGAATATCAAGGCTGAAACAATTGGAAAGGGGCTTGTAAAACTCTCATGGATAAATCCGGTCAAAGACTTTAATCATGCAAAAATTTATAGATCAGAAAAGAAAAACGATCTCGGCTCGGTTATCTCCGCAGAAGTACAGGGGCGCGCCAAAACCGATAGCGGTCTCAAAGATGGTGTGACATATTTCTACGCTGTTCGCGCTGTTGATCCGGCAGGTAACGAATCGACCAACGCCGATCAAGTTTCGGTAAAAGTAGCCGGCGCTTCGGACAAAATAAAAGAAACTGAAACCCAAGCCGCTCCAGAGGTTCAAGAAAAGAAGAAAGAAATATTGCAAGTTAAGTTTCAAAGCGCGCTCGGCCGCGGATCCAAAGGAGATGAGGTCGCGGCGCTCCAGAAAATTTTAATAGCAGAAGGATTTTTGGCCGCGGGGCTGGATACCGGTTTTTTTGGACCCGCTACTGAAACCGCGCTGAAAAAACTTCAGGAAAAATTAGGCGTTGAACCTGTTGGTTTTGTAGGACCAAAGACAAGAACAAAATTAAATGAGTTGCCGGGCGCGTTGTCAGCGCCGCCAAGCTCCTCGAAACCGCCGGGCGGCGTTTCCGAAATTCTTCGCAGTCTTTCTCAAGGTTCGTCCGGAGATGACGTAAAAGCGCTTCAGGGGCTTTTGATTAAAGAAGGCGTCTATCCGGAAGGTCTTGTTACCGGATTTTTTGGGAGCTTAACTAAGCAGGCGGTAATTCGTTTTCAGGAAAAATATGCCTCCAAAATTCTTCAGCCGGCGGGATTACAGGCAGGAACTGGTTTTGTTGGGCCGGCGACTCTTAAGAAATTAAATGAAATTGTTGCTGTCTCGGCTGTTACTACTACCACTATAACAACTGCTACTACCACCGTTATTATAACCGCTACTACAACAGTGATAACAACCGCCACTACTACCTCCACCACCACTCTTCCCAACTTATGATCAAATATTTTGCGGTAGTTTTGTGTTTGATTTTGGCAGGGCTTTTTTCGATGTATTTTTGGATAGGCGTTCCTAAAATTTATTCTCTCGGGGAAGTCCAAAAACCTGTCCCGCATCTTTGGGACAATGCCTCCGTATCCATAGGCGAGATAGAAATAACTGCAGTTTATTTTGTCCCGAAAAATAAAACGAATTTTATGATTACTGACTGGAGCGGGAAATTAGAAGTGGGCTTGAAAAAAGCCGCTGCTTTTTACGACCTCCAATTGCGCGGATTGGCAAAAATAAACTATAAAATTCACCCCGATCCGATAATCGGGTTTGAAAATAATCTTTTTTACGACACCGACGTTACGCAACACGGAAATCCAGAGGCGCTTAGGAGAATAACGCTTGAACTGGAAGATCGCGATTTTTTTCAGCCAAACCCAAATGGTCCCTATAAAATTTTGGCCGTAATGTACGAAGGAGTGGGCGCCTCCGGCAGCGACCGTACAGCATTTGTGTCAAGAGTATTTTTGTCAGATGTGAAATACGGCTCTCAAGGCGCAAGCGTTCTTGCTCATGAAATTGGTCATGCCTTTGGAATCCCGGACGCTTATTTGCCCGGCACGGCGGCTCCATTGTCTCAAGATATTATGGGTGTTGGGCAGCGGGGGCCGATAGAGAAAACTTATTTGGAGAAAGAAACTTTAAAAAAACTCGGTATTTGATTTTTTATGATTTCCAAATTTTTTAAAATGATTGCGGGCAGTCCTTTGCGGAATAAGTTTACTCTCTTTTTCATTGTTCTTTCTACGTTCCCGATTTTGGTTTTGGGCGGAACTACGCTTTTTTTGATTGATCTTTCGCATCGACACGACGTTTCCGAACTGGAGACGCAGCTGATTGATCAAAAAATAGAAGAAATAGAAAAGTTTTTTGCAGACACTTTGGGTATTTTGGAGCTTAGAGTAGGCTTTACGCAAAAATCAGAAATTGATCTCGCGCAGCAAAAATTTCTTTTAGAAGGCCTACTTGAAGAAAATCGCGCTTTTGAAGAAGTTAGCCTGATCAATTTAAAAGGACTGGAGACATCCAAGCTTATACGCGGCACAGATGAGGCGGATTTGCTTGACGTTTCAAATTTAAACAAATTTAAAAATGCCGCTGCTGGAGAAAATTATATAGGCCCGGTTTATTACACGCTTTCCGGGCCTTTTACGACTTTGTCTGCGCCCGTGCGGAACCGGCTGAGCGATGTAATTCAAGTTTTGTCTGCCGAAGTTAATTTGTCACAGATTATAAAATCCATTGAAACAGCCCGACTTGGCTCAAGCGGCTATTTGGCGCTTTTGGATAAAGACGGCTCGGTTGCTGCTTATCGAGGGCAAAAAAATGTAAATATTGGCTTTAATCTTGCCAGTTTAGATCGAGTCGGCCGGGTTTTAAAAGGCGAGAGTTTTGATGCTTTGGGCGACCAGGATCGTTATCAAAGCGTTTTTTCTTTGCGCCCTGTTGTTGGCGCCGGCAAACTCATACAAAAAATAGGGTGGGCTATTTTGTCGGAATGGCCATTAGAAGACGCTAATGTTTTGATTCAGGATATCAGAAGGCAGATTTTGAATTTGACGCTGCTTGGCATTGTTTCAGTTGTTGTTCTTGCGTTTTTATTTGCCGCGCGGCTTTTAGAACCAATTTCTAAATTGGAAAAAAGCGCTTCGGAAATTGAGCAGGGCAATTTTGAAAAAAAGGTTGATATTAAAACTGGCGATGAGCTGGAAGATTTGGGCGCGGCTTTCAATAAAATGACAGCAGGTCTTAGGCGGCTGCAGGAATTGAAAAACGAATTTGTGTTTATAGCGGCGCACGAACTCCGTGCGCCGGTAACCGCGATAAAAGGATACATTTCAATGATTTTGGAGGGAAGCGCGGGAGTTTTGCCGGAAACTGCAAAAAAGTATCTTGAGCCTGTTGCGCAAGCTAACGAGCGCCTTATTCGTTTGGTAAACGATATTTTAGAGATTGCAAGATCGGAAGCTGGCCGCATAACAATTGAGGTTTTTGCTGTTGATATCAGTCATCTTATTGCGGATACGATTGAGGAACTCAAACCTTTGGCAGATGAAAAAAAGATTGCGCTTTCTTATGAACAATCCAAAACATTGCTGGTCGCTTTAACAGATACCACTCGTTTTAAGGAAATAATTATAAATCTGATATCCAATGCAATTAAATATAATAATGAAGGGGGGTGGGTAAAAATTTATAACGAAGATATGGTAGACATGATCGCAACTCACGTTGAAGACGGCGGCTTCGGAATGTCGGAGGAAGATCAAAAACATATGTTTGAGAAATTTTTCAGGGCGGAGACGGGCAAAACTAAAGCGGTCATAGGCACCGGCTTAGGAATGTTTATTACCAAGGAGTTGGTAGAAAAAATGGGCGGCAAAATCTGGTTCCGTTCCAAGGAAGGCTCTGGCTCACGATTTAGTGTTAGTTTCAAAAAGCCGTCGTAATGAAGTATTTACTATTTGTCATTTTGCTGTTGGCCGCTGTCTTGCGACTTTACGGGCTGGATAGGGGAGACACTGTAAATGACGAGGTTTTTTATGCTTTTCGGGCGATTGGGATGCTGGATTTTGATAAGGCGCCGGAGCAGACAACGCCATTGGAGTGGTACAACCCCAATATCCCTTGGTGGACGAAGCTTTCTTTCCATGATCATCCGCCATTGGTTTTTTGGGTCCAGCATTTTTTTATGAAAGTTTTTGGGGACAGCCGGTGGGCGTTTCGCCTCCCGTCTGCGATTTTAGGAATTATTTCGGTCTGGTTAGTGTATTTGATTGGGCGAAAATTATTTTCTCAAAATGCAGGATTGTTATCTGCTGCTCTGTTCGCAGTCACTCTTAATAATGTTTATATTTCGCGTACGGGGATGCAAGAGAGTTACGTAATATTTTTCATGCTCTTAGCGAGCTATTTCTTTTTAAAAAATTATTTTGTCTGGACAGGCGTCATACTCGGCCTCGCGTTTCTTACTAAATATAATACATTTATTTTGGCCCCGATTTTTTTGGTTTATCTTTTGATTTATCGCAGAGACATTTTTTATAATAAAAAGTTCTGGCTCGGCGCACTTTTGGCTCTGATTATTTTCAGTCCTGTAATTATTTACAACTACGAAATGTATCGTTCCGTCGGGCATTTTGATTTTCAGCTCTCGTATATTTTTGGGCAAAATACTCCAGAATGGCAGTCTGCTCCGGGAAAAGAGATTGGCACGGTAGGGGAGAGGATGCAGAATTTTATCCCGCGGCTTGTTGCGACGAACTCGTGGCTATTTTTGGCGCTTTTTGCCATATCATTATTTTTTCTCCGCAACATATTTTTATTTTTCATGTTTGTTTTTTTATTTTTGCTTCTAATGCTTATCGGTCCGTCTTACCGCTTTCTCACAATGCTCACTCCATGGATGGCGCTAAGCGTCGGGATGTTTTTTCAAACTGGTGGGCATTACCTTAGCGCGGGTTTGATGCGCCGATCCGGCGATGGCCTTTGGCGATGCCTTCGAGCGGGTTTGGCGCGCGTAGCGGGCAAGGATCGAGCGAAGCAAGAGAGCGTAGCGGCGCCACCCCGAACGAGCCTCGCAGGAGCGAGTGAGGAAAGCAAGAAGGCATTGCCAAATGGCATAATCAGCATAATTTTGGTCGCTATTCTTGTTTTCGAAATCTTCTACTCCTACAACAACCAAATCGCTTACTATCCAAATGGCGCGGAGCGCGCGCCGTGGCTTGCCTCAAAAGTAAGATACGAAAATTACAATTGGGGATACAACGAACTCAATGACTATCTGGAAAAAGAACTTTCCGGCAAAATGCCGGCTCTAACTTTTTACCCCAAGTACCAATTTTTAAATAAATTGCAGGACGAAGTTTTGGCAAAGGACCAAGCGAAAAATCTTGAGCCTTACCCTGCGCTTTTGGTTTACTACGGCAATATTAACGACGGCCCACGCCTCTGGACTTTTGACAGGCTTCGCTTTTACCGCGCCTGGTCGATTATCACCTTTGATACCTACGGGCAATTTTTGAAAGAAAACGGGCCGGATTATTATAAAAAAACCGGATTTAAGAATTATTACTTTATATTAGGCGCTGACACAACCCAATCTGCCGAGTTTCAGCAAGCGATTTGGGGCGCCGAACCCGAGTTGATTAAAAATAAAAGAGGTGATATTGTATTTAAAGTTTATAAATTTGTTCTATGAAAAAACAAAAAGAGAAAAAGCAGAAGTTTAAAATTCTACATGACGAAATTGTTTTTAACGGGCGGTTTATCAGGACGATAAGAAGGCATTTTTTGGACCGCGATGGACACAAAATTGTCTGGGAGATGGTTGAAAGAAAAACCGGCGGCAGAAATCAAAAAAAGAAAAGAATTGTGGCGATTGCCGCGATTACTCCAAAACGCGAGATTGTTTTAGAAAAATGCTTCCGCGTACCGTTGAAGGATTATACGATTGAGCTTCCGGCGGGCCTTATGGATAAACCCGGCGAGAGCGAAAAAACAGCGATCCGCCGCGAGCTTTTGGAGGAGACAGGGTACGCAGTGTCAAAAGTCGAACTTCTGACGGCTGGCCCGTTTAACAGCGGCCTTACGAGCGACAAGCTGGCAATTTATCTTGGTACGAACGCCCGCAAAATCGCAGAACCGAAATTGGAATGTTCCGAAGACATAGAAACAATTTTGGTACCGGTCCGAAAACTTTTATCTTTCATCAAAAAAGCCCAAAGACACGGTATTGATGTTGATCTCAAACTCCCAGCAGTTTTGCCTTTTTTAAGTGAATAATACAAAAAATAAAACCCCGTTCGCGGTACAGCTGGAACGGGGGCGTTTTTTAATTTATTTCTCTGGTAGGAGTTTCTTTGGCTAAAAGCTCGCGAGTTGTGTCGTAAAGCTTTTGACTAACCCAAACAGGATATGGCGTTGGGTTGTCTGCTCGCAAGTGTTCTGCGGGCATATTGGCAAGTTGGTCGCTAACATATTGCCGGATTTCTTTCAGCGGAGGCAAATTTACCGCAATTTTGCCTTTATCCCAAACAAGTTCGTGCAGCTCCAAAACCTTGCTTGGCGTTATGTGGACTCTTATGTTGCCATCGAACGGATTAATGCAGAACGTTTTCTCTCCTGCTTTCGGCGCTGCTTCGCTTGCGCCTGTCATAATGTCAGCCAACGGCTTGCCATTTTTTCCGAAAAGCCTGTAAGCAGTCTTACGCCCCGGTATCGTCGTTTTCCCGGCGCTTTTGCTTTGCACAGTGTCTTCCGAGATCTTTCTGCGTGACCTGCCGTTAATTTCAACAAGCTTGTAAACGCCACCCAGAGCCGGCTGTGCCTGACAGGTTACAAGATTTTCTCCGATGCCAAAGCCGTTAATTTCGTGTTCTTGCTCGTTGAGCGAGCGCAGGATTTTTTCATTGATGCTGTTGCTTGCGAAAATGCTTTGTTTGAATAGGTCAACGCCGTAAGAATATCCGCCAGTTTCAAAAGCGCGCCTTATCTGTTTTGAAAGTTTAGCCAAGTCGCCTGAGTCTATTCTTACGCCGATCGGCTTGTACCCGAGCAAAGACAAAGCAGTCGCTACGCAGATGAAATTTGGCACTCCGGACTCCAAAGTGTTGTATGTGTCCACCAGAGCGAGGAAGTTGTTCGGAAAAGCCTGCGCGTAAGCAATAAAAGCTGCCAGCTCTCCATCGTTGGTTTGCGTAAAACCAAGCTCGTTTCTAATCTTTAAAACCAATCCAACAAAATCATGCTCTTTTCCGCTCTTGTCTTTTAGGATTGGGGTTTTGAGTTTTGCTAGTGATGTAAAGGCTTGAGCAAATGAGTGAGCCATTGTGCCCTTTTCCGGTATTCCGAAAAGTTGCCCGGCAAGCACGTTGCTTGTTCCATCAAATCCGCCAATGTAAGCGTAACGTGATGCGGATATTCCTCCATCCGGCCCCTGCGACCTGCGCAGGCCGAATTCCACCATTAACTTATTTGGTCCGGCTGCGAGGCGCATCCTTGCCGCGTTTGTGGCGATTAGGGTTGGATAATTTGTCTGGTTCAATGCTGCTGTTTCCAAAATTTGTCCCATCACAAGCGGCCCCTCAACCCGTAAAAGCGGGATGCGCGGAAAAACTAGTGTTCCTTCGCGCGGCGCGTAAATTTTGGTTCCGGAAAAATCTAGGGTTTCGAGATACTTGTAAAATTCCGGTTCAAGGCCTGGCATGGCAACTTGTTCTAGATGCTCTATGTCGCTTTTTCTAAAATGGAAGTTACTCACAAGACGCAAATTTTCTTCCAGGCCTGCGTACACAGTGAATTCTCCTCCGAATGGGCAGTGTCTGAAAAATAGGTCAAAAACCGCGTGGTCTTGATCTATTCCTGCTTTCCAATAGCCGTAGGCCATTGTGAGTTCGTACAGATCTGTAAACAACGCTCCAACTAACGGATTAGTCGGCTTGAAATTTTTCTTCATCTCCCCAACACCTCCTTTACAGTGGTGATAATTGCTCCGATTTTTTTCATTTCGGCAATTGCCTTTTTGCCGTCGTTCGGTTTAATATTTACCGCTCTGCAGGCGTCTTTCAGAAGATAAACCTTAAAACCAAGTTTCAGCGCATCCAGTACCGTGGCTTTTACGCAATAATCGGTAGCGAGCCCGCCGATGAAAACTTTATCAAGTTCCATTTTGGTGAGAAAGTAACCCAAACTCAAATTTACCGCAGTCTTGCCCTCAAAAGCAGAATAGGCATTTTCAGCCGATCCCATGCCCTTAGATATAATTACGCCATCTGCAATTATATCGAGTTCTGAATGAAATTCTGCGCCTTTGGTACCGGCTACGCAGTGTACTGGCCAAATACCGCCACCCGTGACGAAATGGGTGGTTTGCTTAGGATGCCAGTCGCGTGAAGCAATTATTGGCCAACCCATTTTTCTTGCGTGAGCAATCATTTTATTTAAAGGTTCTACCACCTTGTCCCCATCAGGAACGGGGAGCGCCCCTCCCGGACAGAAGTCATTCTGTACGTCCACGATAATCAGCGCGGATTTAGCCAAATCAACCCTCTTTTCTTTCTTTGTTTTCTTTTTCATTTTTAGCTCCTTTTTTACCCGCTGTAGCTTTAGCGTAGGCGGGCCAGTTAGTGTTCTAAATACACTATATCTCTGTATCTAGAACCTTGTCAATAGACCCAGGTTTCTGGCCTCATCCTAACAAAAATAGCGGAGCCTGTCAAGCTACATCGGCTAATTCGTGCGAATTAGCCGATTACAAATAAAAACCGCTCCTTATGGAGCGGTTTTGTTGTGGCGTTCAAGATGCTTGCTTGCTAAAATTTTCTGTCGATCGACCAGAAATTTTAGTAGATAAAAAGCGGCTAGGGCCGCTTTTGGTTATGTTATCTCAAGCATTTTATCAATAGGCGCTTTTGCGAGGCGCGCAAGCTCTGGATCAACTTTGATTTCATATTTCATGTCTCGCAAAGATTCGTAGAGATTTTTCAGAGTATTTTGTTTCATAAAAGCGCAGACTGCTTTTGGGTTTGCCGGAATCAAAATTTTCTCCGGCGCGGCTTTTGACATGGGATAAAGGTTGCCTGTTTCGGTTGCCACGATGATTTCTTTTTGCGGCGATTCTTTTGCGAATTTAATCATTCCTTGCGTTGAAGTTCTGGAAATTTTTAACGACGTCCGGATCGTTGACCCATTTCATTATATAATCTATATCGCCAAGTTTGATAGGCCGAAGTTCTACTCTTGCTTTCATAAGTATTTAAAAAAAACTTTTTGAGACCGGCGGGGCGTCTGGATTTAAATTCAAAAAGGCGGGCGGGACGGGATCTCGCGCCTTTTAAGATTTTGCCGGTAGGGCGGATAAGGCCCAAAGACAGATATTTTTTTCTAAAGTTTCTTTTATCAAATTTCCGCCCGAATATTACCTCATATGCTTCTTGCAGGTCGGAAAGAGTGAAATATTTAGGCAGAAGCGAATAGACAACATTGGTATATTCAAGTTTTGCCCGAAGCCGCATAAACGCGAGCCCGATTATTTCTTTGTGATCGAATGCCAAGCGAGGAAGCTTATTTAAAGGATAAAGTTCCGGTGATTGCAGGTCTTTCCCTTGCTTGATTTTTAAAGCGTTTTCAGGCACCAGCGCAAAGTAAGTGATTGATACGGTATGCCCTCTTGGATCCCGATGCTTGGAATCAAATGTGTAGAGTTGTTCTAGATAACCGACTTTTACTCCGGCTTTGGCTTTTAAAGCTCTTAATGCGGCCTCCCTTGTTCCCTCATCTTTTTGTAGGAATACGCCTGGGAGTGCGAGGGATCCCGCAAACGGCAGATTTTTTCTTTTGATTAGAAGCACCTTTAAAGCATCATCGTGAATCGTAAAAATCACCGTGTCCGCTGTCACATAAGGAGATTCGTAGATTGGTTGTTTTGCGTTTGACATAGTTTGGTGTTAAATATACACTAATATTATCATATGATAAAACGCGTGTCAATCTATTATAGGGGCGAGAACAAAGAGGCGGTTTTGTGGTCCGGAAAGATTGAGGCATGGATTAGAAAGAGATATCCGAAAACGGATTTTAATTCAAAACGCCCGCAATTGCTTATTGTTTTAGGAGGGGACGGGACGATTCTTGCCGCGGCGCAGAAGTATCAAAAAAAGAACTCGATTATTTTCGGCTTAAATTTGGGGCACGTGGGTTTTTTGGCATCCGCGAGGGAGCCGAAGAAATTTCTTGCGGCATTAAATAAACTTTTCTCCGGCGAGTACCGCGTTGTAAAGCGCATGATGGTAAAAGCCGAAGTTTGGAGAAAGGGGCGCTTGGTTTTTTCTGCTAATTCATTAAATGAAATTTCTGTCCAAAGCCTTTTGGGAATAGTAGACATAGAAGCAAGCATAGACAAGCATCCGGTACAGTATATAAAAGGATCCGGCATGCTTGTGGCGACGGCCACAGGATCCACCGCTTATAATCTTTCCGCGCATGGGCCGATTGTGATGCCGGACATAAAGTGCATGATTTTGACCGAAATCATGGATCATAATATTCCGACTCCTTCAATTGTTATTAAGCGCGACAGGGAAGTGGAGCTTAAAATTATTGATTTTCGCAAGCGGGGGGTTTTGAAAATTGCCAAAAGCGGAGAAGACGCGGATGTGATTATTACGGCGGACGGCGAAAATATATTCCCTTTGGAAATCGGAGATGTAATCAAAATCAAGCGCTCGCCCGGGCTCATCAAATTCGCCGAGCTTGACAGGGCATATTTTTTCAAATCCCTCCAAGAAAAATTCGCGTTCCGGTGAAAGGAGGGTGTTTGGGAAATGAAACACATTAATGCCTTTGCATTGCCTTGGCGTCCTTTTTTTGCTAATTTAATTTCAGATTAAAAAACGGAGGGCGCGTGGATAGAACCAAGGTAATAGCAATTGGCGGGGGACCTAGCGGTGGCAAGACAACTTTCTTGGATTATGCACTACCGAAATTGACAGCCTTGGGCATACGGCCATTTTTGGTCCCGGAATGCGCCTCTATGCTTATAGGCGGCGGCATACCGGATATTTCGGAAATCGAAGTGCGGGATCCAAAAACGTATGTTGAAATTGAACGGCAGATGCTTCTTCTGCATCTGGATTTGAAAAAGAGATTTACAGCAACAGCAGATATTTTTAAAAACGAAAAGCGCGTGCTGCTCTGCGATCGCGGAGCGAAAGAGGTAGATGCATACTTGTCATCAAGGATTTTTGAGGCGCTTTTGCAAGATGAGCGGCTTAATCTTTGGGATGTCAGCGATTGTTACGACGCCGTAATTTTTCTTCGCTCTGCCGCTTCCGGCGCAGAGAAATTCTACACGACTGCTAATAACCCAAGCCGCCAAGAAAAAGATCCAAAAAAAGCAAGGCGCGTTGACGAGCTAACTTTGAAAGTTTGGATAGGTCACCAGCACCTTTGGATAATTCCGAGCAGAGAAGATTTTCAGGAAAAACTTGATCACGCGCTTCGCGCGATTTTGCACGCAGTCCAAACTCCGAGCGTTGAGATAGAAAGGTGGTTTTTACTTAAAGAAAAACCAAATTTTCGCGCAAAGGCTTTTAGAGACGCTGTAAGGATGGAGATAGAACAGATTTATTTGCTGGGCGGCGGAAGGATACGAAAAATTACGGAAGGGGATTATTCATCGTATTATTTTGCCAAAAAAGAAAAGGTGCCAGGATCAAAAATTGCGCGCCATGAGCGTGAGAGGAGAATAAGCGCGTTGGATTATTTCTGGCTTGGTAAAGAGCGAGATCCGGCAAGGAAAGTTGTTAAAAAAGACCGCTGGTATTTTGTCTGGAATAACCAATATTTCGCGCTAGACGTTTTCCGCGAACCAAAAAAGCTCTTTAAGCTGGAAATAGAGCTTTTAGATGAAGATGACACTTTTGAACTCCCGCTGTTTTTAAAAATTGACCGCGAAGTTACAGGAGATCCGAGTTGCTCCACGTCCGAAATTGCTAAATGCAGGGCTTGACACGGGCTGTAGGTTTGCTATAATGGAAGAGACTGGGATCGTAGTTCGGTGGCCTCGTCCCGAGATCCCCACGCTTTGGCGTATGGCGAGGTTTGTGTGGTCATCCGGCGGTTGGCGACTGAATAGCCGGATTTGAAGCAAGCCGAAGCGCCAACCCGGCTTGTAGTCATCGAAAAATTCCGGGTGCTGCGTGTGCCCGGAGGTCAGGCGAATGGGGGCGCAATTCGCGCCGAAGAGGTTGCAATAAGTCAGGTTGTATCGTGGAGGCAAATGCCATTGAAGCGGTACAACTCGAAAAAACCTTCTTCATGAATTTGGCAGGAGAGCTCCGTGCGGTAGACCTTCGCACGTTGGAGCACCCAAATCTTGTCGCGCTCCCTTCGCCGAAAATTTAAAGGCGTCCATGCATTGCTTGGGCGTCCTTTTTATTCGAAAAATTTTGTTATAGTAAAAAGGCTACAGCGGAGTAGCCTTTTTTGAGCCGGTTTTTGGAAGGCCTTTGATAAACTCTACAAGACCATCTTCTGTTTCTAGGCCGAGCGCTTCCAACGCGCTACTTAAATAATTCATTGCGCGCTCCGCCTTTGTTTTAAGAGCCTCATCTGCGCCCTTGAGCGAGATAAATGCCATGACAACTTCTAATGTGTCATTTTTAAAATACGCGGAAAGCACCGGCAAAAATGTTTCTCCATCCTCGGCAAACGCAAGCGTGAGCATCTTCGGCTTATCGCCGATCGCAGTAATTATCCAAAGCTGACCATCTTTGCTTAGTGCAATAAAGTCTGATGGTCCCCACGCGGCGTCATGTATGGGTTCCCATGTCACTTTCCACCCATCAAACTCTGCTGCCTTTTTGACGCCTTCTGGCACCTGCAACAGCAGCAGCTGTCGCGGAGTCAAAGTGGATTCCGGTTCTTCTTGCGCTAATGACACCGCGGATGTTCCCAAAAGCATGTAAACTCCAGCCAAAAGCAACAATTTTTTAAACATAACAAAACCCTCCTTTTTGGTTTTTTCATTCCAGAATAAAACAGGCAAGTTTTCAAAGAACGTCGAATATCCCCGTTATTAGGAATAGAGTCGACGGCCCTTGAAGCCTTGCCCTTTTCTTTCTGTAACGTTTGCCTCCATTATACACCCAAACGCTTTTCTTGTCAACCCCCACACCAAAATTTTGGTGTGGGGGTTAAATTTAGCCTTATTTTCTGCTGTAAAGCCCGATGAGTTCTGCCGAGGCGACTGTGTGCGCTGAAATTTCGTCAACCGAGTTTATTTTTGGAACATCTAGCGCGTAGAGTTTAAAAAAATAGCGATGCGTGCCTTTGCCAATACTCTTATCTTGATTTGGCGGCGGGCACGGGCCGCCGTAACCTGGTTTTCCGAAACTGGTTTTAAGTTCAAGCGCGCCGCTTGGCACAGAATTTTCTGAAATTTCGTGAATCTCCGGATCAATATTTAATACTACCCAATGCGCCCATGTTACGCCGCGCGTGGCATCCGGATCGTCAACAATCAGTGCCAGACTTTTCGCGTTTTCAGGAACGCCGGAAATTTCTAGAGGAGGATTCGGGGCCTGTTCGCCAACCGGCGAATCGCAGGTGTATTTTGCAGGAATGCTTTGATTGTGCCCAAAGGCATGGCTTTCTATGCGCATGTTAGCTAAACCACTCTTTCCAGTTTTTTGGCCAGCCAACCAAAAGAAGCAGCGCAAGCGGAGCGCCCCAATTCGCCCATCTCTCTACGAAATCCCAAACTGGCATTCCGACAAGCGGTCTTATAAGCGCAGTCCAGAATCCCCAAAATGCCATCCACAAAAGAGCGATACGAATCGGTTTGATTAAAATAAGAACGGCCAACGCAATATCCATAATTCCGACGAGTGCAAGCAGTTGCGTTGCAAGCCCGGCGTCTGATATGCCGAATTTCGCAAACCAGCTGATCCAATCTTTTTTCCCTTGCATGGCGAATATGCCGTGCCCAATAAATTCTCCGGCGACCGATATTCGCAATACCCACTCAACAAGTTTTGTGTTCATGTTTTTACACTTTTGATTAAGTTTTTAATCTCGCTTCGACTTTCTTTAATAATACAGCGTTTGTGGCAACTATGATAGAAGAGGCAGACATCAAAAGCGCCGAGATCTCTGGGCGAAGCGACCAGCCAAAAGAGTTATAAAACACGCCGGCGGCAACCGGAATTGCGAGCACATTATAAATCGCCGCCCAGAAAAGATTTTGTTTCATTTTGACGACCGTTGCTTTGCTTAACCGAATCGCCGCGACAATATCGTAAGGGTCGGATTTCATGAGAACAATGTTGCCTGTTTCGATTGCAACATCGGTGCCTGCTCCAATAGCGATGCCGATATCTGCTTGCGCGAGCGCGGGTGCGTCGTTGATGCCATCGCCGACCATAGCCACAAACTTGCCTTCATCCTGTAATTTTTTGACATACTTTGCTTTGTCTTCCGGGAGCACTTCTGCAAATACACGATCAAAACCTAATTGCTTTCCTATTCCGTCCGCCACTCTTGCGTGGTCGCCAGTAATCATTACCACCTCTAGGCCAAGATTCTTGAGTGCTGCAACGGTCCTTTTGGAATTTGCCCGCGGTGTATCCGCGGCGGCGATAACGCCGGCAAAAATGTTGTCAACCGCCAGCAAGCTTAGGGTTTTTCCATCTTCAGCAAGCTTGTCGAGAATTTCTCTCATTGGTTCTGTGCGAACGCCGTTATCCTTAAGCAATTTTTCTGTTCCAGCCAAAACTATTTTACCCGCAATTTTCGCTCTAAGCCCATAACCGGCGACCGACTCAAAATTTTCTATCGGTTTGAGCGGCAAGGCGCCGCGTTTTTTAGTTTCTTCCAAAATTGCTTTGGCGAGCGGATGATTGGATCCAACCTCAAGACTGGCTTCATGTTTAAGCAATTCCTCTTCGGTGAAATTATTGAACGCCACAACATCGGTAACTTTTGGTTTTCCTTCAGTTAGCGTTCCCGTTTTGTCCAAAATAATCGCGTTGATTCGCGAAGTGTTCTCAAGCGTTGCCGCATCTTTAATAAGAATATTGTATTTTGCGCCAATGCCAGTGCCAACTGCAACCGCGGTGGGTGTCGCGAGCCCCAAGGCGTCCGGACAGGCGATTACCACCGCCGAGACCGCGAAAGTGAGCGCAGTAAGAAGTCCAGCCCCGGCGCCGAAATACCATCCTAAAAACGCGGCTATCCCAGAGCCAATGGCGACAACCACGAGCCATCCGGCGGCTTTATCTGCGATGCGCTGGCCCGGGGCTTTGGAATTCTGGGCAGTCTCTACAAGTTTGATAATTTGAGCAAGCACCGTTTCAGATCCAATCTGCGTTGCTTTGAATTTAACTGCGCCGGTTTGATTTACCGCGCCGCCGATAACTTTGTCTCCGATTTTTTTTAAAACAGGAATTGACTCGCCGGTTACCAGCGATTCGTCAATGGCCGTTTCTCCTTCGACGACGATGCCGTCAACAGGCACTTTATCGCCTGGCCGCAGCATTACAATATCGTTATGAATAATTTCGGAGCTTGGAATTGTTATTTCTTTGCCTCCGCGGATTACTTTTGCCTGCGGCGGCACCAAATCAAAAAGCGCGCGCAAAGCCTCGGAGGTGCCGCGGCGGGATTTCATTTCCATCCAGTGGCCGAACAAAACAAATGTCACCAAAAGTGCTGCCGCTTCGTAGAACGTGTCCGAGCCCGGCCGTATCAGGGTCAGTAAAACGCTGAAAAGATAAGCCGCCAGAACTCCGGTTGCAATCAAAACAGACATATTAAGTTTGCGGGCTTTGAGCGAATAGTAAGTGCCTGTAATAAAAATGGAGCCGGTCCAAAAAACAATAGGCGTGGTTAGAATAAAAAGCAGTAAGTCCGCGGGAATCGGAGTCGGAAGATTTAGCTTAAAGTAATTGAGCCCCAGAGGAGAATACAAAACGATTGGGACGGAAAGAATAAAGGAAATCCAAAACCGCCGCCGCATATCAGCCTCCATCTGTTTGGCAATTCTCGGATCGTGGTCAGTATGTGTTTCGGATTTCGTGCTTAGAGCTTCGGATTTAATCAGTTCCATCCCGCAGCCTGGGCAGCGGCCGAGCTCTGATTGCCGGATTTCCGGATGCATAGGGCAGGTGTATATTTTTTCTGGATGGTTGTGGTTCACTTGTTTATATTTTACCATCTCCGGCGTACTTTCCCGGATCATTGTTGAAATGGTTGTAGCACGATTCTGAACAGAAATAATACACTTCATTATTGTAGACAAGTGTGTGCTTCGCGCTACTAATTGATATTTCCATTCCGCAGACTAAATCGAACGCGGCTTTGGGCTCCGGCGGTTCCGTATGGAAGCCGAGCTTGTGTAGCAATGATTTTATCTTTTTACGCATTGGTTCCAATTATGCTGGAGTTATGCATCCAGACGAAGTACCAGGCGAAAATCCAGGCAAAGATAAACATATAAATTACTCCAAGTAACACGCTTCCGAAACTAATCCACGCAAACCCTGGAAGAGTTTCAAAGAAGGTGTGATGCAATTCTATGCCTCTGGTGGTGCGTAAGGGCAAGAATCCGCCGAGCAAACAAATGAAATAAGCTGCCTCGGTTCCCAGCACGCATTTCCATCCGTATTTTTGAAGTGAAAGTTTCATATTGTATTTTTATTAATTTTACTAATTGTTAATTTTTCGACCTTTTATTTTCTTTTAGACAATCGGTAAATTGAGAGAATTTCGGCGATGGCTTTTTTTGATTTCCCGGATTTCATTTGCTTAACCACATGGGTGGAGAGGTGATTCTCTAAGATAAAATCCTCGAAGCTGGATATGGCTTCTTTTACGGCAAGAGTCTGGTGGAGAATATCGACACAATATTTATCATTTTTCACCATCTTTTCCAATCCTTTGATTTGGCCCGCCACTACCCGTAATCGGCGGGTAGCCCGCGCTTTGTGGACATTATGTTTCATATGAGCATGATACCCCGTGGGGGTATGGGGTGTCAAAAACCAGTTATCCACAGAAATTTTCGCTCCGGAACACCGCCAACGTTTTTGATGATAAATCCTAGAGTTCGCGGCGGAGGAGAGATGGAACCAAAATTCAATACTCCCTCGCGGTGGTGACCGCCCGGCGGATCGCCCTCCCAGCTTACGGGTTTATACTCCTTGCCATTTTCATCGGTAAATAAAGCGATTTGCGTAAGATCATAATTTAGTTCTTCCGAGTGCGTATCAAGTGAAATCTGAAATGAAACTTCCGAAGAAAACTTCGGCGTTACCGCGATTGTTACCAACCCTTCGTTGTTTTGCTGCGGTTCTAAAGAAGCGCTCGGCTGCTTTTCATCCCCCGTTCTTAAAAAAGCGAACCAGAGAACGCCGAAGGCAATGGCGACAATTATGATAAGATAATTTTTTTTCATGTTTGGCGAAATTTAATTACTTGCCGGCCGATGTAGATAATGCCGGCGATATTGAACGCCAGTCCCGCCCAGAAGAACTCAATCTGATATTGCCCGATTATGCTCACAATGCCCGCCGTTCCAATGACCGGCAGGATATTGGCGAGATAGTGCGCGCAACAAGAAATCATCGCAGCGGTAGAGGTAGTTCCAGAAACTGCCAATACTCCCCGCGAGGCCTTCTGGCGGATTGCGGCTTTGAGGTAGCTATAAAGCCCTATTTGAACGCCGAACCCGAGTGAAAGTCCGAGAATAAAATACCAGAAACGGTAGAACTGCTCTGCCGCAAAAGCCGGGCCGCTTATGAAACTCACCACGCCGAAATACACGCTGAGAAGCGCTGTCGCTCCCGCCACGCCTTTTAGCTCCGATTTGTGGGCAGTATTCATTTATATCCCGCAGCCGCTTTTCTGCCGAGGAACGGCTGGCTGTTCGTTGTCTATACCGCAACCACCGCTGCCTCCTTGAGATTCGGTTTGTGGTACCAATGCGGCAATTCTGCGGAAACCGGAGGCGCTTGAGTATTGTGGTCCCAAAATCTCTTTCGGATCAATCTCGGAAAGCGTTTGATTTTTTGAAGCAAAGTAGCGCGCGATTGTAGAGTATTCTTCCGGAAACCAAAGCGTGTTAACTTGTAGAGCGGTTTTGTACATTTCTTCCTCGCTTGCGCCCTGCGAAGCCATAAGTTCAAGCAGCCCTAACATTGCCATGCCGTGATTGCAGTCCGGAAAATAGGTAGGGTTATTGCAGCATGGGCGATAGATGTTTTTTGAAACGCGCTCAACTAATTTTTGCTGTTCGGAAGTCAAGACGATAAGCGGGTGGCGGCTATAATGATCCATTGCGTCATTTTCTGCCAGCGTCCATCCGCCCGTGGATGCAAATCCACCAGCACCGCCATAGTGCTGATCCATCATCGGGCCGTTTTCAAGAATCGGATTTTTGTTGCCAAGCCCAAGCGCCCAAAGGAGATTTAAAATTATTCCGGAATTTTCCGAAGTGATTTTTATGCTATCGTTTTGCGCGCCGTAGAGCAACTCTCTCGTTTCGTTGGTGAGTCCGCCGCGGGTTTTATAAAGTTCCTCAAATTTTTCCGCATCAATTATTCCTACGCTGATCATTTTTATTCCCAAGTCGCCCAATTTGACAGGGATTGAAAAAGAAGCGCTTTCGACCTCTTTTTGCGGTACCGGATTTGTTTTTGACGTTCCCTGCCCGGCAAAGTAGGCAAAGTATGACGTGACAGCAACAGTCAAAACCAAAACTCCAATATGCACTGAGGATTCGTTTTTTGTTTCGTTTTCCATATTTTAACAACAATCTTTTAATTGTTTTTCTAATTCGCGCGTTTTTGAGTTCGCAGTTTCATTGTTTTTGGGTTGTTTCAAAAATAAGAAATAACCAAACGCTAAAATAACGGCTGCCTCCAAAATCAAAATTTTGAAACTCAAATTCCGCGCTGCCAAAAAAGCCAAGACCACGCCTACGCCGATTATAAGCGGTTTTTGTTTTTTGATCCGATCGGCAATTCCCACAACCGTGCCGCCCATAAGCAGTAAAACAAGTGGCATAAAAATTCCTGCATCAAGATACCCGGCAAGAATCAGCGCTGTCAGCAAAAGCCAAGTTCCGGAAACGGTTGCGCAAAGCGAGCAAATTTTTACTCGCATATTTTAAAGAAATAAAATAATAATACCTAACGCGACCATGGCAAGCCCGCTCCAAAATCTCATTGCCCATTTTTCTTTTTGGTGCCAGGCCTGCGCCTTTTCCAATAATTTCTTATCGCCGGCAATAAGCAGAATGATCACGAGCGGCAGAATAAAAATCAGATTATAGATTAGAAGGTACCCAACGCCGATGAGATAAGTTGCTTTGTCGTAAAGCAAGCCAACTGCGGTAAGATACGGTCCTCCGGTGCATGGAAATTCGCAAAGGCCAACCAGCGCTCCCAAAAGAAAAGCTGCCGGCAACGAACTTTTTTCGATGAGTCCCGACATTTTGTGATGTGCAGAGTGCGGGATGCGAAATTTGATTGGAAAGGAAGGAAAAAGCTCGCCCAATATATTGATTGCGCCTAGCGTAATCAGCAGCACTGCCCCGATCTTAGACATAAAATGCGGTGTTGAGAAAAGATGCAATGCCTGAAGCAGTCCCAAGCCGATTAAAAGATAAACAAGAAAAATTCCGGCTATATAGAAACCGCCGATGCTTAAAATTTTAGAGCGCAATTGGCCAACGGAGAAAAGAAATGCGATTGTAAGAAGTAAAATGGAAAACGCGCAGGGATTTATGCTGTCAATTACGGCGGAGAAAACTATGAGAGGTAAGAGCCACTGGCCGCTATTGGATAAATTCCAGATTATTTCGGTCATAAGTTTATGGTGTAACCAGGGCGGTAAACCGTAATTCTAGAGGTTCTCCGGCGTCGCTTTCAATTATAACCGCTCTTTCTATTTTACCAACACCAGCAGGACCGTGCGCGGCCGGATCAAACACCACTTCCATATTCGCTTCTTCGCCGGGCGCGAGCTTGATTTTCAAATTTGGTATAAACCCGTGCCCGGGCATACCGAACGGCCCCCACTTCCCTGCCTTGCCGGCAAGCAGGTCACCCCCAACCTCTAGCGTCGCAACGGTGCACATGCATGAAGTGTAAATTTTGTTGATTGTGGCGTTGCCAGTGCCAGAGTTTTTAATTTTAAATTTGCGAGAGACATTCCCTGCGGCCATGGAAATCGAGCCGAAGTCAAAAGACGATTCCGGCGCAGTGATAATGCCGTTCCCGGCATTTACGTTAGCTTCTTGATTTGTCGGAGCAGCAGGTTTATTAGCGAGCCAGATCATGCCGCCGAGAATCAGCAAGCTTACAAACGCGCCCAAGAAAATATTTTTATTCTGATTCATAATTAGAAAAATTTAAACGAATAAAAAACCCAAATTAAAGTGGGGCTAGGGAAGAAAAAAATCAGCGGCTGTTTTCGTGAAGCGCGAGCCAATAAGTCATCCGACGCTCCAGCGACGTCAAAAACCGCATTTTTTTAAATACTGGAGAAAAATCTAAAAGCAGCGGAGACGTTTTTGTACTGAAGTTTGCAAGCGCGGTGCAAATTAAAATTAAAAAAGCAAAAAATTCCAGAGCAAGAGAAAAACTTTTGAAGGCATTCGTGTGGAAAAAGGCGATATTAAACATGTTTTCGCTTGGGCAGATCGCGCCGGAGGCGGTTGCGGCCAGACATCCTTGTTTGTGGTCAGCCATATCTGCATTCATCGCCAAAAACCCGAAAACCGCGATAGCGGTGAAGCTCAAAACCAGCCAAATCGTAAGCATAGATCTCATAATGCTATTGTATTACAATGCGCTCGAATGTCAAAAAACAGGTTTATTATAACTTACCGATTCGCGCGAATCGGCGAATAGTATGTAAAATAAACACCTCGCAAGTTTTTACAAACACAACAAAATGATTTGGGTGCCGAATATCGTCAACATATTTTATACGCATATTTGTCTGCATGATTTTCTCCTTGATTCTCTTCTAAAATTAGGCTAGCATATTTAGTATTATTATGTCAAGTCTAAAGAAAAAAGTATTCGTAGCGATGAGCGGGGGAGTGGATTCGTCCGTGGCTGCTTTGTTGTTGAAGAATCAGGGTTATGACGTGACTGGGGCGCACATGCTTTGTTGGGAAGGGTGTGAGAATAATGAAGATCGACGGGATGCAATGACGGTTGCAGCGAAGCTGGGTATTCCGTTTTTGGTTTGGAATTTTAAAAAAGAATACCGCGAGGCCGTTTTTAATTATATGGTGCGTGAATACGCGGCCGGAAGAACGCCGAATCCAGATGTTATGTGCAATAAAGAAATCAAATTCGGGGTGTTTTTAAAGAAGGCACTGGAGGCTGGGGCGGATTTTATTGCAACGGGACATTATGCTCGCCTTCGGCGAGAGCAACCAGCAACCAGCAACCAGCTATTAGCTGGAAGCTGGAAGCTGGGAGCCGCGCGAGATAGTGCAAAAGACCAATCCTATTTTCTGTGGACTCTCACTCAAGCCCAACTCAAACACTGTCTTTTCCCTATCGGGGATTATTTGAAAAGCGAAGTTAGAAAAATTGCGTTGGAAGCCGGTTTGCCGACTGCGGAGAAAAAAGAGTCCCAAGGGCTTTGCTTTGTCGGCAAAGTTGATTTTCAGGATTTTTTGCGCGGGATTTTGCCGCTAGTGCCTGGAGAAGTTTTTTCTTCCGACGGGCGAGCGATAGGAACGCACGATGGCGCGCATTTTTACACAATAGGCCAGAGGCACGGTTTTGCTTTGGGGGGGCAGCCTGAACCGGTTTATATCGCGGAGAAAAACGCGGCTACGAATACTTTGGTGATGGCGCAAGGTCAAGACGACCCGATTTTGTATAGAAAAGAATTGGTGGCGGAAAACTTAAATTGGATAGGAGGAATAACCCAGATTTTTCTCCTAGCACGCATCCGTTACCGCCAGCCTCTCCAGCGTTGCGTGGCAGAGAATAACTCCTCCTTAGGGGTGGAGTTAAAAGTTATTTTTGACGCGCCGCAGCGAGCAATTACTCCAGGGCAATCAATAGTGTTTTACTCGGATTCCGGAGAAATGTTGGGTGGTGGTATAATAAGATAATTATGTCGTCTGGCGAACTCCGCAACAAATTTCTTGAGTTTTTCGAAAAGCGGGGGCATAAAATCGTGCCGTCTTCTTCTTTGATTCCGGACGATCCGTCGGTGCTTTTGACTACTGCCGGCATGCAGCAGTTTAAGAAATATTACACCGGCGAGGCAGATCCGATAAAAGATTTCGGGGCACAAAATGTTGCATCAATTCAGAAATCGTTTCGCACTTCGGATATTGATGAAGTCGGAGATGAAAGTCATCTCACATTTTTTGAAATGCTGGGACATTTTTCTTTTGGCGATTATTTCAAGAAAGAAACAATAGAATGGACTTATGAATTGCTGACCGATGTTTTTAGAATTGCGCCGGAACGGATTTCGGCCACGGTTTTTGCTGGTGATGAAAAAATTCCGTTTGACAAAGAATCATACGATGCCTGGGCCGAATTTTTGCCGTCGGAGCGCATTCGCAAGGGTTCGCGCGCGGATAATATATGGGGACCGGCCGGACCGGAAGGCCCCTGCGGAGCGGCCAATGAGGTTTATGTGGATAATCTTGAGGTAGCGACCCTTGTTTTCATGGAATATTTTTGCGCAAAAGACCAAAGTTTAACGCCGCTTCCCCAAAAAGGAGTTGATGTCGGTTGGGGGTTTGAGCGATTAGCCATGATAGTTCAGGGCAAAAAAAATATTTTTGAAACGGATTTGTTCGAACCATTGTGGAGATTTTTACCCACCAGACTTGCTGAAAAAACAAGAAGGGTTATTGCCGACCATGCGCGTGGAATATCGTCTTTGATTTCGGACGGCGTGCGGCCTTCCAATAAAGAAGCGGGATACATTTTGCGCCGGCTTATTAGGCGGCTTGCGGTATACAAAGTAGAAAATATAGACAGCGTTTTTAAGGCGATTGTAGAAAATTATTCTGGTTTTTATCCGGAACTTGATCAAGGCGCCATTTTATCTGTTGTTAATTTAGAGCTGGAGAAATTTAACGAAACAGTTTACAGAGGGCTGGAAAAACTGGAAAAACTTGAAAAAATTGACGCCGGTTTGGCGTTTATGCTTTACGAAAGCTATGGCTTGCCGTATGAAATTATAAAAGAAATCGGCCAAACAAAAGCCGAATACTTGACTAGGGATGATTTTGACAAAGAGCTTGGGCTACATAGAGAAATCTCTCGCGCAGGAGCAGAAAAAAAATTTGGCGGGCACGGGCTTTTGCTTGATACTGGAGAACTTAAGGCCGCCAGTGAAGAGGAATTGAAAAAAGTGACGCGGCTGCACACCGCAACTCATCTTTTGCAGGCAGCATTACGAAAAGTTTTGGGAGATGGCGTGCGGCAGGCAGGCAGCGATATTACAGCAGAACGCACAAGATTTGATTTTACTTTTGACCGAAAACTTACTGATGAAGAACTGAAAAAAGTTGAGAACTTGGTGAATTGGGCTGTTTCTCGAAAGTTTGACGTGCGCATGCAAGAAATGTCTTACGAAGAAGCCGTAAGGTCTGGCGTTTTACATTTTTTCAAGGAAAAGTACCCGCCGACAGTTAAAGTTTATTCGGTAGGGGATTTTAAGGCCGACTTGTCTGCCGGCGAAGGCCCTACGGACATTTTCTCGCGGGAGCTTTGCGGCGGCCCGCATGTAAAAAATACTTCTGAAATAGGCCGCTTTAAAATATCAAAACAGGAACCTTTGGGCTCCGGCCTTCGCAGGATCCGCGCAACTGCTATACAAATTTGAATCGGGAAGAAAAATGCCTCAAGATCGGAGCTTCGTAAGAAAATTTTAGGCCGCGGATGCGGTTTTTAGTTTTCATAATTTTCTCAAACGTTTTTAAAACGTAATCCATGTGTTCTTGCGAGTAAACCCTGCGAGGGACGGCGAGA
>MFHO01000011.1 GCA_001778635.1 Candidatus Giovannonibacteria bacterium RIFCSPHIGHO2_02_FULL_45_13 | reverse complement strand
TGGACATGTTGCGCACAATGGTTTCAGTTTTCGGATGCAACGCGCTGGCCGAAGAAGCCGGAAAGCCGCAATTATTTCACGCAACCGCTTTAATGGCTGTTATGCCGGTATTTGTCGCAGCGATCGGACATTATCAAAAAAACGGCAAATTTATGAGAGTTTCTCATTGGTGCGCCGTAGCGGAGAGAGAGGTCGCGGAAGACCAAAACGCGTCAGCGGCAAAGGCGTTTTTAAGGCTTTTGCATAATCGTGAGCCGAAAGAAGAGGAGTGGCAAGCACTTGACGTTTCATTGATGCTTTATTTGGAACACGAATTTAATGTTGGCACGCACATTGTGCACGCGGTGACTTCAGCCAACGCCGATATTTATTCTGCGAACATCGGCGGGGCATGTGCTTTAAAAGGCGACGCGCACGGCGGGGCAAACGAGGCAGCGCTTGCGTTGCTTGAAGAAATCGGGAAGAAAGAAAACGCCGAAGAATTTATTAAAAATATATTAGGCAAATCAGAGACCGTAAAAGGATTCGGGCACGCAATCTATAAGCACGGCGATCCCAGATGCGCAGTGATGAAACCGCTTGTTGAAAAAATGGCGCGCACAAAAAAAACAAAAGCGCTCTATGAATTGGCGGAGAGCGTTGAGAAATTGATGTTGAACACAAAAAAGCTTTATCCAAACATTGATTACTGGACCGCGCCGCTTTATTCGTTACTAAACATTCCTAAAGCGCTGGCGACTCCGATTTTCGAAATGTCGCGCACGGTCGGCTGGTCGGCGCACCACATGGAGTATTTGAAACTAAATCGCACCGAAAAAGGCAGGCTGATTTTGATAAGACCAAGATCTTCCGCATACACAGGCCCTGCACCTCGGCCTTACACGCCTATTAATGAGAGAGATTAACGCCGTCCGGAAATCCCGGCGGTGTTTTTTTATTTGCTTTTCTTTCTGGTTTAGGTTAAAAATGATTTAGATTTTGGACAGCAAAATGGAGTTAAATACAGCTAATTTGTTGGATCATTTGGCGGATTTCGCAGTTTCTTTGAAATACGAAAATTTGCCGGAAGAAGTTGTACATAGGGCAAAAAGGCGAATTTTTGATTCATTGGGGTGCTTGATTATGGGCGTGCGGCATGATGAGGCCGTAAAATTGGTAAGGTGTGGAATGAGCGGGAAAAAATGGCAAACCCAACACGTCAGCGGGTTAGCCATCGGCATGGACGGCTCTTATTCTTTGGAAAACGCCGCTTTTTTAAACGCTCACGCCATCCGCGCGCTTGATTGGAACGATACTTATTTGTCGCGAGAACCTGCACATCCGTCGGACAATATCGGCGCGCTTCTGGCGCTTGCCGGAATATGCGGCGGGAAAGAATTGATTACCGCATTGGTTTTAGCATACGAAATACAATGCCATTTCTGCGACGCAGCTTCCTTGCGGAAAGAAGGGTGGGATCATACTTATTATCTGCAACTTTCGTCAACGCTTGCCGCCGGAAAAATCATTGGTCTTTCCAAAGAACAATTGGTGCACGCGGCATCGCATGCCTTACTCTCCCCGCCTTCGCGGCAGGGTCGTTCCGGATCAAAACTTTCCCACACGAAAGGTCTCTACGCCGGATACGCCGCAAAAAAGGGCGTGGAATCTGCGTGCCTTGCCTTAATGGGTATGACCGGCCCTGCAGAAATTATTGACGGAGAATTCGGGGTAATAAAGCAGGTTTTTCATGGAAAATGCCCCAACCTTTCTGCATTTTCCGCTTTAGGAAGCACGTTTAAAATCTCAAAAAACCACACCAAGCTGTATCCGGTAGAATATCACGCGCAGGCAGTGGTGGCCTTGGGCTTGAAAATAAGAAAAATTATTGAGGATATCTGGAGGATCGAAAAGATTGACATATGTTCTTATGAATTTGCCAAAAGAGTGATCGGCGACCGTTTCAAACGGCGGCCAGAAACAAAAGAATCGGCAGACCACTCCCTCTTTTTTGTTTTGGCATCTGCTTTATTGGACGGCGAGCTTACTTTAAAACAATATGAGCCGGCGCGGCTACGCGACGCTAGAATTTGGAATTTGATTGACAAAATGAGCGATATTCACGAGCTGCCAAAATACAACGCGGCTTACAAAAACACAAACTTGCCGGAATTTCCGGTTTCCGCGAGCGTACTTACTCAAGACGGATGGTGGTTTAAAGAGGAGATTAGGCTGCCGAAAGGACATTTCGCGCATCCCCTTTCCGACGAAGAGCTTAAAAATAAATTCGGGGAGCAGCTTCCGAATCTGGATTTCGTCTGGGATTTGGAAACAATGAATGCGCGCGATCTCTACTGGACTTTAAAGGGATTAAAAATATGAATTTCAAGAAATTGCTTGGCGAAAGAAAACATTTAATTCTTATCGGCATTACCGAACCAATAGAAGCTCTCATTGCGCAAGCTGAAGGATATAAAGCGGCCTACATTTCCGGCGCGGCGCTATCAACCAAGTTGGGTTTTTTGGACGAAGGGCTGATCAGTTTGGAAAAAATGGCGCAAGTGGTCAGCGATATAAGAAAAGTTTCCGATTTGCCGCTTTTGGTTGATTGCGACACGGGCCTTTTAACAGAAGAAAACCAATCCGCGGAGATGCATCCGGTGAACGACGCGCTTCCTGCCATAGCACACACGATGATGCATCTTCTTTGGGGCGCCGGGGCGAACGCCGTACAAATAGAAGATCAGGTTCCGGCAAAAAAAAGATGCGGGCATCTTTCGGGGAAAGAGCTGATTTCAATGAATGATATGTTTTGGAAAATAAAAATGCTGGCTCATTGGAAAAAAAATGAAGATCAAGTAATAGTGGCGCGCACCGATGCTAGAGCGGCGGAAGGACTGGATGGAGCGATCTTCCGCGCGCATCGCTACATAAACGCAGGAGCAGACGCGATTTTCCCGGAAGCCTTAGAGGCGTTGGAAGAATTTAAAGAATTTCGCAGGCAGGTTCCGACAATTCCGCTTGTAGCAAATCTGGCAGAACACGGAAAAACTCCGCCTATGTGCGCAGAAGCCTTGTTTGAAGCCGGCTATCAAATGGTTTTGATTCCGGCAACTATTTTTCGCATGGAACTTTTAACTTTTCTGGGCGCTTTGAAGGAAATAAAAGGTTTTAACTCGCTTAACCGTTCAATTTTCGACGGCAGACTTATTTCAAGGACCGAGCTTAACAAATTCATCAAAAAACACTCAAAGATTTACCTGCCCGTCCGGCAGGCGGGCAAAAAAAAGAAAACAGCCGATTAGGCTGTTTTTTTGCCGTTGTGATAGATTTAAATTAATGCACAGGTTTTATTTTCCGTATCAATTAGATAAAGAAATCATTATGGTCAAGGACCGCGCCGTGGTCCACCAGATTCGCGATGTTTTAAAATTACGCCGAGGCGACCGAGTTGGCTTTTTTAATGATAAGCCGGAGTATGCCGGTTACGATTTTGTGGGAGAGGTTAAAAATACAGAATCCGGCTTGATTAACTTTATGCTGCGTGAAAAGGTTGAAAACAATCGGGAATCTTCAAAAAAGCTTGTTTTATTCCAGTCCTTAATCAAAAAAGATAAATTTGAATGGGTTTTGGAAAAAGCCACTGAAGTCGGGGTTTCGGAAATTGTACCGGTAATGTCCGCAAGGTCCGAAAAGAAAAGCATTAATATGGAGCGATGCGGCGTGATTTTAAAAGAAGCCGCGGAGCAGTCCGGACGGGCGATTATCCCAAAATTGCACGCGGTTATTAATTTTGATCGGGCCACAGGCAAAGCGGAGTCTTCCGGAGCTAAAACTTATTTTGCCTCAACCTCCGAAAAAGAAAATATGATTAAGGGCGCCGGAGACAGGCAAATAAATATTTTCATAGGCCCCGAAGGAGGCTGGGAGGAGCGCGAAATATTTTCCGCACAGCGCGCAAATTTTGAAATGATTTCCTTGGGCCGCCTCGTCCTCCGCTCCGAAACCGCCGCCATTGCGGCTTCCTACACATTGCTTTGGGGATAATGCGCGCGCATTTAAACAATAACTGGTTTTTTGTCAAGGTTGCGCGCGGAGAATGGAGTTTTATGATAGTGGCAGAACGTTTGAGAATTGAATATGCCCAAGATAACTGATTTCACCCCGACAAGGCAGGTTTTTATTCCTTCCAAAGAAGAATATTTGAAAATCTATAAACTGCTTTTGCTAACTACTTTTTTGGGGCAAGAACTGGATAAAAGAAAGGATGAATTTGTCCCGAAAATTTTTACCGGACTTGGACAGGAGGCTGTTTACGTCGGACCGGTTTTAGCCGCAGAATCTTATGACTGGTTTGCTCCGGATCACCGCGCCATGGGCGTGCTGTTAAGCCGGGGCCTTACTCCGAAAGAAATTGTCTGCCAGGACGGAGTTTTCGCGGAATCCATTTACAGCGGATATAACTTCGGGATTCATATTGGAAGTCCGGAGCATCATCTTATCCGTTTCGAGTCTGACATGGCTTTAAACGTCGCGGTGGGCACAGGACTTATTGACGCTCTTTACTACATCCGCGATGTGCTCAAAAAAAATTCTCCAGAAGAAAATCCAGCGCTCTTAGCGTTTTTGGGAGACGGCGCTTCCGCCCACAGCAACGCGCATTCGGCTTTTCTTTTTGCTTCCACGCGGAAGCTTCCGGCGCTTTTCATCATAAACAACAATGGACTTGCGATCCGCACTCCGGTTGAATATCAAAGCGCGCACGCACGGTTGGGAAGGATCGCTGAAGGGTACGGAATGAAATTTTTGGTTGTTGACGGAAACGATGTAGCGGAAGTTTGGCGAACTACGAAGGCCGCTTTAGCAGACGTCAGAAACGGCGGAGGGCCTTGGATAATAGAATGCTGCACTTTCCGGGTGTCTGGGCATAATGCTCACGAAACTTCGGAGATGACGGGCTATGTTCCAAGAGATCTTCGTTTGGAATGGCAAGGGCGGAATCCTTTGGCTCATTACACTTTGCAGCTTAAGTTAATGCATTTATTGGATGATGAAATGGAGCGCGGGTTTAAGGCAGAGGCAGAAAAAATTATTGCCGAAGCCTTCGAGGCAACGAAAACTTATTCAATGCCTTCAAAACTTCATTCGGTTTTTGCTGACCGCAATGCCAATGAATTGCCTAAGGCCGCAAAGTCTAATCGGATTATTACTTACGAAGCCGCGATAAATGAGGCTTTACGCCAAGCGATGGAATTAGATCAGCGCGTTAGAGTGTTTGGAGAAGATGTTGAATCGGGCGGAGTGTACGGCGTTACAAAAGGATTGGTTAAAAAATTCGGCAGAGAAAGAATTTTCCACACGCCTTTGGATGAAAATGGCATTTTTGCTTACGCTATCGGCATGGCTTTGGCTGGCCTAATACCTTCTCCCGAAGTTCAATTTCTCCCGTTTTTGAAATATGCTTTTGGCCCCCTGCTTAATTACGCGACAATTCATTTCGCGGTTACAGGACAGAATTTGCCTTTGGTTGTGCGGGCGCCTTGCGGCGGCGGATTTCCTTCAAATAATTGCCATGAAGAAATGATTGAGGCGATGTTGGCACATAGTGGCGGCATCAAAATTGTCGCCCCTTCAACTCCTTATGCAGCAAAAGGACTGCTGCTTTCGGCGTTTCGCGACGGCAATCCTGTGATTTTCTTAGAGCAAATTTCCGCTTATGGCAAAAAGGGAGAAGTGCCAATCGAACTTTATACGCTTCCTTTCGGAGAAGCACAGGTACTGCGCGAAGGCAAAGATATTTCAATTATTACTTATGGCGCAATGATGGTTGAGCTAACCTTGAAAACCGCAGAGATTTTAAACTATGACGGGATTGCGGCTGAAGTTATTGATTTGCAGACGATAGTGCCGATGGATAGAGAAGCAATTCTTTATTCTGTAACAAAAACCAACCGCGCGCTTATAGTCCATGAAGCAAAAACTAAATTCGGAGTTGGCGCGGAAATAGCAAGTATGATAAGCAATTATGTCAGCGAAGTGAGGCGAGATATAAAAGAAATGTCAGATTTCTTTGTCGCAACAAAAATTCTTGGCGCGGAAGATGGGCCTGTTACGGCGCATCCGGCGTTGGAGGTCTTGCGCTTGCCGCAAGTTGAAGATATAGTAGCGGCAGCAAAGGAGATGACGCGATGAGCCTTATCGAAGTTCGTGTTACATTTCAGACATTTGAAGCAGAAAAGGCAGAAGCTAAGTTTAAGGTCTTAAAAATCTTGGTAAGCGCAGGACAACACGTCAGAAAAGACGAAGCGCTGTTTGAAATTGAGACGGAGAAAGCCACGTTTGACTTTGAATCGCCTGCAGACGGCGCCGTGAAAGAAATTTTCTTAAAAGAGGATCCGGAGCAAGAACATCCACATGGCACGACATTTTGCACCATTGAGGTTTCTCCGTGAAAACGCAAAAGCCATCCTCGCTTAGGCAGGCTACGGCAAAATACCTGGTAAAATCGCAGGGCATTCCTTTTACTCCGATTTGGTCAAGCGCAGATGCCTCCAAGCTTCTTGAAATCCGCGCGGAGTCAAAGTATAAGTTTGACGCAATGTTTCTTTATTTGCTCACCGAATCTTTGCTTTGGATGCCGGAGATGAATGCGAGTTGGGATGAAGATAAAAAAGAAGAGCAGATCATTTTGCGCGACTCTATTAATCTTGGGCTCTCATTAAACACAAAAGACGACAACGTTGTGGTGGCGCGCGTAGCTGATCCGGATCGTAAAACAGCTTTCCAAATCAATCGCGCAGTCGTCGAGTTGGCGGAAAAAGCCAAGATAGGCAAAATTCATGAAAAAGATATTTTCCCGTTGCCCAATATTGTTCTTAATAACGTAGGAATGATGGATATAGAAGGAAGTGTGCCGATACCTTTGCCGTGGAACGCGTTTATGGTGACGACTTTTCGGATCAAACGGATTCCCGTTGCCGATCAGGACAAAGATTTTTCCATCGGCGTTTTGCCGATGATGAATATCGTTTTGACTTTTGACCATCGCCTTTTTGACGGCGCGAAAGCCGCAAAATTTCTTACGCTCTTTAAACAAAAACTAGAAAACCCCCGTTTTTAACGAGGGTTTTTAATTTGGCCGTCGCGAGATGATCTCGGCGGCAAGCTTGATTTTTAGATCGTTTTTTTCGCTTTTGAAAAAACTTTTTACGTGTAATTCTTCCGCCAGAGAAGTCATGCGCATATTTTTTAGGCCGCAGGGGATTAGTGGCTCAAGATATTTTTCGTCCGGGTTTACGGAAATTGCAAGGCCGTACCGCGAAACGCCCTTTGAAATCTGCGTGCCCAGCGAGACTATTTTTTTATGTTCCCCGATGTATAACCCCGGATTTTTTTTAAAGCGTCTGGAAGTTGCATACACATTGTAAGTTTTCAAGAGCGCGTCCGCGGAATCCAGCAAGCAGTCGTTGAAACCGCGCGGAGAAAAATTTTTGAAAGAAAAAATAAAATAAACGGAGAGTATGCCCGGGCCTTGGTAAGTCACAAGCCCTCCGCGCCGGACAATTTCTACCGGAGCGGGAAGCTCCCAAATTTCCTTTTTAAAACATTGTTTTATCAATTCATGGCGCGTTGCGCATGAAGCCCCGGCGGTATAAACCGGCTCATGCCCAACAAAAATTATTTTATCAGGAGTATCTTGCCTAAAAACTTTCTCCGCCCAATATTCATCCTGTCTTTCTATTGCCTGCTTGATGGGAACGCCATTTCCCCAATCTTCAATCTCCAAGCGCATTTTTTAATTTGCCCAATTCTAGTCTGACCGTACACGTCTTATTTACTTTTTACAAGCGACAACATTTTGAAAAACAAAAAAACCGCTAAGCTTTAGTCGGTTTTTTTAAATTTCTCTGAAGATATTCTTGGTCATTCGGCGTCAAATTAAATTTCAGAGACGCTTCATCTATGAGTTTGGGCTTTGACGCGTTTGGCCTTATCTCCCACTCCGTCAATATCCAGTCCGCCGCCTGTTTCCATTTTGGTTCGCCTTGAGCCATTTTTTCCTCCTCTGTCCAAGATTTTTCTACAGTGAAAGATAGCACGGTTGACTAACTTTTGTCAAGCGCTATAGTATGCGCAGATTGAAAAGATGTAAATATGCCCAAAGAAAGAAAGGCGCGTTTTAGGACGCTTTCAGACATTGAGCTAAAAACCGTTTACGGACCAGCGGACCTGCCGTATTTTAGAGATCTTTCAGACGCGGCGCAAAAAGAGATTCTCGTGGCGCACGAAAAACACTTCGGCGCTCCAGGAAAGCCGCCTTTTTTGAGAGGCGTTTACGAGCTCGGCTACCGCGCGCAGCTTCCAACCGTAAGACAATTTTGCGGCCGCGGCACCGCTGAAGATACAAACGAACTTCTGCATTATCTCATTGGCTTGGGCGAAACCGGAGTTTCAATTGCTTATGACGCGCCGACTCTTTATGCGCGCGATTCCGACAACGAAGATTGGTCTTTCGGGTATGTCGGTAAAGACGGGGTGGCGGTGGACACCTTCGCCGATTATAAGGATTTATTGCGCGGTATTCAAAGAGCAAAATTTGCCGTTTCGCAAACGACAAATTTGCCAGCCATTGTTTTTTTCTGTATGGATC
>MFHO01000010.1:33417-66770 GCA_001778635.1 Candidatus Giovannonibacteria bacterium RIFCSPHIGHO2_02_FULL_45_13 | reverse complement strand
TTCGCAGGCTTTTTTATTGCGGCAATCACCGGGAAATTTTTTGCCTGCGTCTAACGCCGCTTTGACTTTTTTGGCTTCTGCAAGCTCCTTTGCACTTAAAAAATTATGTTCTTCGGCAAATTTAACGCATTCATCAATTTTCCCGATATCATTGCAGTAGCTTTCGCAAGCGGCTTCGGTTTTACATCCGCCAGGCCCTCCGCCGCCCTTAACAACCTTTACAAATTTTTTGCCGCGCTCAATTTCTTCCCGCGGTATCAAATTATGTTCTTCGGCGAACGCGATACAGCGCTCCATGTTCGCCGGACCGTCGCAATATTTTTTGCACGATTCTTCGCTTGAGCAATTGCCTAATGCGGCGATTGGGTAGTCGAGTTCTTTTTTGGGTTCTACAGGAGTTGGCGCCGGAGTAGGAGCGGGCGAGGGTGGCGGTGGAGGCGGCGGTGGAGGCTCCTTGCTCAATTTTTTCACTTGGGCCCGGCCGCTCGCATCCACGGAGGAAATTTCGAACTCGGTTTCTTCGCCGCCGCAGTCAACTATTATCGCTTTTACGGTTTTGGCAAGATCTAAATCATTAATTGCGGCAATATTATCAATTTTTCTGCTTCTGGGACATCCGGAAAGGTCGCCGCCGTAGGGGAGTTTATCCGTTGTTTGGAATTCCAAATTAAAAGACTTGATGCCATTTGTATCGCCTAAAGTCAAAATAAAAAGATCGCTGCTTTTATCTTTCACCAAAGATAATGTGGCGTTCCCTGTGGTTTGGGCTTGAGCTGTAAACAAAACAAATACCAGCAAGCCCGTTAAAATAAGTATTTTTTTCATATTATTCAAATGGATTCTTATAAGCGTCTTTAAACGGATTGGCGCGGTCTACCGGATTTAACTCCGGCACCTTTCCCTCGATTGGATTAGATTTGACGTCAAGGGTGGGCGCGCTTATGGCCTCAATTGCGTCTTCGGCGGTTTTGACCGGCTCTATTTTGGGTCGGCCGTAGTAATACCAAAGTGCTAAGCCTAAAATTACTAAAATAACGACGCCGACCATTATTTTGACCTGCATGCCTGATTGATTTTCCATAAGTTTATTATAAGTTAAACGTATTTATTCACAATTGACTTTATCCACACACCCGCTAATATGTGTGTAGAATTGAAAAAGAGGGAAGAAAATGGCTGAAAAATCACGCAGCAGCAAACAAATTGCTTGGGAAAAACTTGGTCGGAAGTTTTTAATTTCCATCAAGGACAAACCAGTGGACGAGATTCTGGATGCTATTGAAAAAAGAGGCGGCGTGAGGCCGCTTTGGTCCACAGCGCGCAGAAAGTTTAGCGATTTTAAAATCAAGCGTCCCAAAATACAGCTTGCGGAAAAACTCTCGCCAGAAGAGCGGGAGAAATTTAGAAAAGTGTATCCATCTGCCCCGATTGCTGAAGTTAGGGGGTCCATTTCCAAAACTTTTCCTGAAGTAACGCCAAGCCAAGTTCATACTTTGGCCAAACAGCTCGGTGTAGCCGGCACGAGGACTTTGAAGGGCGCGGCTTCGGTAAATGGGCAAAACGGAAAAGCCGTAACCAGTGCCAAACTTACTGATAAACAGCAGGTCTTGCTCGGGTATCTAATCAAGGCCCCGCTTGGTGTTGATTTTTCGGATCTTGCCGTAGAACTTGGTGTGCGAGGGAAGGCGGAAGTACAAAAGTGCGTTGAAAGCCTTCGCAAGCCATTGGATGCGCACGGCTATTCGCTGTTTATAGATGAAAAAAAAGCCGCGATATCGCGCAAAGGATTTGATTTGCGTGAGCCCAAGGTTTTTCCGATCGAAATGCCAATTGAACAATATTACGGCAATGGCGCGAATGTTTGTATTTTCTCCGGACTGTACTACGGCAGCGAAGGATTTAGAGAGGGTTTGGGAGACCTTAATCAATATATTCAAAAGACACACGGAGCGCATTTTTCTATTTTGGCCGGAGGTTTGGTCGATGGGCGCGAAATGCTTCCTTATCTGCGAAGCGCATTAAAAGGCGAAAAACGGGACGAAAAAGCGCTCTGGGAGCAGATGTATTTAATGCAAATTGCCAAAGAGCTTTCCATGTGTCTTCCAAGATTGAAAAAGCCGGATGGCGAGTGGGTTAAACTTTATATTCTCACCAGCCCTATTCTGGATAAAGGGATAGGGGCGGAGATAGCTAAAGAGTTGGCTGAACTTAGAGACGATATCGTTTATTGGGGAGACAAAAATGATCAGCCTCTTTTGGTGAAGCATCTTGAGAAAGCGTTTAATTTGCTGCCTGTTTCATTGCAGCGCACCGGTCTTCGTTCTAAATTCGCAAGCACAAAAATCCAAAGCCAGATCAGAGTAATTCTTAAAGTGCTTGGGCACGCGCCGAATTTCGCGGCTTTTGGCGGATACGGTGTCAGCATTCATAAACCGGCTGTTGGCGAGGCAAAGTGTCCTTATATTGGCCTGCCGAATTTGCATGTTCCTTCGGAGAGAGAAACTAAAGACGATGCCGAGAGCGAGGTTGGTACTAGGGTAGTAAAGGTTCGCAAAGACGGCAATTATACAGTAACTTTCTCCGATTTTAAGGAATTGGTGCGCAACGAACGTTCTCTTATCAAGGTGCCGCCAAGCGCTACCGATCTTCAAAAAAGCATCATCGAAGTTATTAAAGAGCGCCCGACGTTTCTTGGTGTTTTGGCAGATAGACTTGGTAAGCCCAGGGAAGAAATTAAAAACGCCGCAGATGCTCTTGAACGTTTTCGCGCCGGGCTTATTTATGATGAGAAACGGAGACTCTACGATTTTTCAAATAGCTTTCTGCAGAGCAAGATCAGATACAGATGGCCGGAAAAGTTTTGCGAGGAAGCTATAGTTTCCGGCGCCTGCGTTCACGCTTTGGCGACTTATCCGGATGGCACAGTACTTACAGATGTAAAATTTATGCTCGAAGCTCTGCCGCGGATCATTTTGGAAAACCGCGCCTCCACTCTTGTAATCGCAGGCGATGGAATTCAGGGCTCTAAAGTGCACAATCTGCATTTACGCGGAGAGGTGTTTTGGGGGCTGGATCTAAATACGCAAGAACACGTTTACGCTTTGTTGGTTGGCACTGGCATGATTCTTCCATTCAAAGTGTGGTTCGGCGATTTTATGAAAGATAAAAAGCCCGAGTTGCTGACGCGCGAAGCATTGCTTTCCGGCATGAATTTGTCGCTTGTGGATTTCGCGTATTGCGCGGGCAACCACGATCTTTGGCAGACTGGAGACGCGGTAAAAGCGCTGGCATATTTCCGCGACAAACTCAAAGAATTTCTGATGAGTGAGATTTCAAAAACACTGAAACTTTTCTCGCTTGAGCTAGATTTTCTAACGCTTAGCGCGTTTGTTGATTCCAAGATTTTCAAGGATTTGCCCGACGAGAAAATCAGATATGTTACGCCCTGCGGAGTCAAAGTTAAAATCATCCATCCGCATACTGCTCGCAATGAAACATTGAGCATTCCGCCGGAAAGGCTTTTGGCAAAATACTCGGATGCGCAAGTTGTTATAGCTGGCAATTGGCACACGGCGTTTGATATGCAGCAGTCTGAAGAAAATATCGGCGCAAGGCACATGGTGCAGTGTCCGACATTGCTTTTAAGGACGTTCTTTGAAGATAATAAAATGAAAAGGACCGATTTTGGAGTAAATATTACCAAGATAAGGTCTTTTGAAGGCAAGGTGTATGAAGTTGAAACCGGCTTTAGAGGTTCTCCAATAGAGTCGGGTTACGAGAGGGAAAACAACGGGTTTATGGAGCGGCTGTTGCATGATCATGATCTTGACGTGTTCAGCTCTCAACATGGGAAAAAAGAAGAAGTCAAAGCTCCGCAATAACGCGGAGCTTTTTTCTTACCCCACCCTTACCCTCCCCGAAGGGGAGGGTGTTGTTTTTCCCCTTCCTTGGGAAGGGGAAGGGGGTAGGTGTTTACAAGGAGGGGATGGGAGAGTTATCTTTAAATAAGATGAAAAGGACATTCAATGGACTGCGTTTTTTGCGACAGGAGCCAATTTGAAGAGCGGCTTTGCGGGGAAACGAAAGATTTTTGGATAATTGCGACTTTGGGGCAGATAACCGACGGCGGATATGTTCTTTTGGCGCCGAAGCGACATGTGGAGTGTGTTGGGGCGATGAGGAAGAAAGAAGTTGAGCTTTTGGGAGATTTGGCAGTAAAAACATTTGAAGCGAATTTGGTGGAATATGGCATAGCGCCTGGAATAGTATTTGAGCATGGGATTGTTGGCCAAACAGTAAAACACGCGCATTTGCATATTGTGCCTGCCATTGAAATTATTACACAACGTATTCTGGATAATTTCTATAAAAATGACGTTGACTGCGTTGTGTCATTAAGTGATTTGCGTAATTTGTATCGGAAGCGCAAACAGCCATATTTGCTTTGGGAAGATCTGTGGGGAATGAGAGTGATGTGGAACCCGTCGGCGCCTCCGCAGTATTTGCGGATAGTTGTAGCGGAAGCTCTCGGTCGGCCTGAACGCGCAAATTGGCGCAATATGGATTCGGAGCTGGATAAAAAATTATGGAGCGAAACAGTAAAGAGATTGAAGCCGTATTTCAAATAAAACCACGAGCAATCGCGGTTTTTTATTTACTAACTTGACCGAAACTAAGTTTCGGACAATAATGGTGGTATTATGCGTAAGTGCGCTTTTACGGAAGGAGAATATTATCACGTTTATTCTCACGTGATTGGCGATATGGCTTTGTTTAGTACTGACCGCGACTACAAACGATTTTTAACTACATTATTTGTGGCTAATGGAAAACGCGACATTGCACATCTAGATCGGTTCTATGACCGAAACTTAGTTTCGGACATTAGAGATGGAAGGGTGGATATAGGCAAGCCGCTTGTAGATATAATCGGTTTTTGTTTTATGCCGAATCACTTTCATTTGATTTTGCGCGAAAAAAAAGATGGCAACATTTCCTTGTTTATGCATAAGCTGCTTGTTAGCTATGCAAAGTATTTTAATTTGAAGTATGAAAGACGCGGGCATGTTTTTGAAAGAACTTTTGATGCCAAATATTTAAACGGAGATAATTATTTGTTGCGAGCACTGGCGTACGCGCATCTTAATCCCAAAGATATCAAAGGTTGGAAAAGACGGGAGCATAAATATCCTTGGTCCAGTCTCCAGGATTATATAAGTGAAAACAGATGGGGGAAATTATTGAAGACAGATTTCCTGCTCAATTATTTTGATTTTGATAAAAAAGAGGTGGGGCGTTTTATTGAAACTGCCAGAAATGACGACTACTTATTATTAGATGACCGAAACTAAGTTTCGGACAAGATGAGGGATGTGTTTGTGCTAAAATTTAGACATGGCTTTAACAGACGATTTAATCAAAAAAGGCGTGTTGAAAAATCCGAGGTTGATTGAGGCATTTCGAGCGGTGGAGAGGAAAAATTTCGTGCCAAAAGAATTTGAGGATTATGCCTATGTTGACGAGCCGCTTTCAATCGGCGAAGGGCAGACGATTTCACAACCGTGGACGGTGGCGTTTATGCTGGAACTTTTAGATCCTATGCCCGGCGACAACATTATGGAAATTGGCTACGGCTCCGGATGGCAGACGGCGCTTTTGGTGTATTGCGGAGCCAATGTCTATGCGATTGAGCGGGTGCCTAAGTTGTGCGAGTGGGGGAAAGCCAACTTGGAAACTAAGTTTCCAAGTGGAAACTTAGTTTCCAGGAATGTAAAGTTTTTCTGCCAAGACGGCACTTTGGGTCTTCCGGAAATTGCCAAAAAGATTGGAGGGTTTGATAAGATTATTGCCGCAGCGGCTGGAGAAACAGTGCCGGAAGCTTGGAAAAACCAATTAAAAACAGGCGGCAAAATTGTAGCCCCGATAGGCCACAGCATTTTTGAGTTTACCCACACACCAAATTGTTTGGTGTGTGGGTTTATTAAAAAAAATAAAACCGCCACCGTCAATATGGCGCATGGATTTGATACTATTGAGCACTCCGGCTTTGCCTTCGTGCCGTTAATTACAGATACAAATGGAAGAAAATAAAAATTATTTAAATAGATATTTAATTTGGACAGCAGTAATCGCGGCGTTTATTTTGCTTTATGTATTCATCAAACTCCCGGAGATTGTGGGGAGAAAAAACAGAGAATTGGTTGCGTCGCGCGAGATCGCAGTTACAATCCCGGAAGGATTCAATGTCGGCCAGATAGGAGAAACTTTTGAAAAGTTGGGCATTTTTTCAAAAAATGTGTTTGTTAGCGCTGCGCAGAGCCAAGAAGGATATTTATTCCCGGACACCTACCGTTTTTATAAAGACGCTAAACCGGAGGATGTAATTAAAAAAATGCGCGATCATTTTGATAAAAAAATTACGCCGGAGATTCTTGATCAAATTAAGCTGAAACATAAAACGTTGCGCGATATTATTATCATGGCTTCAATTTTGGAAGAAGAAGTAAAAAGCGCGGAGGACAGAAAAATAGTTGCCGGGATTTTATGGAAAAGGCTGGAGCGCAGCATAGGTTTGAACGTGGATGCCGCGCTAACTTACATTTTAGGTAAAGCTAGCCATGCTCTGACCGCGGAGGATTTGAAATACGATTCTCCTTACAACACTTACCGCTACAGAGGCCTGCCTCCTGGCCCAATTTCCAATCCGGGACTGGACACGATTTTAGCGGCAATAAACCCGATTCCGTCTCCTTATTTTTATTATCTGACCGATAAAGACGGCGTTGCGCATTACGCCGCGACACTGGAAGAGCACGCTCTTAACAAATTCAAGTATTTGCGCTAGGATTTGCGCAGATTGATAAGAGGGTTATTTGTGAAAAAAAACTGTTTGTTTTTGGCGTTTTTAATTTTTGTTCCATTTGCTTTTGCCGCGCCACCGCCGATGAGTCAAGTTAAGGAAACTATAGAAAAATTGAAGACAGAAACGCGGCGCGAGGCTATCCGCCAGATCATTTTGGAGCGAATGGATTTTGAGGAAATGGCTAAGCGTTCGCTTGGCATGCACTGGCGCGCCATTTCAGAAGCAGAACAGAAAGAGTTTGTAAAAGTCTTCAGCCGCTTTGTGGAAGTTTTTTATCGCAGCAATGTTCTTAATTCGCTTCAGCATATCGGCAAAGTAGAAATCAATTATTTTAAAGAAAGGATAGACGGCGATTTTGCGGAAGTAGAGGTAAAAATAAAAACGCCGCAAGACGAGTTTCAAATGCTTTACAAATTACGGCTTTCTAGCGAGAAGTGGAAGGCTTACGACATTGTTGTGGAGGGCGTCAGCATTGTTTCAAGCTATCGCTCCCAATTCGATAGAATTATACGAAAGTACGATTTCGCGGCACTTATGGAGCGACTTCGGGAGAAAACAAAAGAGTTGGACACATGAAGGCGTTTAGGGTTTTTATGTGCGACGCAGGGGAATTTGGGACCGCAATGGCGATCGTTGCTGCTAGCGCAGGCAATGATGTCACTTTGTTGATTCAACCGTATGATCAGGGCCAGGAAGATCTCATTTACAATTTAAGAAACGGAACCCAACAAACCAACTATCTTCATTTGCCCGGGGTAATGCTCCCACGGATGGAATTTACTGACAATTTTGAAGCGGCAAAATCCGCCGATGTAATTTGTTTGGCCGTGCCGACCAAATATATCGGGCAAGCGTTCTTAAAAATTAAAGAATGCCTGGAAATTAATCCCAAGGCCATATTGGTTTTGCTTTCAAAGGGTTTTGATAGTTTTGGAGATGTTCCTTGGGGCGTGATGTTGTATAATAATTCGGAGTTTTTTGGGTATAAAAATTTCGCTGTGATGTCCGGACCGACTTTCGCGAGGGAAATTGTAAAACCCTATCAGGCGCATTTTATTTCCTGCGCCAGCAAAAACATCGGCGTTATTAAAAAGCTCAAAGCATTGTTTAAAAATTCGGACCTGCATTTAGTGGGTACCACCGATTTAATTGGGGTAAGCTTGGGAGGCTGTCTCAAAAACGCTTGCGCGCCCGGATACGGACTTTTAGAGAAGCTTGCGAGCCCGGAAGCCGCGTTTGAGTATATTTGGTTGGCGCTTGATGAGATGAAAACATTTTTGAACTCCGCAGGCGCTAACCCGAAAACACTTCATTCGCCAGCCGTTGAGCGCGATTTTTATGTAACTTGCCGCGGAGAATCCAGAAATAAAAAATTTGGACATGAACTTGCGAAATATCTTTCAAGAGATGCAATTGAAGCTTACACAAAAAGCAATACGATTGAGGGCTACGAATCTATAAAAACGCTTTGGCGAATCGCGCAGAAAAATTCTTTGGATACTCCGTTTTTACATAGCATTCACGCGATTTGCGAATACGGAGCAAGCCCGGATACATTCGTTGATTGTTTTAACAGAGTAAAAGCCTTGTCGGGTTGACAGGGCTTTTGTATTTTTCTAAACTGCTTATTATGTTAATTATCAGGCTTCAGCGTGTAGGCAGGAAAAATGACCCGAACTTTCGTTTGGTTGTGACGGAATCGCGTCGCGCTTCGCGAAGCGGAGCTTATTTAGAGTCTCTAGGGTCATATAACCCAAAAACCAAAAAAACACAGCTGAAAAATGACCGTATTAAGCATTGGCTTATGAAAGGCGCACAGCTTTCAGCTACTGCTAACAACATGTTGGTTAAAGCGAAAATAATTGAGGCTCCCAAGATTAATAAAGCTAAGGGGTTGACAAAATCTGTAGAGGGAGTATAATGGGAATATAATCCTGAAAGGTCGAAAATCGGTATTAGAAGATAATCAGATTTAACCAATGGCTGCAAAAGCATCTAGTACGTACTCTGATGAGGAATTTTTGGAGTATGTAGTAAAAGCGCTGGTAGACAACCCTAATGCGGTAAAAGTAAGCCGCAAGGTTGATGAGATGGGCGTTCTTTTGTCCGTGAAAGTGGACAAGGAGGACGTCGGCAAGCTCATTGGCCGGCAAGGTAATACTGCAAATGCGCTGCGCACGCTGCTTCGCGTTGTGGGCATCAAAAACCACGCGCGAGTAAACCTCAAAATCGAGGAGCCGGAAGGCTCGACTCATGTGCCGCGTGGCGGACGAGGCGTTGACGACGTCGTCGACGACCTAAAGTTGTAATCAACTTTATTTTTAAGTTGCCGAAAGCGACTTAACTGCAAAACCCCGCTTTAGGCGGGGTTTTGCTTTAGAAAATATAAAAACATAAAACCGGAGATTAATCGCCGGTTTTGATTGAGACTAAGATCGACACTTCGTCCGCCGCGGTTTTAAGAATTGCGCTTTTCTCTCGCAATGTTCTGGCCAATTTCTTCTTGAAGCTGTTTTTCTGATTTTCTCTCGATCGTAATTGTAATAGCGTGGGCACTTGTGCAAACCCTGCTTGAGGAAGCTTTTCCAAATCTACAATATATTGTTCGTACTTTTTCCATCCAGCAATACGACGGTAATGGGCGGAAAACGTATTATTACACTTTAGGCAATACCTGCTGTACCCATCAGGCCCTAGACTTGCTTGATATTGTGTTATTTGCTTGCAGATCGTGCAATATCCGAAATCAATTATTGTGTATTCGTGAGGCGCGCTTTCTTCGTTCCGCAACGCGCCCGCTACTTTCAAAAAGTCTTCAGCAGTTTCAAGCTTTTGAGCCATCCGGCCTCCTTTTGCGATCTCTCTTCTGTTTTTTAAGCTAGCATGCTACAATATTTCTGTCAATTATGCGGTTTGATATTCTTACCATCTTTCCAGAGGTTTCCCACGGCTATTTTAATGAGTCCATAATTAAGCGTGCGCAGAAAAAGAAACTTGTAGAAATTAAAATTTGGGATTTGAGAAAATTTTCTCGCGATAAGCATAAGAAGGTGGACGATAAACCGTATGGCGGAGGACCCGGGATGGTTCTGAAGATTGAGCCGATTGCGAAGGCGCTAGAGTCAATTTTAAAACTTAGACGTCGGACGTCTAAGTCAAAGACGTCCGACGTCTTAATCGTTCTTCTCTCCGCTTCCGGAAAACAATTTAATTCAAAAATGGCGGCAAATTTTGCCAAAAAATATAAGCGCATTATAATGATCTGCGGGCACTACGAAGGCGTTGATGAACGAATTAAAAAAGTCGTTTTGGATTTGGGATTTCGGATTTCGGATTTGTCAATCGGTCATTATGTCCTAACCGGCGGGGAATTGCCGGCTATGGTTATTGTTGACGCCGTTTCCAGACACATTCTGGGCGTTTTAGGCACAGGAGAGTCGCTTGAGGAAAAACGTTACGGAGTCGGTGTCCCTTCATATACTCGCCCGGAGATATTTAATAAAAAGTATCGTGTCCCGAAAGTTTTGCTTTCCGGCGACCATAAAAAAATTGAGGCCTGGAGGCTTAAGAAGGCAAGAAGATTTCGAGATAATTACCGTCGTCAAAAATAATACTTTGTTCAGATTCTATTGATATTATTTTCGGTTCTTTTCCTTGGTAAATCGGGAAAGAGTTCTGCCCGCCGTAGGAATCCATCTCCGTCGCCCAAACACCGTCTGACACCGCAATAATGAGCCAATCCGGCCAGCCGGGATATTGAGCAACCGCTCGGATGGCTTTATTTGTTTGAAAAAGTTTTGTAGCTCGCGGTTCTAAATCCCCAATTTTCAATTGTTTTTCCCATTGCGGCATTTGGTCTAAATCTGCGAACCAATAAGAATTTATGGAATTTTTGTCCCAGTAAATTACGCGGGAAAAAGTTTCATCAAAAATGCTTTCTCTTTTGCTTAATAAAATTTCTGCGGTTGTTGTTCCAAATTCCTGATAAATATCAAAAGACTCTTTGTTTTTGTAAAACTTCTTGTCCTCCCCCAATATAATAAAGTCTTCTGTTTTAGGAATCGCCCAGAATTTTTTAATAGACGCGTACGGCGGTTTTGTTTTTTTGATCTGCGGGGTTGTTGTGCCCAAAATTTTGCCGCTTGGATTTCGCGGCACCAAAAGTACCGTGCGAGCCGTAACTGTTTCCGAGAAAACATCCAGACTTTTTTCCCAGTCCCAAAAACCTTCTTTCCGCACGGAAACCTTATATATTCCGGGCACCAGATTTTTTATAAGCCCGCTTTTTCCCAAAAGCGATGTGCGTTTGTGTTTTGAACCGACAAAAACGTCCGCTCCCGCCTCGGAGGTTTGTATGAAAATTCCTCCTGTTTTCGAAATCTTAAAATCGCGCGAAATCCCGTAGCCAAAACTATAAAGAAGTATCGGGATGGCTGCAACAAAAAAAACAAATATTGAGGAATAAAAAAGTATGCGGCGTCTGGTTTTGGTTAACATAGATCGTTGTAATTAGGACAATTTTATCATAAATTAAGAGTAATGGCAAAATTTTTAGTGAGAGGCGGCAAATTGCTTGAAGGCGGAATCGCCGTATCCGGTTCAAAAAACGCGTCTTTGCCGGCTTTGGCGGCATCGCTGCTGTTTTCCGGAACGCCTGTTTTCCAAAATCTTCCTGAAATTGAAGACATCAAAAGAATGAAAGAGCTTTTAGAAAATATAAAAGGCGGGCAATTAAATTATGAAATCGCTAAAAAAATCCGCGCTTCTATTTTAGTTGTCGGTCCGGCGCTTGCAAGATTCGGGCGATCTTCTTTCCCGCACCCGGGAGGATGCGTGATAGGCGCGCCAGCCTCGCCGACGAGTCTAGGCGGGCGGCCGATTGATGTTTTTCTAGATGGTTGGCGCGCGATGGGAGCGGAGATTTCGCTTCGCTCCTCAACATCCGATGTTAAATCCCCAAAAACATCGGATGTTTTCCCGCGAAGCGAAATCGTTCATTCTATTCCTGCTTATGCAATCAGCGCGCCTCGAGGTTTGAGAGGGTGCGATTTTACTTTTCGAGTTCCAAGCGTTACAGGAACCGAGGGGCTTATGATGACGGCAGTTTTGGCAAATGGACAGACGATTTTAAGAAACGCCGCACAGGAGCCGGAAATTATGAGCTTGGCCGATTGGCTGAATAAAAATGGTGCGGAGATTTGCGGAGCCGGCACGCACACTATAACCATTGAAGGTCGCGCCGGAAAGCCGCTTTCCGGAAAAGCGCCTTTTTTTGCTCCGCCCGACCGCATAGAAGCCGGGAGTTTTGCGATCCTCGGAGCCGCCGCCGCAAAAGAAATGACAATTAAAAATTTTCCGGCCGAGGAGCTTACTGCGCTGCTTGCTGTTTTAAAAGCCGCTGGCGCAGAATTTGAAATAACGCATAACGATCATTCGCTATTCCCATCCATTACCTTAAAGCGAGCAGCGAAGTTGCGAGCGGTTAATATCCAAACAAAGGAGTATCCCGGCTTCGCCACAGATTTGCAGGCGCCATACGTCGTTCTTGCGACGCAGGCGGAAGGTGCCAGCATGATACACGAAACTATTTTCGAAGGCCGCTTAAATTATGCGGAAGATTTGAATAAGATGGGTGCGCGGATTATTCTTTGTGATCCGCATCGCGCGATAGTGCAAGGCCCATCTAATTTAACCGGGTGGAATTTAGAAGGGCCGGATATTAGAGCGGGGCTTGCGTTTCTGATGGCCGCGCTCATCGCAAACGGAGAATCTCAAATCGGAAATATTTATCAAATCGACCGCGGCCACGAAAAAATAGACGAAAGGCTCCGCGCGCTAGGCGCAGATATTCAGAGGGTTAAGTAAGTTGCGCTGCACCACTTAATGGTTTTGCCAAAATAGATTTGCAGTTTCACTGCTATAGCTGTCTAAGTGCAAATTTGGTTTTTGTGTGTGGAGGTCATTTTTAAATCCACGGCGGGGGATGTGACATTGACTTTTTGATTGCAAGCGCTATCATGCAATTATGAAGTCTAATAACTATACTTTCCGAGTAATTATTGAACCCAGCGAGGATGGCGGGTACCACGGCTTTGTACCGTTGCTTAAAGGTCTGCATACCCAAGGCGACGATATTGAGAAAGTAAGACAAAATTTAAAAGAGGCTACCATTTGCCACCTGCGGGGCCTTTTGAAAGACAGCGAACCGGTGCCCCAAGAAGAAAACGCGTTGGAGATGGTGCAGTCAATTTCTTTTCAGGAGCTTGCTTTAACGTAAGTAAAAATCGCTTTGTGCCTAAATTGCCTATCGTAAAACCCATTGAACTTATCCGGGTTTTAAACCACCTTGGATTTTTTGAACATCATCGGGTCGGGAGTCACGCGCAATTTAAAAACTCCGATGGCCGCAGGGTCACGGTTCCAGCGCATGCTGGACAAGATATTAATAAGAAAACCTTAAAAGGAATAATTGATGATCTCGACCTTTCGGTGGAAGAATTTATAAAATTACTATAATTTGCTTCGCGGGCGATAAAATGCTATAAATGAGGCATATTCATGGTCAATCTTTTTATCAAAAAAATTGGGATAGATTTGGGGACGGCCAATACTTTGGTGTATGTGCCGGGGAAGGGGATTTTATTAAACGAGCCGTCGGTTGTGGCTGTCGCTCTTCCTGAAAACAAAGTGCTTGCCGTTGGCAATGAAGCCAAAGTGATGATCGGCCGCACGCCGGAAACCATTATAGCGTACCGCCCCATGAAAGACGGCGTTATCGCGGATTACCGCGTAACCGAGGCGATGCTTCGTTATTTTATTTCAAAAACAGTAGGCCGCTGGAATTTGATTCGCCCGGAGGTTTTGGTATCTGTGCCGGCCGGAGTTACTTCGACCGAGCGCCGCTCTGTGGTTGAAGCCGCGATCAAGGCCGGCGCTAAATCCGCTTACGTTGTTAAAGAACCGGTGCTTGCCGCCATCGGAGCAGGCATTCCGATTCATGAACCTAGCGGGCATATGGTGGTTGATATTGGCGGCGGGACAACCGATGCCGCCGTGATTTCTTTGGGCGGCATTGTAAGTTCAATTTCCGCAAAAGTCGCCGGCAATAAAATCGATCAAGCAATTTCCGACTACATCAAAAAACAGTTTAATCTCGCGATCGGAGATTCGACCGCAGAACAAATTAAACTGAACATAGGATCCGCAATCCCTTTGGATGAAGAGTTGACTATGTCGATCAAAGGGCGCGATTTTTTAACGGGTCTGCCGAGGTCAATAGATATCCGCACCAATGAAATCGCGAAAGCCATTGACGGCGAGTTGAGAGATATTGTAAAGGCTATCAAGCAGGTTTTGCATAACACTCCTCCGGAACTTGCGTCAGATATTATTGAAAACGGTATAGTAATGACCGGCGGCGGATCGCTTTTAAGAAATCTTAGCGTTTTGGTCAGCAGGTCAACTGGAGTGCCGACCGCGGTTGCTAAAGACGCTCTTTACTGCGTCGCGAAAGGCACAGGCATTGCTCTGGAACATCTCGACGCTTATAAGAAGAGCATAGTCGCCAAACGATGATTGTATCGCACGCCTATTTATTTTCCGGCAACGACGAGGCAAGAAAAAACGACGAGATAAAGAGTCTGGCAACTAATTTTCTCGGGGCCGATTACGCGCATAGCCCGGATTTTTTAAAGATAGAAAACAATCCCATTACAATTGATGACGTTCGCGCGCTGAAAATAAGAGCTTCGCAAAGCCCGCTTGTTTCCCAAAAAAATATTTTTTTAATTAAAACTATTGAGAATTTGGGCCGCGAAGCGGCCCCGGCCATGCTGAAAATTTTGGAGGAGCCGCCGCCGAGGTGCGTTATAATTGCCACGACAAACAATACACGCGCTCTTTTGCCGACCATAAAATCGCGTTTTTCCGTTTTTCGTTTTTGGAAAAAAGACCTTGTTTACGGTAAAAGCGGCGGAGATGAACTTGAAGAAAAAATTAAAAAGGCTTTAGCCCGTGCAGAAACAAGCGCCAGATTGCAGCCTACGCGAAACAATGTTTTAAAGTTTGAAAAGCTGCTCGCGATTTGCAAGTTTTCGGGCGACCCTACGATCAACAATCGCCTAGCCGGAGAATATATTAATATGATTTTATGATAGATTTTATCGCCGAAGAGAAAGAATTTAAAAATATTCTGTCGAAATTTGAAGGAGAATTAAAAAAAATCCGCACAGGAAGAGCGTCTTCGGTTGTGCTTGAAAGTATTATGGTTGATTCATACGGCACGCTTACGCCGCTTATGCACGTTGCGGCTTTGTCTTCGCCTGATCCAAAAAGCATAATTGTCAGGCCTTGGGATAGGACTATTCTTCCGGCGATCGAGCAGGCGCTCGAAAAAGCAAATTTGGGCGTATCTATCATATCCGAAAAAGATCAGGTGCGCGTTGTTTTCCCGGCGTTGACCGAAGAAAGAAGGAAAGAGTTTGTTAAAATTGTAGGCAAGCAGGCCGAAGAAGCGCGCATTAAAACGCGCAGGCGGCGCGATGAAATTTGGAAAACTATTCAGGAGGAAGAACGCTCAAAGCTCATTTCGGAGAACCAAAAATTTTCTCAAAAGGAAAAGATGGAGCACATGGCGGAAGAAATAAACAAAAAAATAGAAGAAATGACGGAGAAAAAAGAAAAAGAGATTATGACGATTTAAAATTTTCAATGATAATCGCGGCACTTATTTTTATAGTAATTTTGCTTGTTCTGGTGCTTTCCCATGAATTTGGACATTTTTTCGCGGCGCGCGCGTTCGGAATAAAAGTTGAGGAATTCGGTTTTGGCATTCCGCCGCGGATTTTAAGTTTGTGGCGGGATGGAAAGGGCACGCTTTACTCGCTTAATTTTTTGCCTTTCGGCGGATTTGTAAAAATTTTTGGTGAGGAAGGCGATGACGCGGGCCAGCCGCAAAGCTTTGGTTCAAAGCCTGCGCGGACGAGAGCATTGGTTTTGGCAAGCGGCGTTTTTGCGAATATTTTGCTGGCCTATTTTTTATTTACCGCGATAAGCGCTTTGGGCGTGCCGCAGTTGCTGTCTGGGGAGAAGATAAGTTTTTATCCAGACGCTAAAGTAACTATTATAGAGGTGGCGCAAGGATCTCCTGCCGAGACTGCCGGTATGAGTGTTGGCGACCAGGTTACCGGCTTTGCGAAAATAGAAGATTTTCAAAATTTTGTTAAAGAAAATCATGGCAAAAATATCCGTGTTTCGTTGCTCCGCGGAACAGAGGAGATTGAACTTGCCGTTCTGGCGCGCGAAAATCCTCCGGAGGGTGAAGGCTCTTTGGGGGTGGCGCTTGGTTATGTTCGTATTGAAAAATCGTCATTGTACGTCGCTCCGATTGATGGCGCTGGTCTCACTTGGCAGGTTTTAAAAGACACGGTTTTGGGTTTTTTGGAAATTTTAAAAAATTTGGCAAATAGGGAAACGGCTAACATTCAGGTCGCCGGCCCGGTAGGAATTTTTAATATCACTTCTTCCGCGATTAATTTCGGCGCGCGCACAGTACTTATGCTGGCGGCGATTTTGTCGGTAAATCTTGCAGTGATTAATGTTCTGCCGTTTCCGGGTTTGGACGGCGGGCGGCTGTTTTTTGTGCTAATAGAGGCAGTCCGCAGAAAACGTATTTCTGTAAGAACAAGCGCGCTTGTGCATAGCATCGGGCTTACTGTTCTCATTATTTTGATGCTTTTCATAACTTATCACGATATTGCAAAAATATTTTTAGGGAGATAAATAATAGTGTATGACACAGCAGGTTTTAGCCGTTTTTGTGGTTTCCGCGATTGATTTTTTGATAGCCGTTGTTTTTTTTCTACAGCCTCGCCGACTTCCGGCGACAGCTGCATATGCTATTTTTGCTTTCACTGCGGCTTTATGGGGGTTTGGCATTGGATTTTTTTTATGGACCACTAATCAAACTCTTACTGACTTTTTCGCGCGCCTTATTTATTTCGCTGGCGGGCTTATTGCTCCGACTTTCTATTATTTTACTTTGCTTTTCACAAAAGAAAATGCGCTAAGTTTCAGAAAAAAAACAGCAATATTTCTGCCCTCGGTCGTCTTTTTTTTCTTTTATTTTTTTACCGACCTGATTATCAAAGGCGGCTGGAAAATAGGCGTTGCCGGATATTTTGTTTACGGGCCATTGCGCCTTCTTTTCTATATTCATCTTTGGTTGTTTTTTATACTCGCGTTTCGCGAGCTTTTAAAAAAATATCGCGCGGCATCTGACTCCGCTTTGAAAAAACAGATTATTTTGATAACTCTCGGAACTTTCGCGGCGCTGCCTCTTTTTTATAACTCTCGGTTTATTTGGATGGGTCCGCTTACAACTATCATATGGGTGGCTCTTGTAAGTTACGCGCTGGCTCGCCATCGATTGCTTAACGCGAAGGTTATTGCCATGGAGCTTTTTGTTTTTTTAATATGGCTATCTGCGGTTATTGAAACCGCGCTTTCACAATCGGGCGGAGAGCTTGTGAGAAAATTCACACCGCTGGTCGTCGTCGGATTTTTTGGGTATTTGCTTATCCGCAGTGTTTTGCGGGAAGTTCGCACTAGGGAAGAAATTGAAAAGCTCGCGCACAATCTGGAGAATGCCAATGAGAAACTTACAAAACTTGATGAGGCCAAATCGGAATTTATTTCTTTGGCCGGGAATCAATTGCGGGCGCCGCTGACGGTGATCAAAGGATACACTTCTTTGGTGCTGGAAGGCTCCTTCGGGGATATAGACAAAAAAGCGCGCGGCGCGTTGAGTCGAGTTTCCACGGCCACCAATCAGTTGATTAAATTGGTCGCGGAGCTTTTGGATCTTTCCCGAATTGAGGCGGGCAAAATAAAATACGAGTTCAAAAAAATGTATCTGGATGATGTTGTTGACGAGATAATAAAAGAATTTGATGCAATATTTAAACCAAAAGGCATATTGGTAGAATTTAAAAATGAAAATAACAGAGCTTTTAGCGTTTTCGGAGACGCAGACAAGCTGCGCGAGATTGTCGTCAATTTAGTAGATAACGCTCTGAAATATTCCAAAATTGGGCCGATTTTGATAACTCTAAGGCCGAAATCACAACGGCTGCTGCTTTCCATTCAAGACAATGGTGTGGGCATACCGCAGGATGAGCTGCCGCGTCTTTTTACTAAATTTGGCAGAACTGAAATTGCCCAAAAAGAGCGTCCGGAGGGTATTGGTTTGGGGCTTTATTTTGTGAAAAAAATCGCGGAAGACCACAAAGGCCGTGTTTGGGCTGAATCGGAAGGGGTTGGAAAGGGCAGTACATTTTTTGCGGAACTTCCTGTAGCATAATAATATGCGCACGCTTACTAAAGATACTGTAAATAAAATAAGGGAAACCGTGACTTTGATGGGCTGGGTGGGCGGAAGGCGCGACCACGGTAAGCTTATTTTTATTGATTTGCGGGATAGGTGGGGGTTAGTTCAGATTGTTTTTTCCGCCAAAGGCGGATCCGTCTCTGGCGGAAACCCGAATTTGCTTGAACTTGCCGACAAACTTCGTCCAGAGTGGGTTGTAAAAATTGATGGCATTGTCAAAGAGCGGCCAGAGGGCATGCGGAATCCGGATATTGCGACAGGCAATGTTGAAATTGAGGCGACCAAACTGGAAATTCTGGCCGAAGCCAAAGCCCCGCCGTTTGATGTTGCGTCAGACGGCCGCGAGATCGGAGAAGATATTAGGCTAAAACACCGATATCTTGATTTAAAAAGAGGCCGTCTGCAAAAAAATTTAATTTTGCGGAGCGAGTTCCCGAAACACATCCGCGATTTTTTGTATGAAAGAGATTTCGTCGAAACAGAAACGCCATTGCTTACGAAGTCTACCCCAGAGGGTTCGAGAGATTTTGTTGTGCCATCTCGTCTGCATCCCGGCAAATTTTATGCCTTGCCGCAGTCGCCGCAACAATATAAACAACTTTTGATGGTTGCGGGGCTTGAGAAGTATTTTCAGATAGCGCGCGCGTTAAGGGACGAGGATACAAGAGCCGACAGAGGTTTTGAGCATACGCAAATTGATATTGAAATGAGCTTTGTGGAGCAAAAAGATGTGATGAATTTTATCGAAGAAATGGTAATTTATGCGGCGGAGAAAATCGGACAGAAAATAACGCAAAAGCCGTTTCCTACGTTTACTTATCAAGAGGCGATGGAAAAATTCGGAGCAGATAAATTTGATTTGCGCCAAAACAAAGGTTCCAAAGAGCTTGCCTTTGCTTGGGTTGTGGATTTTCCTGTGTTTGAGAAAGATGAGAATGGGTGTCTCACTTATTCTCATAATCCTTTTACTGCGCCTAAACCGGAGCACGTTAATGAGTTAATGCGCGGGAAAAATTTGGAGAGTTTGATTTCTCTTCAATACGATTTGGTGTGCAACGGGCACGAAGTGGGGGGTGGGGGGATACGCATCAATAAGGCGGAGGTGCTGGAGAAAGTGTTTGAAATTTTGGGGCACACCAAAGAAGAGATTAAAGAAAAATTTGGACATATGCTGGAGGCGTTTGAATACGGCGCCCCTCCTCATGGCGGCATAGCTTTGGGGCTTGATCGTTTGATGATGATCTTTTCAGAGGAAGAAGCCATGCGCGAGGTAGTCGCTTTCCCTCTTACCGGCGACGGCCGCGATCTTATGATGGATTCCCCAAGCGGGCTCACAAAAAAACAGCTCCGCGAATTGCATATTAAAGCAGGATAATGCAAACGCAATTTGTTATAATAAACTTATGTTGCTGGATTTTTTTAAAAGAGAGCGCGGCAGGACTCATGTTTTGGCAATTGATTTAGGCACTGCCTCCATATCGGCTGCTGCAGCTGTAAGGCATGAAGGCGAAAAAACAGAGATTTTGAAAGTTTTAAGGTACCCAATTGACCTATTTGGATATCAATTGGGCGGAGTTGCGGAAAAGTTGCCATATATTCTAAAGGACGGTTTTATAAAAGTTTTCAAAGACGCTTTCGGTGTTTTGCGCCATTTTGACATAATTATGATTGGATTTGCCGATCCGTTTTGCGTGGACAAAACAACGGAAAGAAAAATAACGCGCGCAAATTCTTCATCGGCAATTACCGAAGAAGAAATTAATCGGATGGTAAAATCATTGAGAGACGAAATTATGGACAAAATGCTGGCAATTGTCGGACATGAAATTTTAAGCATGCGCGTCAATGGTTACGAAGTTGATAGCGCCAACCGGTATAAAGGCAAATCTTTGGAAGCCGCGATTATGTTTACTTCAATCAGCCCGACTTTAAAAGAATACGTAGAAAGCGCCAAGGAAATGTTTTTCCCGAAAAGCGGCGTTTTTTATTATTCAGACGCCGCCGTTTTCCGCAAAGCGCTTAAATCCACAGGCAATCTTTACGAGCATGGCATTGCGATGGATATCGGTGGAGAAATGACCACGATTTTTGATGCAGATGCTTGTGTAAATCAGCGTTACGGCGCGGCGGCTTTCGGTGTCCGGACTTTAATGCGGAGAGTAGAGGCCTCAATGAAAATCGACGCTGCCGAAGCCGAATCTTTAATTAAAAAATATTCTTCTGGCGCTCTGGATGAAGCGATAAAAACAAAAGTTGAAAAAGTGCTTACGCCTGCATTATCTGATTGGTTTTTAGCGCTCCAGGAGCCGATACGGCAGTTTGCGTCCGGAAACTACACGCGCAAAATTATGCTGACTGGAGGCGGCGCGGATCTCGCGCTCTTCGCCGGGTTTTTGAAAGAAAGTTTGAAGCGAGATTATAATATTGCAGCAGATATCCAAATTTTCAACGCAGAAATCTTCCGCGATTTTTTTGCCGGGGCTTCGCAAAACTGGCTACGCGGCGGCGGCGATGTGATTTTATCTTCTTTAGCGCTTTTGACGCCATGAACACTATTCCTTCCAGCGGCAAGCGAATTATTTCTGATATAGTTATCGCGCCAAAGAAAGAAATTACTTCCCAGCTTTTTCAGGGGCCCGCTCCGTCAATAAAACCGCCTGTTTCCATAGCTAGAAAAAAAAAGAAAAAGAAAATTGTCTTGTTCGCCGCCGTTATCGCCGCGTTTTTATTCGGTGTCGGGCTATTTCAAGCTAAATTGGAAGTGATTTTGTCGCCAAAAACTACGACTGCCGTTGCCGAGAAAACAATAATTTTATCCAAGAATCCAGCTGACGGAGGCTTGATTTTCAAAACAGTGGCCCTGGAAGATTCAAGGGGCGGCGCGTTTAACGCAACGGAAAAAAAATCGCAGGAAATCCGCGCCGAAGGCAATGTTGTCATTTTTAATAAATCCAAAGCCCCGCAAGTTCTCATTTCTTCCACAAGGCTTGAATCTCCCGAAGGGAAAATTTTTCGTATTCCGCGCACGGTTGTAGTCCCGGGTGCGCGGCTGGACGGGGGGAAAACAACGCCAGGTTCCATTGAGGTTGCCGTTTCTGCGGATAAGCCTGGCAAAGAGTACAATATAGGACTTTCAGATTTTACGATACCCGGATTTAAGGACTCTCCTAAATATGAACTTGTTTTCGCGCGGTCCAAAACTGAAATGTTGGGAGGCGCTTCCGGCGAACAGCTTGTTGTCGGAAAGAGCGACCGCGATAAAGCTTCGGCGCAGATTATTTTGAAAGCGCAGAAGGAAGCGGTCAATTTGCTTAAGGATAAAATTCCTCAAAGCGAATTTTTACTTGTTCCGTCGGCGGATTACGCCGTTCTTAAAGAAAATGTTAATCCGCCTGTTGGGGTTGCTGTTTCTCAAAACAACAATTTTGATTTTATGATTGACGGCGAAATAAGAGGCACGATTGTGCCGCGAAAAGCTTTAGAAGAATTGCTTCTTAAGGATAACGCGGCGGCTACGGCTTTGAATGTATCTAATTTGCGCATAACCAACCTCGATGATTTAAAGATCGCGCTTATCGGGTATAAATTTGACGCTGAAACTTTCACTATTAAAATTTCTGGACAAATGGAAATAGAAGCGGCGATTGACAATGAGTTGATTAAGAATTTTATTGTTAAAAACGAGATTTACGATGCCAGCGCTATGTTCGATGCTTTTCCCGGGCTTTCGCGCGCCGAAATCAAAGTACGCCCATTCTGGATAAAGCCGTTTTATCGCAGTTTTAACGCCATCCCCAGCCGTATTGACATTATTTTGCAGTAGGTGTATCAATAGACTAAGTAAGGTTAAACTATCCTAATGATTAACGAACAACAACCAGCACAAAAGGAGGGCGACATGGGAGACGCAAAAAAGCCGTCAGTTGAGGCGTTGCGCGAAATGAGAGAATTGCATCAAAGCAAGTTGGCCAAAGCGGAGCTTGAGAAAGAGGCGCACATTCAGAAAATGTTAGAAGAGCTTGAAGGGTTGAGATCCGAACGGGAGCAAAATAAACAATTGCTTGGCGAAGCGCAAGCAACTCTGAATTATTACAATGAGATGGAAAAAAACGGGAAGCTTGACGAAGAAGACCTTAAAAACTCGGCCGACGTCAAAGGATTAGTTTCTGATCTTGAGAGGCAGAGAGGGGTTATCAATACTTTTGTTGACACATTTGTTGACACAATCAAAGCGAATCCCGAGGTTATTAAAAAATTAAAAGAAAAAGAAGCGGCCGAGCTCGAGGCGCAAAAGGCAGAAAGGTTAAAAAGGGAGGCGGCGCTCAAAGAGGAGACGCGAAAAGAATTCGCTATGTTGGCGGAAAAGATCAAGGCTTTGGGTGAGGAAAAATATCTTTTGGATAAACAAAGTAAAGACGCAGACGATGTTGAAATAGAAGCTCGTGAGAAAGTGAAAGAAATGACGCAGGTAGAAAGCGATAAGCTTAGCGAAAAGAGTCCAGTTAAGCATCAGCTTGGGCCATTCGATCGACAAGGCTCTTTTAATGCTTACCTTTCCCAGCTTTTAGATAGGCGCGAAAGGCTTGGGTTTTGGGATTTTAGCTCAAAAAGAGCCATAGATAATATCCTGTCTCAAAAAGTTCTTTTTGGCGCCGTGACTGACGCGTATGATAATTCTTGCAAGCTCCAAGAGTCACTGAAACCGCAATATGAAAAAATTGATGAGGACGCAAAAAAATTACAAGAAATTTATGCCGAAACTCGCTGGGGCAGGAATTCGGAACTTGTTTCCATTGATCGAGAGGCGTTAAACCGAGAGTTTGTTAATCTTCTTAGATCGTTTGCCGATGTAGATCGGCCGGACCCTACAGACTCCGCAGCCAAAATGCGGATTGGCAAGTATCCAGATTGGCGAAAAGCCCGGAGTGATCTTAAAAATGCAGCGCTTTACGGTATTTTGTATAGGATTGATAACAATGCGCCCTTTTAAATTCTTAGGCGCATATGAATTGGCGATCCCGGATCGCCAATTTTTATTTTTAACGAACAAGGCTATATTTGACAGTTTTTTGAGCCATGTGATACTCTGGAATATATGGCTAATAAATCCAAAATTTTGTCAAAATTACGTAATTTACAGCTTCCTCTTGTTGCGGAAAAGGATGAGGACGAGTTTTATGTTGTCGAATGCCCAATCTTAGAGGGCTGCTACGCACAAGGGAAAACCTTAGACGAGGCATTAAGAAATATTAGAGAAGTTATTTATTTGGTCGCTGAAGAAAAGGAAAATAGCGAGGCTCTTAAATCTTATCACCCAAAAGAATTGAGTTTGCACACTATTACACTCTAACTTATGTCGCAGTTACCGATTCTTTCTGGTAAGGAAATTATTGTTGAAGAATTTCTACAATTACTTGATTAACCATACCGTATTGACATTATTTTGCAGTAAAGCTAAGATACAGATACTTATTGTTTAATGCACGCGTCGTCTAAAGATAAGCTTATAAAGGAAGGGCAAGTGATTGAGGCATTGCCTTCGGCAATGTTCCGTGTTTTGCTGGAAGACGGCAAGGAAATCCTAGGCCATCTTTCGGGCAAGATGCGCGTAAATTACATTAAAGTATTGGTCGGCGACCGCGTTTTAGTGGAATTTAGCCCTTATGATGACGCGCGCGGGCGGATTATAAAAAGATTATGATATGAGAGTAAGAGCTTCGGTAAAACCAAGATGTAATAAATGCAAGGTCGTACGCAGGGGCGGACGAGTTTTTATAACTTGCCCGAATCCGAAACATAAACAAAGACAGGGCTAGTTCGACAAGCTCACTATAAATAATATGGTTCGCATCGCGGGGGTAAATATCCCAGATAATAAAAAAATTTCCGTATCTTTGCCGTATATTTACGGCATTGGCCGGTCTTCGGCGGAACAAATTTTGATCTCGGCCAAGGTTGATCAGAATAAGCGCGCTAAGGATTTGACTGCTCCGGAAATCGGCAGGCTACGGGATATTATTGAAAAAAAACATAAAGTTGAGGGCGAGCTACGCCGCGAAATTATTTTAAATATAAAACGCTTAAAAGACATAAAATCCTATCGCGGCTCAAGACACGCCAGAAATTTGCCGGTAAGAGGGCAAAGGACAAAAACAAATTCCCGCACGAGGCGCGGCAATGTCCGCAAGACCATGATGTCCGGGAAGAGGAAACTAGAGAAAAAATAGTTCGACAAGCTCACTATAAATAAAATGGGGAAAAAACGCATAATTCAAAAAGTTGATTTGACGACCGAGGACGGGAGAGCCGCCGCGGTTAAATCTGCCGCGCCAAAGAGGAAACTCACCGAAGGAGTAATACATATACTTTCAACTTACAACAATACCATTATTTCCGTTTCGGACACTAGTGGCGATGTTATTTTATCCGCAAGCGCGGGGTCTCTGGGTTTTTCCGGGGCAAAAAAAGGCACTCCGTACGCTGCGACCAAAGTAGCCGAATTTTTAGGAGAGAAGGCTAAAGTGGCCGGCATTAAAACATTAAATGCTCTGGTAAATGGCGTTGGCGCGGGGAGAGACGCGGCACTGCGCTCATTCGTTGCCCAAGGCTTCGATGTCTATTCTATCAGAGACATTACGCCGATTCCGCATAACGGTCCGAGGCCTTCTAAATCGCGCAGAGTATGAGACTTAATTGTAAAACATGCAGAAGATTGGGTATGTCCGTGTGCGGACGAGAGAAGTGCGCGTATAAGCGCAAACCCTATCCGCCCGGCGTGCACGGGAAAGCGTTCCGAAGAGGACTTTCAGAATTCGGGGCGCAATTGCGCGACAAGCAGCGCGTGAAATTTCTTTACGGCCTACGAGAGCGGCAATTCAGAAATTATGTGCTAAGAGCAATTTCACAGCGCTCTGTGCCGACTGGCGAAGCGGTTGTTGCAAGCTTGGAGATGAGGTTGGATAATATTACTTATCGCCTCGGTTTTGCCCAAACCAGGGCTGCGGCGAGGCAGATTGTAAATCACGGACATGTTATCGTGAATGGCAAAAAAGTGACAATACCTTCGCATAGGCTGAAAGTCGGAGATGAAATAGAAATTCGTTCTTTAAGCCGCCAGAGAGCTTTGTTTGTTGATTTAGGCGCGACGCTTAAAAAATATGCCCCGCCGGCTTGGCTGGAATTGGATAAGACAAATTTTAAAGGCAAAGTCGTTTCTCTGCCGCAAGCAGAAGATTTTATTAAATCATATAATTTAAGTTCAATAGTCGAATATTACTCGCGTTAAAGATTTTATTATTTTATGGACTACAATATTGTTTCTCCGGTGCATACCAAGGTCGTTTCGGAAAATGAGAGTAAGGGGGTCTACGAGCTAGAAGGCTTTTACCCGGGGTACGGGCACACTATCGGCAATTCGCTGCGGAGAATTTTACTTTCTTCTTTGCCGGGCGCCGCGGTAACTCGCGCGAAGATTGAAGGGGCCAGTAATGAATTTATGACGCTTCCGGGCGTTTTGGAAGACGTTGTCACGATTTTGTTAAATTTAAAACAATTGCGGTTTAAGCTGCACGGAGACGGGCCGGAGACAGCGGTTTTAGACGCAAAAGGCGCGAAAGAAATAAAAGGCAAGGACGTAAAATGCCCAACCCAATTGGAACTTTTAAACCGCGATCAGCATATCGCTACTTTAACCGACAAAGGCGCGCGTTTTATCGCGGAATTGATAATTGAAAAAGGAATTGGATTTGTGCCGTCTGAAGAATTGATGAAAGACAAAGTTTCAGTCGGCACTCTTGTCTTAGACGCGATATTCACGCCGATTCGCAGGGCCACATACGAAGTTGAAAATATGCGCGTTGGCGACCGCACGGATTATAATCTTGTGAGATTGTTTATAGAAACCGATGGGACAATTTCTCCTCGCGAAGCTTTCAAACAGGCTCTTGTGATTATGAAAAAACAAATTGAGCAACTGGATATTTTCGTAAGCGATGAAAAGAGCGAAGAGCCTGTCCGTGGCAGCGAGGCCGGCAAAGAAATAGTTGAGAAAAAATTCGCAGGCATGAAGCTTTCCGCAAGAACCAAAAACGCTCTTTTAGCTGCCGGAATTGGATTGCCGGAAGATATCGCGCTAAACTCAGAAGCCGAAATTAAAGAGCTGGAAGGAATAGGCGATAAAGCTGTTTCGGAAATAAAAAAAGCCTTGGCAAAATTGGGATTAGCATTAAGAGAGTAAGCGATTAACAATGGCGCGCAAATTCCACCGCGAAAAAAATCAAAGGCGGGCATTTCTTAAAAGTCTTGCGGAGGCCTTGATTATGAGGGGCAAAATAAAAACAACGCTTGCGCGGGCTAAGGAATTGCGCGGAGTTGCCGAAAAGCTGGTTACGCGCGCTGAAAAGTCAAGCAAGTTTCTTTCTGCGGAGGCCGCGAAAAAACTCATTAAAGAAATTGCTCCAAAATATCGAGAAAGAAAGGGCGGGTATACGCGCATTATAAAACTCTTGCCGCGGAAGAGCGACGCAGCCAAGATGGCAATTATAGAATTCGTATGAAACGCGAAATAATTATAGATGCTGCGAATAAAAAATTAGGGCGGGTTGCGTCCAACATAGCTTTGGCTTTGCGCGGAAAAACTGACGCGGATTTTCTGCCGCACCGGACAGTGTTACCCAAAGTGATCGTAAAAAACGTTGACAAGATAAATTTTTCCGAAAAAAGACTAAAAAACAGTTTTTACGCGCGCTATTCTGGCTATCCAAGCGGTAGAAAAACTATAAGTGCTTTGGAGGTGGCAAAAAAGGACAAGCGCGAAGTTTTGCGCCGCGCCATTTCCGGAATGCTTCCAAGGAATCGTTTGAAAAAGGGAATGATTAAAAATTTAATTATTTATCATGGCGAAGACAGATAGCGCTAAATATTTTGAAGCTGTTGGCCGGCGCAAGACCTCTGTGGCTCGTGTGAGGCTTTTTCAAGACAAAACCGGCAAAGAAAATATTTTAGTAAACGATAAGCTTCATGCTGTTTATTTCCCGACCCCGACTCTTAAAAAAATCTCCGAAGACGCTTTGCGAGCCGTGCGCCAAGAAGGCGCGTTTAAGGTTACTGCAAAGATAAAAGGCGGCGGAATTCATTCGCAGGCTGAAGCCTTGCGAATGGGCATCGCCCGCGCGCTTTTAAAAGCCGATCCTTTGTACAGAAAAACTTTAAAACAACTCGGCTTTTTAAAACGCGACCCGCGGATGAAAGAACGTCGCAAATTCGGCCTCAAAAAAGCAAGGAAGGCCCCGCAGTGGGCGAAACGGTAAATTGTGTTCGAAACCAGATTGATTTTCATACGTTAGCACTCTTGCAGAGAGAGTGCTAATTTGCTAAGATTACGAAAGTACGAATTTTTACGAATAGTACGAAAAAATGAGACTAGATCAGAGAAAAGAGGATATTTTAGGGTTTATTGTGCGGGATTATGTCCACACCGCTTTTCCGATATCTTCTAACATGGTGGTTGGAGGTTTGAAGTTGGAGGTAAGCCCGGCGACCATTCGCAATACGATGCTCGCGCTGGACAAAGAAGGATATCTTTACCAGCCGTATACTTCCGCTGGAAGGGCGCCAACCGAAAAAGGTTATCGCTATTTTATCGGGCATTTAATGTCTGTGAGACAGCCGGAAGCAGAGCTCTGCGCGCGCATTGATAAAATTTTTGAGAATATGGAGCAAGAGACAGGCTTTGCTTTTGATGAGCTTTCGCGCGCGATTGCCGGCCATCTTAAACTTTTTTCTGGCGTTGGCCTTTTGGACACCGAAGAAAAATTTTTTGCAAGAGGCATGTCTGAAGTTTTGCGTTCCCCGGAGTTCGAGGAACGTAATTTAGCCGCCGAGTTCGCGGATTTTGCAGAAAACATGGAAAGCAATTTGCTGGAGCTGAAAAAAAACGCAAAGTTTGATTATGAACCAACTTTTCGCGTCAGCGGATTCGGAATAGCAAGTGTATTTTTTGATGACGATGAATTGGGGAGATGCGCCGTTTTCTCTGCCGGACCCAAACGAATGAATTACGAAAAAGCCGCGTCGGTTTTAAAATACGCGGCAAAGGATATTAAAAGTAAGAATAAAAAACATGCCAGACGAGGAAAGCATTGAAAACGAAGTTATAGAAGAGGAGGGGCTGGTTGATAAATTAAAAAAGTTGCGTGAAAATTTGAAAGCATGCGAAAAAGAAAAAGGGGAATATTTGGCTGGTTGGCAGAGGGCGAAGGCAGATTTTATAAACGCGAGAAAAGACGAGGAAAAAGCACGTGCGGAATTCGTGAAATTCGCGGCGGAGAAGGTTTTGCGGGAAATGCTGGCTGTGGCTGATTCTTTAGAAATTGCCGGCGATAAACATATTTATGCGCAGCTTAGGGAAATTTTAAAAAGAGATGGAGTAGAACCAATAGAGGCCAGGGGCGCAAAATTTGATCCGCTTTATCATGAGGCTTTAGAGCAAGTTGAGGTTTCAGAAAAAGAAAAAGACGGTGCGGTTTTAGAAGAGCTACAAAAAGGATACACTATTTATAACCGGGTCCTGCGCCCATCAAAAGTAAAAGTTGGGCATTATGAAATTCAAATCAACGAATGATATGCAAATGCAACAAATCAATTTGTATATTCGTATCATTCGAATAAAATTAGTAGATTAGTATTATAATTTCATGGCAAAAATACTTGGGATAGACTTAGGAACAACCAACTCGGCGATGGCGATTGTCGAGGGAGGAGTTCCGAAAATATTGGAAAACGCGGAGGGGGTCCGCACGACTCCGTCCGTTGTTGCTTTTTCAAAAGCCGGAGAAAGGCTGACTGGTATTTTGGCTAAGCGCCAAGCTGTCACAAACCCCAAAAACACAATTTTTTCTGTGAAGCGTTTGATAGGACGCAAATTTAGCGATTCGGAGGTCAAGCGCGACAAAACCCTGCTTCCTTACGAAATGCGCGAATCACAAAACGGCGGGGTTGACGTTAAAATTAATGAAAAATGGTACAGACCCGAAGAGGTGTCCGCGATGGTGCTTGCAAAGCTGAAAGCGGACGCCGAAGCCAAACTCGGCGATAAAATTGAGGAGGCCATAATAACAGTGCCGGCGTACTTTGATGATTCGCAGCGCCAAGCCACAAAAGCGGCCGGAGAAATCGCGGGGTTTAAAGTCCGCAGAATTTTAAATGAGCCTACTGCGGCCGCTTTGGCTTACGGTTTAGACAAGAAAAAAAATGAGCAAATTGTGGTCTATGATTTCGGCGGCGGGACTTTTGATCTATCCGTTTTGGAAATTACCGCAGATACTATTGAAGTGAAAGCGACAGGCGGGGATACGCATTTAGGCGGAGATGACATTGACCAAAAGCTCATCGGCTATATCGGCAGCGAATTTAAAAAAGAAAGCGGAGTTGATATAACCAAAGATCCGCTGGCCCTCCAACGTCTTAGAGAGGCTGCGGAAAAAGCGAAACACGAGTTGTCAACCGCGCTGGAAACGGAAATAAATATTCCTTTCATCACTTCAGACGCCTCCGGCCCCAGGCATTTGCTTATGAAGCTTGCTCGCGCCAAACTTGAGGATTTGGTGAGAGATTATTTGGAGAAATCTTTTGAAATTACCAAAAATGTTGTCCGCGAAGCCAAATTTGAATTAAAAGATATTGATGAGATCGTTCTGGTGGGAGGGCAGACTAGAATGCCTGCAATTCAGGAAGGAATAAAAAACCTTTTTGGAAAAGAGGCTAATCTCTCCATTAACCCGGATGAAGTTGTAGCGGTTGGCGCTGCTGTGCAAGGGGGGATTTTGCAGGGGGATGTAAAAGATGTTTTGTTATTGGATGTTACGCCGCTCTCGCTTGGGATTGAGACTTTGGGAGGGGTTATGACGAGAATTGTTGAAAAAAATACGACAGTGCCGGTTGCGCGGACGCAGGTTTTTTCAACCGCTGCTGATAACCAAACGTCTGTGGAAATACATGTTTTGCAGGGCGAGCGCGAGATGGCCGCGGACAACAAAACTTTGGGGCGGTTTATTTTGGACGGGATCCCGCCCTCTCCCAGAGGCATGCCGCAGGTTGAGGTATCTTTTGACATTGATGCCAACGGAATTTTGTCGGTGAAAGCCAAGGATAAGGCGACAAACAAGGAACAATCAATTCGCATCGAAGCTTCCACTGGACTATCTAAAGATGAAATCGAGAAAATGAAAAAAGATGCGGAGTTGCATGTTGATGAGGATAGAAAAAAGAAAGAATTAATTGAGGCCAAAAACCGCGCAGACGCATTGGTTTATACGGCGGAGAAATCTTTGAGAGATGCAGGAGACCTGCCTGACGGCAAGGCAGGTAAAGTAGATCAGGCTGTTAAAGACGAGGTTAATCAAAAAATAGAGGTGTTAAAAAAAGCAAAAGATGGCAATAATGTTTCTGAAATCCGCAACGCAGAAACCGCCTTGGCGCAATCTCTCTCCAAAATCGGCGAAGCGATGTATAAGCAGGGCGAAAAACCGGAAGATAAAGGGCCTGACGTTAAGGACGCAGATTATAAAGATGTGGACGGGGAGAAAAAGTAACATGTTTAAAGGATTTGTTTTGTCAGAATCGTTAAAAAATCCAACGGTTTTAAATAAATTCGATAAGATTAAGGTTATTGTTGAACGCCATCCAGAATATCCCCCAGTCCCGATTTGGCATGATTTTAAGTTAAAGATAACTGATAAAGACGTTAACAAAACGCTCAACATTTTTGCTAGAGAGATGAAAGATGCTTGGTACGCACATTTTTGGAATAAGAAAATACTGTACGTTGTTTTGCCGGAGAAAATATTTAAAATGCCGCTAGAGAAAGAGTTAAAATCAAAAGAATACAAAAAGTGTAGAGAGTACGCGGCAAAACACGGAGTTGAGGAACGGTATTTAAATTTTTGGATCGAGGATTAAAACCAGTTTATAATCAGCAGCATAAATCATGTCTAAAAACTACTACGAAATTTTGGGGGTGAAGAATGGTGCGTCGCAGGAGGAAATCAAAAAAGCGTACAGAAAGTTGGCGCATGAGCATCATCCGGATAAAAAAGGGGGTGATGAGAAAAAATTTAAAGAAATCAATGAAGCCTATCAGGTGTTGGGAGACGATCAGAAAAGACGGCAATATGATCAGTTCGGGCAAACTTTTTCACAGCAAGGCGGAGCCGGAGGTTTCAGAGGATTCGATTTTTCTGGCTTTGAAGGCGGGTTCGGCGCCGACCTTGGCGATATTTTTGAAGATTTTCTTGGCGGATTTGGTGGTTTCGGCAGAACGGGCGCTCGGCGTCAAAAGCGCGGCAGTGATATCTCTCTGGGCATTGATATTTCGTTCCAAGAATCCGTTTTTGGCGGAAATCGTAGCGTTGTTATTGAAAAAACATCAAAATGTGAAATTTGTGGAGGTGCTGGCGCAGAGCCGGGGACAGGCCTGAAAAAATGCGCGACTTGTCAGGGTACTGGCACTGTTCGCGAAACGCGCCGTTCGCTTTTTGGTTCTTTCACCTCTCTTGCAGAATGTTCTCATTGCCGCGGGCGCGGTGAGGCGCCGGAGCGCGCTTGCAAGCAGTGTCGCGGAGCTGGAGTTTTAAGGCAATCTCAAGGCATTGAAATAGTGATTCCTCCCGGAATCCGCGATGGAGAGGCGATAAAACTTACCGGTTTGGGGGAGGAAGTTTCCAAAGGCCAAGCAGGGGACCTCTATGTTAGAATCCATGTTTTACCGCACCATATTTTCCGGCGCGAGGGGTATGATATTTTGATGGATTTGCATTTGCCTGTTTCTCGCATGCTTTTGGGCGGAGAAGAAACTATTGATACTCTGGATGGCAAAATTTCTGTGCGCATTCCGGAGCTTTCAAAATCCGGCGACTTTCTGCGCCTTCGCGGAAAAGGAGTTTCGAAAGCGCGCGCTCAACGCGGCGATCTTTTAATCCGCCTCTATCCAAAACTTCCAAAAAGACTTTCACCGCAAGCCAAAAAACTCCTTTCGGATTTGGAGAAAGAAGGCTTATAATAGAGGCATATGACATACTTATCTATGCTCAAGAACCCCGCGTGGGATATGGTGTTTGTTTTGATGCTTGTAGCGGCTGGATTTTTTTGGGGGATTTCGGGAGGCAAGAAAAAAATGGCGCTTACAATGCTCGCGCTTTACGTTTTGCTTGTGATTTTTCCTTATTTCCCGATTGATTCTATTTTAGGCGGACGCGCTCCGAATGAGATTTTTATGTTCAGAGCGGGTATTTTTTTGGCGGCGCTTTTGCTTTTAGCGCTCTTTTTATCCCGCGCGTTTGCCAGGCAAGCGCACGATAACTGCGTTTGGTGGGAAATTATTTTGCTCGCCGTTTTAGCGGCCGGGTTTCTTGCGGCGTCAATTTTGTCGCTGGCTCCGGCGGAACTGATTAAAAATAATACTCTAAATCTTTCGTCTTCTGTCCTTAAGCTTTTTGCCGACCCTGTAATCGCCAAATGGTGGACAATCCTCCCGATTTTCGGAGTTATTTTTTTATAATTGAAAACATGCGAGGGGTTTGATAAGGTTTGTAAATGATCGCCGATTATATAAAAACTTTGCAAGATTGGTGCAAACTAAAATCGGTTTTGTGGAGAAAGGAAACCAAAATAATTTTTAAGCAGGGAGATATTTGGTGGTGCAGTTTAGGAATAAATTTAGGTGAGGAAATGTTCGGAAAAGGAGAAAAATTCCGCAGGCCGGTTCTGGTTTTTCGCAAATTGACTGGTAATTCTTTTTTGGGACTGCCCATTACCAAGCAGGAAAAACGGGGTAGCTGGTATGTAGAAATTACAATCCATAAGGAAAAACGCTGGATAATGCTGAATCAGGCAAGGATTTTGGATAAAAAACGCCTTACCAATAGAATCGGCGAATTAGATGGCGTTGATTTTAAGAAAGTTAAAGAAGAATTTTTGAAGTTTTACGGCTCATAAAATCGTCACCCCGCCCTTTTTAGGCGGGGATCAGTGGGAAAATCCCAAATTGTACTTTCATTATAGCAAGCTGATAAATCGTGTCAATAGCGGTATCCACAGGCATTATCGACG